>CAZSFA010000024.1:0-28044 GCA_964606055.1 uncultured Oceaniradius sp. | reverse complement strand
GCCTTCGGCGGCGGCCGGCGCGATGAGGAAAAGTCGCGCGCCAAGGAACGGATACTGTCGTTCCGCGCGCAGGGGCATCGCTGGGATCCGCGCAACCAGCGGCCCGAACTGTGGAACATCTACAACACGCGCACCAGCCCGGGCGAGACGATCAGGGCGTTTCCGATCTCCAACTGGACCGAGCTGGATGTCTGGCAATACATCGAACGTGAGCGGATCGAACTGCCCGGCGTGTATTTTTCCGCCGAGCGTCCCGTGGTGGAGCGGGATGGCGTGCTGATCATGGTCGACGACGACCGGTATCCGCTGCATCCCGGCGAGGCGCCCCAATCGCGGCAGGTCCGTTTTCGTACGCTGGGCTGTTATCCGCTGACTGGCGGCTTTGAAAGCGATGCGACCAGCGTCGCCGACATCGTCCGCGAAACGCTCGCTTCGACCGCTTCGGAGCGGCAGGGCCGTGTCATCGACCGTGACCAGCCGGCTTCGATGGAGAAGAAGAAGCAGGAAGGCTATTTCTGATGGCGCAGAAGTTCGACCTTCTGACGGGCGAGGACATCGTCGCCCATATCGACCGGCAGGAGCGCAAGTCGCTTCTTCGTTTCATCACCTGCGGCAGCGTGGATGACGGCAAGTCGACCCTGATCGGCCGCTTGCTCTACGAGTCCCGGCTGATCTACGACGACCAACTCGACGCACTGGCCACCGATTCCAGGAAGGTCGGCACGCAAGGCGACCGC
The DNA here is from genome assembly GCA_964606055.1 of uncultured Oceaniradius sp. GTDB lineage: Bacteria > Pseudomonadota > Alphaproteobacteria > Rhizobiales > Rhizobiaceae > Roseitalea. The sequence goes on along the minus strand of CAZSFA010000024.1, from coordinate 27,307 downwards.
CTCGATCTCGCATTGCTGGTTGACGGACTTGCCGCCGAACGCGAACAGGGCATCACCATCGATGTCGCGCATCGCTTCTTTTCGACCGATCGGCGCAAGTTCATCGTTGCCGATACGCCGGGCCATGAGCAGTACACACGCAACATGGCGACCGGTGCCTCGACGGCGGACCTGGCTGTCATCCTGATCGACGCGCGCAAGGGCATCCTCACCCAGACGCGCCGCCATTCCTTCATCGTCACAAGTCTCGGCATTCGCAACCTGGTGCTTGCGGTCAACAAGATGGATCTGGTCGACCATGCCCAGCGGGTCTACGCCGACATCGATATCGCCTACCGCCAATTCGCCGAATCCCTGGGTGGGACCCATCACATCGTCTCCATTCCCATCTCCGCGCTCGACGGCGACAATGTCGTCGACCACAGCACCGCAATGGACTGGTACACCGGACCGACGCTGATGCAGCATCTTGAAGCGGTGGAGATCGACACCGCCCATGAAGCGTTGCCGATGCGCATGCCGGTTCAATGGGTGAACCGGCCCAACGCCGACTTTCGCGGGTTTGCGGGCCGGGTCGCCAGCGGCATCGTCCGCCCCGGCGATCGCGTCAAGGTGCTGCCATCGGCGCGCGAGACGTCGGTTGCCCGCATCGTCACCGCCGACGGCGATCTGCCCGAGGCCGTCGCTGGCCAATCGGTCACGCTGACGCTGGCCGACGAGATCGACATCGTGCGTGGCGATCTTCTGTGTGCGGCCGGAGATCCGGCGCAGACCGGAAACCAGATCGAGGCGACTGTGCTCTGGATGGCCGAGGAGGCCATGCACCCGGGTCGTACCTATCTGTTGAAGGCCGGCACGCAGACGGTTCAGGCGACCATCGCCCACCCCAAACACAAGATCGACGTCAACACGATGGCACACGAGGCGGCGCGCGAGTTGTCGCTCAACGAAGTCGGACGCTGCACACTGGCGCTCGACCGCCGCATCGCTTTCGACGCCTATGAGGACAACCGTGAAACCGGCGGTTTCATCCTCATCGACCGGATGACCAATGCGACGGTCGGCATGGGTCTGATTCATTTTGCGCTGCGTCGGTCGGCCAATGTCCATTGGCAGGCAACCGACATCGACAAGGCCGCACGCGCCAATCTCAAGGGTCATCGCCCATGCGTGGTGTGGTTCACCGGCCTGTCCGGCTCGGGCAAATCGACGATTGCCAATATCGTCGAGCGCCGGCTTGCAGCGCATGGCGCCCACACCATGCTGCTCGACGGCGACAATGTGCGCCACGGCCTGAACAAGGATCTGGGCTTCACGGACAATGACCGCGTTGAGAACATCCGCCGGGTGGCCGAGGTCGCCAGCCTGATGACCGAAGCGGGCCTGATCACGCTGGTTTCGTTCATCTCGCCGTTCGAGGCCGAGCGACAGATGGCGCGCCAGAGCGTTGCCGACGGCGAGTTCCTGCTGGTTCACGTCGACACGCCGCTCGCCGTTGCCGAGGAGCGCGATGTCAAGGGCCTCTATCGCAAGGCCCGCGCTGGCGAGATCAAGAACTTCACCGGTATCGACAGTCCCTACGAGGCGCCGCATGACGCCGACCTGCGCGTCGACACCGCAGCGCTGTCCGCCGCGGATGCCGCAGAGCGGATCATCGAGGCGTTGGTCAGGCGGGGCGTCGTCCCGCAGGTCGAGTAAGTCAGCCCCGCCGGAGAATGATACGGGCCGTCTGAGCGATGATCTTGAGGTCCAGGCTGACTGTTCGGCGCGCGCGATAGATCGAGTCAGCGCGCGCAAGCCTTTCCGGATCCGACATGTCGATACCATGGACCTGGGCGAGGCCGGTGATGCCCGGGCGCAAGGCGAACACGCCCCGCGCCTGTCGGGCTCCTATCAACTCGGTTTGTGAGGTCAGGCAGGGCCGTGGCCCGACCATGCTCATGGAACCGAACAGCACCAGAAACAGTTGGGGCAGTTCGTCCAGCTTGGACCGGCGCAGGAAACGTCCCAGCGGCCGGGCGCTGTCCTGATCGATCTCATGGGTCGGACGCTGGGGTGTATCCGTGGGCAAGGTGCGAAACTTCACGAAAGCAAACGGTTTGCGATCTCGTCCAACGCGGTTCTGCCAAACAAGCACCGGCCCACGGCGTTCGGCTGCAATCGCGACGGCAACGACGATCATCAGCGGCCAGAGCAAGGACAGTCCAACGCAAGAGACGACGATGTCGAACAGGCGCTTCGACAAGTCACCGTCGCCCGGGTTGATGCAGGTCCTGGCCGGAGATCAGGTGCAACAGGACCGTGATTGTGAAGATGAACAGAAAATCATGGATGTCATGGCCGAACATGACATTGAGTGAACCGTTGGCGACATAGATGAGCGTGGTTCCGGCCAGCAAGGCCGAGCCGTGGGCGGCGATGTCATCGCCGCGCGATTGGGTGAGAGCCAGCCAGGGCGCGACCAGCAGCCCGATCACCGCGATCAGTTCCAGCGCCCCCCCGAGCATCAAAGCGTTGAGAGCCGCGTTGTGGTAGTGGGTGAACTGGAGCGGCGATCCGACGAGATCCTCGGTGCAACTCACCATGTGGTCCATGGCGTCCCGGTGGCCGATGCCGAGCGTAGGGTTCTGCGGGATCTGGCGAACCGCGCAGGTCCAGATTGCGATGCGTTTGCCAAGCGATGTGTCCGCCGATGGTGCGAGCCCGTGGCGATCAAGATCGGATTGCAGCGCGCTGATCCGCTGGCCAACGACATCGGCCGACAACAGGCCGACGATAACAAGGGCCACGGCCAGCCCGCCCAACACGCGCCAGTTGGCAAGACGGCGCCGCGCCGACGGCAGCGACAGGACCGCAATGAAGACCATGCCGGGCAGGAACGGGTAAAGCGTTCGCATGCCTGATGCGAGCAGCGCGAGGCCCGCCCCGATGGCTGCAAGGCCGAAGAGCAACACCCGTACCGGTACGGTCGCGCGCAAGGCAGCCAGAAGGCACACGGCGAAAAGCAAGGCGCAGGTGGTCGCAAAGGGCCCCGGATTGCCGGAACCGCCCATGGCCCGGGGTTCTCCCGCCGTCAGGTTCAACACCGTCCAGGCAAGGACAGCGGCCGCTCCCACACCGCAGCCGATCTCGACTGCGTCCAGAACAGTCTTTCGATCCAAAACGATCAGGCTCGCCATGAGCGGGATGAAGAGAACAAAGCCGACGCGCTGAACCACAACGAACCAGTTGTCCGCATCGCCGGGGTCCAGCACCGCGCTGAGCGTTGCACTGCCAAGGAAAAGGCCGCCGGACAGCGAGACAAACAGCAGCGCGCGCGAGACCGGAGGCCGTGGCAAGCGACCCAGCAAAAGGCGCACGACAGACACGATCATCGCGCCGGCGACGAGTACCGTCATGGCGCTGCCGACCACTCCGAGCGCCGCAAAGACGGCTGTGAGATGGGCCCGTGTCGCACCGGCCAGCCAGGTCGAGACGCCATGTCGCGTGTCGTGCGTGGTGGGGTCCGCTGCCATGATCGTTGTCGGCACTCGCCAGGCCATTGGAGCGTTTTTCCGGTTCCGCTTGCCTTTTTCAGGCCGCGTTGGCAACTACTTGTCGGAACTGTTGCTGCAACTGCGCGGGTTCATGGCCTTCACTCCAACCAATGTAACGCTGACCGGACTTGCCGCCGAGTTGCGCGCCCGTGCCGATCAGCGCCGTCCCATCCGCATCGGTCTTGTCGGAACCGGGGAGATGGGCACCGACATTTTCACCCAGGTCGCGATGATGGACGGTGTCGAGATCGCCACCGTCATGGAGCGCACGCCGGGCCGCGCCGAGGAGGGCACCGTCATCGCCTATGGCGAGGACGGCCGGACCCGTTTTGCGGCGACCCATGACGAAGCCTCGCGCTGCATCGAAGACGGCCGTATCGCCGTGACTGACGATCTTGATCTGGCGCTGTCGCATGACCTTGTGGATGTGGTCATCGATGCGACCGGGGTTCCCGAGGCCGGCGCCGACATCGGCATGCGGGCGATCGGCCACGGCAAGCACCTGATCATGATGAACGTGGAGTGTGATGTCTGCATCGGCCCCTACCTCAAGCACGAGGCCGACAAGGCGGGCGTCATCTACACGCTTGGCGCCGGTGATGAACCGTCCTCCTGCATGGAGATCATCGAGTTCGTGACGGCCATGGGCCACAGCGTGGTCTCGGCCGGCAAGGGCAAGAACAACCCGCTCAGCTTCGACGCGCAGCCGGACGATTATCGTGCCGAAGCCGACCGGCGAAACATGAACGTCCGGATGCTCGTCGAGTTCGTCGACGGCTCCAAGACGATGGTCGAGATGGCGGCGATCGCCAACGCCACGGGCCTTGTGCCCGATGTGCCGGGCATGCACGGGCCGCGCGCGCGTGTCGATCAACTGGCATCGGTGTTGATCCCGGCCGAAGATGGCGGCGTGCTGTCGAAGCCCGGCTGCGTCGACTATTCGATCGGCAAGGGTGTCTCGCCGGGCGTTTTCGTGGTGATCAAGGCCGAACACCCGCGCATCCACGAACGAATGGCCGACCTGAAGATGGGCGAGGGGCCCTACTTCACGTTCCACCGGCCATACCATCTGACATCGCTCGAAGTGCCGCTGACGGCCGCGCGCGTGATCTTGCACGGCAAGCCTGACATGGTGCCGATGGCAACGCCGGTTGCCGAAGTCTGCGCGGTTGCCAAGCGCGACATCGCCGCAGGCGAAACGCTCGGCGCGGTGGGTGAGTTTTGCTACCGTTCCTTCACGATGACCGTCACCGAGGCGCGCGCACGCAATGCCATCCCCTGCGGCTTGCTGGAAAAGGGCAAGGCGATGGCTCCCATCGCCAGGGGCGACCTGCTGACCTGGGGCAATGCGGCGCCCTCGGAAGGCTCGATGATCGCCAGGCTGCGCGCGCGCCAGGATGCGATGACCGCGCAGGCGGCGTCGCAAGACACCCGGTTGTCGGCGGCGCTCGGCGCGTGAGCGGCCGGCCAGCCCCTGCAACGATCGTTCAGGCGCTGAGGCGACATGATGTCCCGCTTGGCATCGTCGCCGTTTTGGCCCATCTGGTTGGCATGTCAGGGCAAATGGCGTCGGTCTTTTCAGTCACTTGACGCAAGGCTGCGCGCGGCTATGGCGCTTGAGCCGGGGCGCGAAGGTTCCGCCGGCCTTATGGGTGAAGGCTTGGTTGACAGGCGAGATTGACAAGGGTCGAGACAAAAGTGACAATTGAAGTTGACATGATAATCCGTCAATCTGTCGCGACGCATGCCGTGAAGATGCCGGACCAAGAGCTCAAACGGCTGATCGGGAGGCATCATCGATGACCGCACGCCCTTCAACCCCGCTGCTGGATACCGTCCGGTCACCCCAGGATTTGCGGGCCTTGGACGATGATCAGCTTCCACAGCTGGCCGAGGAACTCAGGGCCGAGTTGATCGACGCGGTCAGCCAGACCGGCGGACATCTGGGCGCGGGCCTGGGCGTTGTCGAACTGACCCTTGCCATTCACCACGTGTTCGACACGCCGCACGACCGGCTGGTCTTCGACGTCGGCCACCAGTGCTATCCGCACAAGATTCTGACCGGGCGGCGCGACCGCATTCGCACGCTGCGCAAGGAAGACGGCCTGTCCGGTTTCACCAAACGCGCCGAAAGCGAGTACGATCCGTTCGGCGCGGCGCATTCGTCGACATCGATTTCGGCCGGTCTGGGCATGGTCGAGGCGGCCCGCCACCAAGGGATCGAACGCAACGTCATTTCGGTCATCGGCGACGGCGCGATGTCGGCGGGCATGGCCTACGAGGCGATGAACAATGCCGGCCACATGGACGCGCGCCAGATCGTCATCCTCAACGACAACGACATGTCGATTGCCCCGCCCACGGGCGCGATGAGCGCCTATCTTGCGCGACTGGTGTCCGGCCGCACCTACATTTCGCTGCGCGAGGCGGCCAAGCAACTGTCAAAGCGCATGCCGAAGTTCATTCAGGACAAGGCCCGCAAGACCGAGGAGTACACGCGCACGTTCTTCTCCGGCGGCACCATGTTCGAGGAACTTGGCTTTTTCTATGTCGGTCCGATCGACGGCCACAACCTGAACCATCTGCTGCCCGTGCTGCGCAATGCGCGCGATGCCGGCGTCGGCCCGATCCTCATTCATGCGGTCACGCAGAAGGGCAAGGGCTACGCGCCCGCCGAGGCCGCCGCGGACAAGTATCACGGCGTGTCGAAGTTCGATGTCATCACCGGCACGCAGGCCAAGGCGAAGCCCAATGCGCCCAGCTACACCAAGGTGTTCGGACAATCGCTGGTGCAGGAAGCGCAAGACGATGACCGCGTGGTCGCGATCACCGCCGCCATGCCATCGGGCACCGGTGTCGACATCTTCGAAAATGCCTTTCCCGACCGCACCTACGATGTCGGCATCGCCGAACAGCATGCGGTGACATTCGCCGCAGGGATGGCGGCCGATGGCATGCGGCCGTTCGCGGCCATCTATTCGACCTTTCTGCAGCGCGCATACGACCAGGTCGTGCATGACGTTGCCATCCAGGGCCTGCCGGTTCGCTTTCCGATCGACCGGGCCGGCTTCGTCGGTGCCGACGGCCAGACCCATGCCGGTGCGTTTGATCTGGCTTATCTCGGCTGTCTGCCGGGATTTGTGATCATGGCCGCCGGCGATGAGGCCGATCTCAAGCACATGGTGCGCACCGCCACAGAGTATGACGAGGGCCCGATCGCGTTCCGGTATCCACGCGGCGAGGGCATCGGCGTGGACATGCCCGAGCGCGGCGAGGCGCTGCCCATCGGCAAGGGACGCATCATGCGCGAAGGCGGCAAGGTGGCGATCCTGTCATTGGGCGGCCGGCTCAAGCATGCGCTGCTCGCTGCCGAGAAGCTCGACTCCTACGGCCTGCCGGCAACGGTGGCCGATGCCCGCTTTGCCAAACCGCTCGACACCGCGTTGATCGAGCGGCTGGCGCGTGAGCACGAGTTGCTGATTACGGTCGAGGAGGGTTCGGTCGGCGGCTTCGGCTCGTTTGTCGCCCAGCACCTTTTGAGCCAGGGTTTGCTCGATGGCGATCTGAAGTACCGGTCGCTCTTCATGCCCGATCGCTTCATGGATCAGGCATCGCCCGATCGCATGTATGAGATCGCCGGCCTTGATGCCGATAGCATCGTCAAATCCGTGTTCAGCGCGCTGGGACGTGCCGACGACGCGACATTGTCGGGCGGCGCCAGCATCGCGTGATCCGGCGCAATTGCCTCAGAAGACGGCGGCGACAACCGTACCGCCATCGCGGACGCGAGCCTGCGCTGTCAGGTTGCCGACGCGATCGAGCTGCCAGTCGATGACCACGTCCTGGTCGGGTGCAACGGCGCCGGCCGCAACGCATTGGGCGATCGTGACCGGGTGGTTCTGGGTCATGCGGATGCGGACGTTGATGTCCTGTTCGCACTCTTCCAGCGAGGCGTAGTGCGGCGATACGTCGTTGCTTTGGCGGCAGACCATGGCGGAGTGGTCGCAACCCAGAAGCAGCATGACGGCGACAATCGTTTCCATGTCTTCTCTCCAAACGTGAGTTGTCTGGAGCGTACCGGCGCCGGGCCGGGCTCGCCGTGCGATTGCGCACAAGGGGGTATTCGACCGACACACGCGTCCACCGCGATCGATCGCGCACATTCATCGTCGGTAGCGTGGCAGTTCCCTTGCCGTTTGCCCTGCGGTCGTCTACAGGAGCGCCGGCCGGAGTGTAGCGCAGCCTGGTAGCGCACCTCGTTCGGGACGAGGGGGTCGCAGGTTCAAATCCTGCCACTCCGACCAATCGGCACATGATAGGCAACCCGCATTGCGATGGCCCCAATGGCGACGCGCCGTTGGATAGCGTCGCGCACCTGCGCGCTCCCTTGCGCTGCTCGACCACCCGACCACGTTCCGGTTTCCCACGACGTTTGACGGCGGCGCGCGAGCCGCCGACGAGTTGCGACGCTGGGGTTTGTCCAACCGGCCCGCTCTGACCGCACACTTGCGGCAAAGCGCACGCCAATGGAGAGCCCGATGAATGCAACCGCCTTCCCGACGATCGACCTGGTGCCCGGCGATGACTGGGCCGGACACATCGACATCGTCGATGCCCAGGGTCAACCGCTCGATCTGACCGGCTGGATCGTCACGGTGTTCGAGGTGCGTTGGTCGATGGGCGCGGTGCCGCTCGTTGGCGATCTTGCCCAGGCGGGCAATGGGCGCGTCGGGTTTTCCGCGACAGAGACGCAAACGGCCCCGCTGCCCTTGGGCTCGGTTGCAAGCATTGCCCTCAAGATGCGATCACCGGCAGGGATCGACGAGACGCTCTACGTCGCCCCGGTTCGCGGCGTGCGCATCGCGACCGACGTTTCGGTGGCCGTCGTTCGCGCCGGCACCCAGGGCCTGCCCGGCCGCGCGTTCCATGCGGTGGACGGCGTCGATGATCTTGCACCCGGCTTCGGCCATGATGGTGATACCGCGATCATCCGCTCGACCGGCGCCGAACACCGCAAGTCGGACGGTGTGTGGGCGCCGACAGGCGGCAGTTTCTGGGGCACGTTGCTCGATGATGCCGGTGTGGCGCGTGACGAAGCCGAGGCCGCCCGGCAGGCGACATTGGCGGCCTTGGCCGATGTGACCGGTCTCAACGAGACCATCGCCGCGCTCTCCGGCGGCGTGCGGAACGTTCTCAGCGCGGCCGATGTCGTCGACATCTTTGTCTATGACACCCGCAAGGACAGCGATGGCGGCGCTTGGCGCGACCGCTGCGCGGGGTCGAGCTGGTATCGCGAAGCGCTGGACACGCCGCACCGGGGCGGCTCGCGGCGCTTTCCGCAGATCGCGCTGCTCGTCGCACAACCGGCTTCGGTGACGATCCATGATCTGGACGATCCGACATGCCCCATGTGGATGGTGTTCGAGGCTGGTCCGGGGCGCCCGCTCGATACCGCCAGCACGGTCAATGCCGTGCGTGCCCTCAACGGGCTCATGGTCATGGCGACCGGACCAACGACAGGGCTGGTCCATGCCGATTTTGTCGCCGACCGCGTCGCAGGCCAGCGAACGGGCACCACGGGACACGCCCTCGCACAGATCGCCGGCCGCAATGGTGCCGCTGCCGACATCGCCGGCCATTGGAGCGCGGGATTGGCCAGCGCCAACGTTGCGTCCGTCGCCATGAGCATCGCTCCGGGAACGCAGGTTGATGCAGCGCGCGGTATGCCAGCGCCCACGATCGACGCATTCACCGGTGCCGGAACATCTCGGATGCACGCAAGCGGAACCGTCAGCGATCTTGCCGCGATACCGGGCGACACGCATGCGGGCGGAGACGCACTCGCCGATGGTGGGCTCGTCGCGGTCAACACGACACAGGCGCTCATCGAGCTTCATGCCGCGCACAAATCTTGGGCGGACGGCTCGGCGCCCGAACTCATGCTCGATGGGTCCAGCGTGCCTGCACTGCTGCAAGACGCAACCGCACAGGACGTTGCGCGTCGTCTGGCCAACGATGTCGTGATCGGGCAGCCCGGTGGCCTCAATCTGATCATGCGTGCGGCCATTTCGGCCCACTCAAGCATCTGCCACATCACCGATACCTATCTGACCGGCTATCAGGTCGGCGACATACGGTTGGCTCTGGCCGAGAGCAGTGCCGATCTCTCCGATCTGGTGGGCGCCTTGGCCGTCGACGACTTCGATGCCGCTGTTCCGTCGCAGTGGCAGACCAAGAACGCCACAACCGCCAGTGTATCGGGCGAGTTGGAGGTGACCGCCGACGTGCCCTACGGCAGCGCCTACCGCGAGTACGCCGTCGTGGCGGGCAAGCCGGTCCGGATCAGCGGCCTTGTCCGGCGCGGAACCGCAACCGGCTATGCGGTACGTATTCGCGATGGCGCGTTCGCCGATCCGATCATCAAGCATGTTGTCGGTGCGCAGACCGTGCCGACCGCATTCAGCCATGTCTTCGTGCCCTCCTCACCAACCGTCACCGTACAGGTGCAGGTGGAGGACGCGGCCGCCGGCACCACCGTGTCCGCCGATGACATACTGGTAGAAGGCGGCGGGATCGACCGTTCGGCTGCCGACAACGCGCCGATCATCGTCGGCACGATCGGCCGGCAGGCTGTCGCCGAAGGTGCCGACATCGCGTCGCTTGGAGGTTTTTCGGACACCGACTATCTCGATTGGTCGCCGTCCCATGGCTTTGATTTCGCCGCGGACGATTTTGCCGTTTGCGGGTGGCTGAAGATCGACGGCACCGGAACGCTCCAGACGGTGCTCGATCGCGACAGCACCCCATCAGCCGCCCGCTACGCGCTGGAGATCACGGCAACCGGACGTCCACGTTTCGTGCTCGATGATGGTAACGGGCCGGTCGCGCTCGAAGCGCCACTGCCGCTGACCACGGGCGTGTGGCACTTCCTCGTCGCGGGCATTCGCGCGAGCAAGGCGGAACTGTGGGTCGATGGTGCGCACGTCGCCGGCGCGCCCGCGCCCGGCAGCCTGGCCAACGCGTCTGCCGCCTTGCGTATCGGCGAGGCCGTGTCCGGCGGCAGTCCCTTGTCCGATGGGCAGATCGCACTGTGGCGGATCGGCGCGACCATGCCGGACATCGATGCCATCGGGCGCATCCACGCAGCGGAACTGCCGCTCATGCGTGACGGGGCAAGGGCGTTGCTTCCGGCGGGTGCGGTCAACGCCGTTGCCCATGATGAATGCCGTCGCGTTTTGCATGTTGCGACGGATGCCGGCATGGCTCGCTATGCGGGGCTGGAGCGCATCGCGGCCGACACCGCAGGTGTGTCGGCGGTGCACGCCGAAGATGATGTGATCGCCAAGCGCCAAGGCGATGATGTGTGGGTCGCAAGGCCTCAGTTGGGTCTGAGGGCTTCGCTGCTACAGTCCGGTGATGGTTCATCGCGCGACGGTGCGTCTGGCGCCGGCATCATGCGGGCGGTGACGACCGACGACATGCCGGTGGTGGCTGCCCGTGCCCCGGTCGGTTCCGGCGGCGGGATCTTCCGGATCATCACGCGGGCGCGTCATACGGACGTTCCCGCCGAGCAGGCAGCCTATGAGGACATCGCTCATGTTCTGCGACTGCCGCTCGGTGACGTGGTCCTTGCCGCGCCGGCGGTTCAGCGCACGCTTTCCGAAGCATTGGCGGGCATGAATGTGCAAATCGGTATTGATCCATACCACCAGGCGATCGCCGTCACTGTCACCGGCCTGGCCGCGACATCGATTGAGTGGACCATCAGCATCGAGCCCGCATAGCCCCGATCCGGTTTGTCATGGCCTCCTGTATGCTGTGCTGTTATCGTCGCCGGCGATGGCGGGTGGAGTTGGGCGGATCAACGGGGTGCGATTGGCAGCGGCCGTGCTGGCGGCGGGCCTTGCCGCCGCTTGCCAGTCCGGCGGTATCGCGCCCATGGCCATGGTCGATGCGGCGAACATGGAGATCGTCGATGACAGTGACGGCGACCTTGTAATGGTCGCCGCGTTGTCGCCCCCCGCCAATGCCGGTGCTGCGACGCGCATCGCGGCCGGAGACGTCCTGGCGATCGATGTCTTCAACGTCGAGGAACTCGACCGGAGGCCGCGCGTCGATGCCGGTGGCACCGTGTCAATGCCGCTCATCGGTCCTGTGATGGCTGCAGGGACGACACCGGCCGAGCTGGAGCGGCAGCTGGAAGCCGCATATGGGCGCCAGTACCTGCGCGATCCCGAAGTGACGGTCGACATCGTCGAGTCGACAACCCAGCGGATTACGCTGGACGGCGAGTTCCGGAGCCCTGGCGTCTATGACATTGCCGGTCGTACCAGCCTCCTTCAGGTGACGGCCCAAGCCGGCGGCCTGAACGACATCGCTGATGCCGGACGGGTTTTCGTGTTCCGGCCGGTCGCTGGCGGACGGCACGTCGCCCGATACTCGCTGAATGACATACGCGCCGGGCGGGCGACCGACCTTCGCGTCTATGGCGGTGACATCGTCATCGCATTCCCATCGGGCGCGCGCATCGCTGGTCGCAACTTGCGTGAAGCGCTCGGTCTGGCGGGATCGGCAACGCGACTGGCTGGCCCACTTTAGCGACCCGCGCGGACATGTACCGTTGGAAGGCATGCCGACACGTGATCGGAAGCCGGTGTCGAGCAAGGTGCGTGTGTTGGCGTGCGTGCCGATCAAAAATGCCATGACAACGCATCATGCAAGGCGTTGAAGATCAAAATCAATTTCACGTTATACATAAGTATTAGATCACTGATTTGGATGTAGACTTTGAATAAAATTGCCCTCAAAATCCCAACAAGGGCGAGTATTGTGTTCAACTTTCGGTAGAATTGAAGTTCATGCGCAACCGTGCATGGGGAACGGCGTTGTCTGCGTGTCTGAGAGTGCGTTCGTAAGGGGTTGTTCTTGGCTGAACATGGGCGGCGCCGCTGCCTATGCCAATCGCACGTTGGGCGAACAGCTTGGTGTTGCTGGCTCGGTTTCTCACCGGCCTACAGTCTCGGCAAGCGTGCCGGCATCGCCGTATCGGCGGCAGTTGGTGCTCAAGCGATGGCTCGATCTTGTCGTACTGGTTGTCCTTCTGCCCTTGATAGTGCTGATCATTGGAGTCGTCGCAGCGTCTGTGCGGCTGTTTGACGGCGCGCCGGTCTTCTTTTCCCAGCGCCGTGTCGGTTGTTGCGGCCGGTCCTTCATCCTCTACAAATTCCGGACCATGCGCGTGCAACGCTCCGGGGCGGACAATTTGTCAGCCGCCGTGACTCGCGCAGACGATTGCAGGGTCACCGGGCTGGGTCGTCTGTTGCGGCGCGCGCGGCTCGATGAGTTGCCGCAGGTTTGGAACATCGTACGCGGGGAGATGAGCTGGATCGGGCCGCGGCCGGATTCTGCCCGTCTTGCGCGGCACTACGAGCAGACCGTGCCGGGCTATCGCAACCGCTATGCGGTGCCGCCCGGATTGAGTGGCTGGGCGCAGGTCAACCAGGGCTATGTCGCCGGCGAGCGCCAGGTTCGCAGGAAAGTCGCGTACGATCTCTACTACATCAGGCATTTCTCGGTCTGGCTGGACACGCTGATAGCCATTCGGACAATCCCGGTGATGCTGACGGGTTGGGGCGCGCGATGACCGGACCTGTTGACGGCGCGACTCGGCGGGGCCACCGCGAAAGCATGAAGACGGCATTGATCACAGGCATCACCGGTCAGGACGGCGCCTACCTGACCGAGTTTCTCCTGGCCAAGGGCTATCACGTGCATGGCATCAAGCGCCGGTCGTCATCCTTCAACACCGGCCGCATCGATCAGCATTACCAGGACCCGCAAACCAGCGGTCGACTGCTGGATCTGCACTATGGTGACATGACGGATGCGACCAACCTCATTCGCATCGTCCAGCAGGTCCAGCCCGACGAGATCTACAATCTGGCGGCGCAATCGCATGTGCAGGTGAGCTTCGAGACGGCGGAGTACACGGCCAACGCTGATGCGCTCGGCACGTTGCGCCTGCTTGAGGCCATACGGCTGTTGAACCTCTCCGACCGCACGCGCTTTTACCAGGCATCGACGTCGGAGATGTACGGAGAGGTCGCCGAAACCCCGCAATCAGAGACAACGCCGTTCCGCCCGCGCTCGCCTTACGCTGCGGCCAAGCTCTATGCGCACTGGATCACGGTCAACTGCCGCGAAGCCTACAATCTGCACGCCTCGTCCGGCATCTTGTTCAACCATGAAAGCCCGCTGCGCGGGGAAACATTCGTGACGCGCAAGATCACGCGCGCCGTCGCCGGCATCAAGCTTGGCCTTCAGGACCAGCTCTATCTGGGCAATCTCGATGCCGAGCGTGATTGGGGGCATGCGCGCGATTTCGTCGAAGGCATGTGGTTGATGCTGCAACAGCCTGAGCCCGATGACTACGTGCTGGCAACCGGTCAGACGCGGACCGTACGCGCCTTCGTGGAAGCCGCGTTGGCCTGCATTGAAACGGACGTCGTCTGGGAAGGCGCAGGGCTGGATGAGGTCGGCCGCGATCCCCGGACGGGCCGTGTGCTGGTCTCGATCGATCCCCGCTACTTCCGGCCGACCGAAGTCGACCACCTCTGCGGAGATGCGTCCAAGGCCAAACGCGAACTGGGTTGGGAGCCTCGCACCTCGTTCGAAGACATGGTCGCCGAGATGGTGACCGACGATCTGGAGGTGGTCGCCCGCGAAGCGGCGGTTCGACGTGTCGATGCCGAACACACACCACGCCTGAAGGCGGTGAAGTGATGAAACCCGCGCGTCGCTTTTCGGTCACCATCCTTGCCCGGAGCGCCGCCAGAACGACTGAGCCGACAACTGCCTGTGTGTTGTGCCCGACGTTGGCGGAAGGCGAACCTTGGGCGTCGCTGCCATACGCAATGAAACGATCGTCGGGCAGAGGTGACGCTTGGCACGAACAGCGCGTTCGGCGGGCCGGTGAAGAGCGTCGCGGAGTGTTCCACGGGTCTGGCCGAGCCTGCGCCCAGATACCGACGTGCGCTGTGGGAGCGAAGCTGTGACCGGGGCGCTCTACCATCTTGAAGGTAAGCGGGTCTGGGTGGCTGGCCACCGTGGCATGGTTGGCGCCGCCCTTTTGCGCCGCTTGTCCGATGAACCCGTCGATATCCTGACGGCGCCACGTTCCGAACTCGATCTCCGCAACCAGGCAGATGTCGATGCGTGGATGCGACGGATGCGACCCCAGCTGGTGTTCGCTGCCGCCGCCAAGGTGGGCGGGATCGCCGCAAATGCCGCAGCGCCAGCGACCTTTCTGTACGACAACCTCATGATCGAGGCCAACGTCGTCGAAGCCGCTCATCAGGCAGGCGTCGAGAAGCTGGTGATGCTGGGTTCGACTTGCATCTATCCCCGCCTGGCCGATCAGCCAATCCGCGAAGAAGCCTTGCTCACCGGTTCGCTCGAGCCGACAAATGAAGCCTACGCGATCGCCAAGATCGCCGGCATCAAGCTCTGTCAGGCCTATCGCCAGCAGTACGGTTGCGATTTCATCAGCGCCCAGCCGACCAATCTCTATGGGCCGGGTGACAACTTCGATCTGGAAAAGAGCCACGTGCTCGCTGCCCTCCTGCGCAAGGCGCATGAGGCCAAGCGCGATGGCCGGACGCATCTGTCCGTATGGGGCACCGGGACGCCTTTGCGCGAGTTCCTCCATGTCGATGATTGCGCCGATGCTCTTGTTCACCTTGCCACGCACTACAGCGGCGCCATGCCAATCAATCTGGGGACCGGGGAAGAGGTCACGATCCGCCGGCTGGCGGAGCGCATTGCCGCCACCGTCGGCTTTGAGGGCGAGTTGGCGTTCGACACGGCCAGACCGGACGGAACGCCACGAAAGCTGGCCGACATCAGCCGCCTGCGCGCGCTTGGATGGCGCCATCGCATCGGCCTCGATGAAGGCCTTGCCCGCACGTATGACTGGTACCTGCGAAACCGGACCGGCAATCACAGCAACGCCACTGCGGCGGCGTCATGAAGGCCGCAAGCACCATACTCGGCTCCATGGGCATTGGTGCCGACGCGGTGTCGGGGCGGTTGGGGTTTTGATATGGGTGCCATCGATCCCGTCGTTCACGCAAAGCAGCTGTTTTATCGTCGGCTGGCTGGCGACCGGCTGATCACGCGCTTGTATGCGCGCCATGTCAGGCGGCTGGACGCCAGCTGGCATGACGCCGCGTTTCACTTCGTGCACGTTCCGCGCTCAGCCGGCACAA
Source organism: uncultured Oceaniradius sp. (assembly GCA_964606055.1). Lineage (GTDB taxonomy): Bacteria > Pseudomonadota > Alphaproteobacteria > Rhizobiales > Rhizobiaceae > Roseitalea. The sequence continues at coordinate 11,505 of CAZSFA010000024.1, read as the reverse complement.
GCATTGCTTCGGCGTTTGGTCGTCCCGACCCGGGCCATCTGCTGTTCGACGAACTGGATCCCGTCGATCGGAACCGGCAGCGCGGCAAGCCCGCGCTGATCGTGGTTCGTGATCCATTGCAGCGGATCGCCTCGTCCTTTCGCTACGGACACGCGATGGGCCGGCATGAACCGACGACGATCAGCGATGTTCTGCGCTACGACGACGTCAATCGATGGATCGACGATCGCCTGACCGATGGCAGGGTGTCCGATCATGCGTTCTTTCGGACAGCGCGGGCGCATGTCGACGCATGCCTTGCGGGCGGACTGCCGGTCGCGATGATCCCGTTTGCGCGCATTGGTGCAGGCCTTGCCCGCTTCTGCGCGGCGACCGGCGTGGCGGAGCCTTTCTTGCCGGCTTTGAACCGGGCCGTACGTTCGGCGAACATCCGATCGACGCTCGATCGTGCATCGCGGGCGCGGGTTTCGCGTCTCTATGCCGAGGATATCGCGCTGCATGAATGCCTGCGCGACAAGGAGTTGATGTGGCTGCCATGAGCGAGAAACGCCGGTCGCAACCGCTGGTCTCGGTGATCATGGCCACCCATGACGAGCCGCAAGAGGTGCTTTGCGCGGCCATCGACTCAATCCTGGGCCAGACCCTTGCCGATCTCGAACTGATCGTGTGCAGCGACAATCCCGGCCGCAGTCGGATGCACCGCACCGTCGCTCGCCGCTATGCGCAGGATGGCCGCGTCCGATTTCTGTTCAACGCGCAGAGCATTGGCCTTGGGTTCTCCCTCAATCGCTGCCTTGGCGTCGCGCGCGGACCTGTCACCGCCCGCATGGATGCCGACGACGTCAGTCTGCCGGATCGTCTTGCGCAACAATATGCGGCTCTGATGCGAAGCGCGGACCGGACCATCGTTTTCGTCGGCGCCGAGATGGAGGACGCCGACGGTCGGCGCTTTGCGAGAAGACAGGTCTCAGAGCCATCGTTTGAAGCCGATTTCTTCCCCCATGATCCGTTCCTGCACGGGACGATGATGATGCGAACGGACGATTATCGCCGGTTTGGCTATCACATCAGCACCCCGCCCGAGGATTACGATCTCTATTTTCGCCTGTTTCGGGCCGGCTATGCGTTCAGGCTGCTGGATGCAACGCTCTACCGATACCGCTTCGCGGAAAAGCTGCGCTATCGCACACGGGACGCATTGCGACGACGCGCTTTCAACACGGCACGCACGCAGATCGCGCTGATGAACTGCAATGCCGTGTCGCTCGCTGGCTGTCGCGGCGCGTTGGGCAGCTACGCGCGCTGTCTAGCGTTTCTTGCCGCCGCCGCGACGCCTTTCAGCTATCGTGCCGGCAAGACGGCCTATGCCCGCCTGCGGCCGGTGTTCGGTCGATGATTGCCGCTCCCACAATCGCGCGGCGTGTGCCCGCCACCTTGGTCGGCCCACACGGACTGCGATCGGACCGGCTGCGTTGGCTGGCCTTCTGGGCGATGATTGCCAGCTACGCGCTGTTCAGTTCGTCAACGCCGGAGCAGTTTGGTGCCGCCGAACTCGTCATTGGCGTTTGCCTCATCGCTCTGGTTGGCATGCGCGGCCTTTCCAGCGTCGGTTTGGCGAGGAGGCAGGACACACCGTTCATCCACATCTCGCGCATCGGCTTTATCGTACTGCTTGGCTTGCCCACTCTCGTCAGTCTCGTTTTCGGCACAAGGTCGCTGGTCGACTACGGCCGCGATCTGACGGCCTTTCTGTTTCTGTTCCTCTACCTGTTGCTCGACCCGTACCTGAGGGAGCAACCGCTCAGATGGCTGAATGCACTGGCCCATGCCGTCACCGCCATCGGCGTCGCCTTCTCAGCCCGGTACTTTGTCGAGGCAGGCGGCGATCTGGCTCTCATCGGACAGGCGGTTCAGTACGGCGACGCCCGGTACCTTCCGATGGATCCGGCCGTCACATTTGCGGCCATCTTCGCGCTCCTGCAGGCACTAGCGGAGGTTGAGCGGGGCCGGTTTGCACGCGCGCTGGCATGGTCAGCAATCGCGGTGTTCTGCATCGCGCCGCTCGCTGCGATGGTGGTGCGGGCACCGCTGACACTGTTCATCGCCGTCCTGCTCGCTCGGTCCTTGATCATGCCGGCCGGTTCGCCCAAGCGCCTTGTGACCAAGTTCGGTGTCCTGTCGGCAATCGCTATTGCGATCCATCTTGCGCTGCCACTTCTGGATCTCGTGCGCACCAAATATGAGGACGTCGGCCTTGCGACCAAGATGTCGGAAATGGCGAGTGTCGGTAACCTGATCGCTGCCAACCCGGCGTTGATGCTCGTCGGTCTGGGTTGGGGCAGTTGGCTGGAAAGCCCGGGATATGCCGGGCCCGTTCGCTTCGTGCACAGCTTCCACGCCTACATGCTTCTCAAGGCGGGCATGTTCGGTTTGGCCTACGCTGTGGTGTTGACCGGCGCCGCCTTTGTCGGGCCGGCGTGGCAATGGCTGCGTGCCGGGCTTGGGCGAAGCTCCAGTGCGCCGATGCCAAGCGCGGTGATTGGCGCCGGGCTCGCAACCTTTTCGTCGAGCCTGTTTCTGCAGCCAACCTTCAAGTCGCTGAGTTTCGGGCTGATTCTCGCACTGGTCCTTTTGGCATCGTCTCAGATGGCGGAGGGCCGCCATGCATGAGCCTGTCCCCCAAAACGGCACAACCGCCAATGTGACGGTGGTGATCCTGACACGCGACGAGGAACTGCACATAGCGCGGGCCATGGCGTCCGTGTCAGGCTTCGCCGACCGGATTGTCGTCGTCGACAGCGGCTCGACCGACGCAACCGTCTCCATCGCGCGTGCCCAGGGTGCGGTGGTGCTGCGGCGCGAATGGCGCGGATACGCCGATCAGTTCAACTGGGCGCTCGCAATGCTGCCGCCCGACACGCAATGGGTCCTGCGGCTCGACGCCGACGAGATTGTCGACGCCGCACTTGCGGCCGAAATCACGCGTGACCTGGCATCCACCGATCCAGACGTTGCCGGCATCGTCATCGGGCGTCGCATGACCTTTCAGCGCCAGCCGATCCGCTTTGGCGGTGTCGCGCCCAGTCGATCTGTGCGGCTGTTCCGCTATGGCCAGGCCCACATCGAAGCGCGGTGGATGGACGAACACGTGATCTGCGATGGACGGCTTGCCGTGTTCAAAGGCTCCATCGTGGACGACAACCTCAAGCCGCTGACGTGGTGGATTGAGAAGCACAATCGCTACGCGAGCCGCGAAGCGGCCGACCTTTTGCGCCTTGAGCATGCTGACGCCGAAGGCACAGGCGCGGACGCGTCTTGCCCGCGAGGACCCGCCGGCCGGCGGCGGTGGCTCAAACACAACATCTATGCCCGGCTGCCGGGCGGCTGGCGTGCTCTGGCCTACATCGCCTATCGGCTGATCATTCGGCTGGGGGTTCTGGACGGCGGGCGTGGCATCGCATTCCACGTGCTGCAAGGTTTCTGGTATCGGTATCTGGTCGATGTCAAGATCGCGGAAGTCAAGCGCCACATGCGCGTGCACGACGTCGATCTGGACACCGCGATCGGCAGCGTCTTTGCGCTGAGGGGATCAACGCCGACCGACACCATCGCGCAAGATGGTTCGCGCCGAAATCCGGCGGCCAATGGCGCCGCGAGCCTGCCCGTGCGGGAGCGTTCCCATGCTGCATGAGCGCGGCTCCATTGGCGCTGTGACAATGTCGGGCGGCGTGCCTGCGGTGGCATCGCAAGCTGCCTTGGCGTCCGCAGAAATGGATGCCGCGGCGGCCTATCGGCTTGTTTGGCGGTACCGGCGCGTGGTCGCCGGTTGCTTCGTCGCTTTCATGGTGGCCGCGCTGATCGTTACCTTGCTGCGGACCCCGATGTATCAGGCCGAAGTCACGATCGAGATCGTAGCGCCGACGGCCTTGGTACCGAACGGTGCGGCCACGCAGGGCGTCGATGTGAAGCCGCGTGCGCTCCAGACGGCGCGATCGCACATTCTGTCGCGCGAGCTTGCGATCCATGTGGTCGACCAACTGGGGCTGGCGAGCGATCCGCGCCTCGTGTCGCCGGTGGCGTATTTTTCGCCGCCGAAGCTCTGGGGCATGGCGGCACAGGCGCAAATGCGCATCGGCAACGCCGGAGAAGCAACCCAAGTCACGCGCCGCCAGATCGCCGCCGAGAACCTTCGGGAGCAGGTGTCCGCAGATGTTGTGCGGAACACCGCCATCTTGTCGGTGCGTTATCGGCATGCCGAGCCCGATCTGGCGGCAGCCATCGCCAATCAGGTCGCCGACAGCTATGTCGCCCGAGCGATCGACCGTCATCAAAACGCGTCCGAACAGCGGCGCGCGCGACTGCAGCGACAGGTCGAACAGGCACGGCGCGATCTGGCCACTTCGCAGATCGCCGTCATCGAGTACGCGCGCATCAATGAACTGACGCTGGAAGAAGGCAGCGCCGAACTGCTGGCGGGAAGGATCGAGCAGGTCAATGCCCGTCTGACGGCTGTCCTTGCTCTGGAGGCTGAACTGGACGCGTTGGTGGGGCAGATCGAGGCCGGCAACACGGCCGGTTTGCCGGCAGCGCGCGACAGCGCGGCCATCGCGGCGATGCGTTTGCGTGCGATCGAATTGCGCGCGGCCTATGAGGAGGGGCGGGCAACCTTCCAGCCTGGATACCCGGCGATGCGTGAAAAGGCGGCGCAAATCCGGGAGATCGAACGACAGATCGGCATCGAAACCGCTGCCATCGCGGCCGATACCCTGGCGCGGCGCGACCGTGCTCTTGCCGAGGCCGAGGCCCTGCGCGCCGAGTTGGGCAGGCTTGCCCAGCGGCAGACAGCCATCGAACGACGGTCGATCCGGCATGCGATTCTGGAGGGCCAGGTGACGACGGATCGGGCACGGCTCGACACGCTCCTGGCCGCGCTCAACGGCGCGGCAATCGGGCAGGACGCACAGCCGGCCAGCGCCATCATCATGGATCGGGCCGTGCCGCCGGACCGACCGATCGCACCGAGCCTGCCGATCAACATTGCCGTCGCCTTTCTGCTGGGCGGGCTGACGTCGGCTGCTGCCATTTCGATCGGCGAACTGCGCCGTGCGGGGTTTGCCGATGCAAGCGAGGTCGAGGCCGATCTGGGCCTGCCGGTGCTGGCGACCTTGCCGGTCCGATCTGGCGCACCAGCGTTCAAGGGTTCAAACCGGACCGGTTCGCGGTTCGCCGAGGCCCACCGAATCCTGCGCACGGCGCTTGAAGCCTCGGGCGTGGGGCACACCGTCACCGCGCTGGTCGTCACCAGTCCCGGGCGCCGTGAAGGACGCACGACGCTTGTCTACCGGCTTGGCCGCGAGTTTGCGTCCATCGGCCGTCGCGTGCTGCTGATCGACGGCGATCTGCGCCAGCCGCGCCTGCATCGGCTTGCCAAGGTTCCAAACGATTTCGGCCTGACCGATCTTCTGGCCCGCCAACGCGCGGGCGTGCATGACCGGCCGCTGTTTCGCGCCGTACCGGACGCCGGCATCGCGGTTCTGCCGGCGGGAGCGATGCCTGACAGTCCGGCGGACCTGCTTGCGTCGGACCGCATGGCGACCCTGCTCGACCATTGCCGCAGGCATTTCGACATCGTGCTGATCGATGCGCCGGCCGTCGAGGGGCTGTCCGATGCTGGCATTCTGGCGCGGCTGGCCGATGCGACGCTCCTTGCGGTTGTTGCCGAACGCACTGCGCGTGAAGCCGCACAGACGGCCGTCGGTCGCCTTGCGGCCGTCGGTGGCCGCATCGTCGGGGTCTGCTTGTCCGACTTCACTGACTCGCCGCCGCAGGCGGCTGAGCCCAAGGCCAGTCCGGGTACAACGGTGCGCGCCGCCAGCGTCACGCCGGCACGCGCAGTAGAGCCGGTGCCCCGCGCGGTGCCTGATCATGGGCCGGGGCCATACATGCCCGATATTCGAGGACGTTTGCTTTAGGGCCACTGTAATGGCGCGGCACGATTGATTAACCTAGCCATGCAACACGGACCATCCGGCTTTCGCGTGATTTCATCGTGCGGGCAAAACGTATAGGTTGTATAGGCGACCCTACACCACCACCCAGGAGCGACCATGAAACCGCTGGCCGAGCTTGCGCCCAACACCTTCGCTTACGAGACGACGCCGCTGGTCAAGCCGACGGGGTTTCGGGAGTACGATGCGCGCTGGTGGTTCGGCCATCCGGCATCGGACAAGGCGCCCGAGATCAACTTGCTTGGCATTCAGGCGCTCGGCATGGGCCTTGGCACGCTCATCCGCCGGCGCGGCGCCGGCCCGCGGATCGTTGTCGGTCACGATTTCCGCTCCTACTCGCTCGCCATCAAGCTGGCACTGACGCAAGGGCTCACCGCCGCCGGCGCCGAGGTCAAGGACATCGGTCTTGCGCTTTCGCCGATGGCATACTTCGCCCAGTTCGCGCTGGATGTGCCGTCGGTGGCGATGGTGACCGCCTCGCACAACGAAAACGGCTGGACCGGTGTCAAGATGGGGTGCGACCGGCCGCTCACGTTCGGACCCGACGAGATGGGGCAACTGCGTGACATCGTCCTGGGTGGCGATTTCGACCTGGGCAGCGGCGGCAGCTATGAGCGTGTCGACGATTTCCGCTCGGTCTATCTTGATGAGCTCGCCCAAGGCCACGCGCTCACGCGCAAGCTCAAGGTTGTCTGCGCCTGCGGCAATGGCACCGCCGGCGCGTTTGCGCCACAGCATCTGGAACGCATCGGCTGTGAGGTCATCCCGCTGGACGTCGATCTCGACCACACCTTCCCGCGCTACAATCCCAATCCCGAAGACATGACGATGCTGCATGCCATCCGTGATGCGGTGCTGGAAAACGGCGCCGATGTTGGTCTGGGCTTTGACGGAGACGGTGATCGCTGCGGCGTTGTCGACAATGAGGGCAACGAGATCTTCGCCGACAAGGTGGGCGTCATGCTCGCCCGCGACATCTCTTCCCTCCATCCCCAATCGACGTTTGTCGTCGATGTGAAATCGACGGGGCTGTTCGCAACCGATCCGACGCTCAAGAACAACGGTGCAACGACCGATTACTGGAAGACCGGGCATTCCTACATCAAGCGGCGGGTCAGCGAACTCAACGCGATTGCCGGGTTTGAAAAGTCCGGGCACTTCTTCTTCAATGCGCCGATCGGGCGTGGCTATGACGACGGATTGGTCACGGCAACGGCGGTCTGCGAGATGCTCGACCGCAATCCGGGCAAGTCGATGGCTGACCTTTATCGCGACCTGCCGCTGACCTACGGCTCGCCGACCATGTCGCCGCATTGCGACGATGAGGTCAAATATGGCGTCGTCGATCGCGTGGTGAAGCGGTTTGAGGCAATGCACGCCAATGGCGAACCGATCGGCGGACATCCGATCGCCAATCTGGTCACGGTCAACGGCGTGCGCGTGGTTGCCGATGACGGAACGTGGGGGTTGGTGCGCGCCTCTTCCAACAAGCCGGAACTGGTCGTGGTGGTCGAAAGCCCCGTGTCGGACGCGCGCAAGGTTGAGATGTTTCACGCGGTCGACGCGGTGCTGCGCGAGAACGATGAAGTGGGCGAATACAACCAGACGCTGTGAGGACCGCGCGAGCCAAAGGGCGCACGCTGACTATTTGAACCGGACGGCCGTTCCGTAGGCGAGGATTTCGGCGGCGCCCTGCGTCACCATCGATGTCGCAAAGCGCATGCCGACGATCGCGTCCGCGCCCATCCTGCCGGCATCGGCCAGCATGCGGTCGTAGGCCTGTTCGCGTGCTTCTGCCATGAGCTTGGTGTACTCGGTCACTTCGCCGCCGACCACATTGCGCAGCGATGCAACGATGTCGGTGCCGATGTGTTTGGCGCGAATGACGCTGCCGCGCGCAATGCCGACTGACTCGCCGATATCGCGCCCTGCGATCGTGTCTGTTGTCACCACCAGCATGGCCTACTTCTCCACGTTCTTGTCGTAGTAGTCGTCTTCGGCGTTGGCGCGCCGGTCGGCGATGACGCGCCAGATCACATAGGCGCCGACCCCCAAGACGATCAGCATCGGGATGCCGACGCCCGTCGGTGTCAGGATGATCGCGCCAACGGCCATGGCGGTGAAGTAAAGGGCGGCGGCAATGACGACGATGATCAGAAGCAGGCGATCGAGTTTCATGGTTCGGCCCTTTCCATCCGTCGACATGGGCCTTGCGGCGGGCCAAGGCAAGGGTTCAGACCAGCTGGTTGTTGGCAAGGACCGCATTGCCCGGCACGCCGCGCGTGGCGCCCAGCAGTTCGCCGGTTGTCACCTCGGCCCACCGATGCGCGCGGATCGCCCCTTCGCGAGCCGATATCGCATTGCCGCTGATGAGCACATTGCCCGCTCCGCTTGCCTCCGAAAACGCAATGCCGATGCCCGCCCGCCGGACCACATTGGAGGCGATCACGCAATCGCGCAGATGCGGCCCCCAGCCGGCATTGATGCCGTAGAGTGCGGCACCCTCGACGACGTTGCCGGTCACGCTCGTATCGGCCTCGACGGCAATGCCGACGCCGAAGCCGGGTGGATCAGGCTGATAGGGACCGGTGGCGACGATGTTGCGCACGATGTTGCCCGAAACTGTCGCTGATCTGCCGCCAACATTGAAGTTGGTGATCGAGATGCCGTTCGAGCCGCCGTCGACCACATTGCCTGCGACGACCGCGTTCTCGAACGCGAACTCCGCATAGATCGCGGTTTCGCCCGAGCCCCGGCAGATGTTGTCGGTGATCTGGATGTTGCGGGCCGAGTTGGCGCGGATCGCGGAGAAGGCCGCGCCTGAAATCCTGTTGCCCGAAACCAACACATCATCGGTTCGGAACAGGTTGATCGCATTGCCCCATTGGCCGGTGCCGCCATTGGTCCCGCCAATGTCCGAGATCCGGTTGCGTACGATCATCGTGCCGTCATGGCCCTGGCTCCAGCGGTGCACGATAATGCCGCCATTGGCGCAGGCACTGACGGTGTTGTCGCGGATCGTCAGCCCGGTGCTCCCAACGGCATAGAGGCCGAAGCGGACAGCGCCCCTCAGATCGCAATCGGCGATCCGGCCGCCGCACGCCTCAAGATAAATGCCGTCCTGGTTCGAGCCGCGCACATGCGTGTCCGTGATCGACGCATTGGCAACGCCGCGCAGATCGACCAGCCCCTCGGCACCGTTGCGCAGACGTCCGTTGGCCCCGTCCAGAACCAGGCCGCCAAGCGTGATGGCGGACAGATCACGCGCCGAAATCAGATGCCCGTTGCCGCCATAGACAAGCTGTGTCCGGCCCGGCACCCCGTGCAGGCTCGCCCCTTCCGGCAGCTTGATGTTGGAGATGACATAGACACCTGCCGGCAGAAACACCGGCACGCCGCTCTGCGCCGCCCGGTCCAGCATGCGCTGAAAGCGTACGGATTGATCGTCGACCGCGCCCGGTCGCACATCGAACTCGACCGCCGAGACCGATCCGCGCAGATCGGCCACGGCGATGCCCGATGTGCCGTTGCGGGCCAGGGCAGTCGGCGCCGCGATGCTCGTCAGGGCGGCTGTGCCGATATGAGACAGAAAACGCCGTCGCTGCATGGCCAACCTCCTGTTGCGGGATGGCGATGCAGCGCGCGTGCCATGCTTGTGTCGAGGCGGGCGGTGTGCCGCCTGCGTCTTATTGGCCGGGCGTCAGACGAACTGGCTGAGACCCGGAATGGCTGCGATCACTTCGTCAATCGGACCGTCACCGGCCTTTTCCTTGGCAAATGCGATCGTTTCCTTGGAGATGCCGGAGATTTCGCCCATGCCCAGGCCAAGGCCCATCAACTGCGATCCAAGGCCCATCACGCCGCCGCCGCCCACCAGACCGCCAAGCAGGCCACCGCCGCCGCTGGCCTGCTCGATCAGCGCCTGCGCGCCCGGCATCGCTTCCAGCATCTCGGCGATCCGGTCCTGCGGGCCTTCCTTTTGCAGGAAGCCCAAGATCATGCCGACGGCGCTTTGGGCCTTGTCAGCATCGATCCCGACGCTCTCGATGATGCGGTTGATGAGTTCGTCCATGGAAACCTCCGGGAAATTGACGTTTACGTCATATGCCGCAAGCGCCATCTGTTCAAGCAAAGCCTGCGCTGTGGTCAGTTGCAATCGTTCGGTGCAAATTCGTCGGCTGCCATTGTCGGCAACCGTGGCGCGCATTATAGCCTGCCACGCTCGAAACGAGAGGTCCAAGCACTCATGTCGATGCCCGAGGAAATCTTCGTTGGAACCAGCCGCAATCCCGACGACACGATCAATGCCAAGCAATACCTCGATCTGGCCTATGCCAACCGGCACGGCCTGATCACCGGGGCGACCGGCACCGGCAAGACGGTGACCCTGCAAATCCTCTCCGAAGGATTTTCAAATGCCGGCGTGCCGGTGTTCTGTGCCGATGTGAAGGGCGATCTGTCGGGCATTGCGGCGATGGGCGAGCCCAAGGACTTCCTGTTCAAGCGCGCCGAGACGATCGGCCTCGATCCGTACGAGTTTCAGGAGTTTCCCGCGATCTTCTGGGACCTGTTCGGCGAGAAGGGGCATCCCATCCGCACGACGATTTCCGAAATGGGGCCATTGCTGCTGTCGCGTCTGATGGACTGCACCGACGCGCAGGAAGGCATCATCAACATCGCCTTCCGCATCGCCGACGAGGAGGGACTGCTGCTGCTCGATCTGGCTGATCTGCGGGCACTGTTGAGCAACATGTCCAAGCGGGCGCGGCGACTGTCGCACCGCTATGGCAGCGTCAACCGGCAGTCCATCGGCGCCATCCAGCGCAAGCTCCTGGTGCTCGAGCAGCAGAAGGCTGACTTCTTCTTCGGCGAGCCCGCGCTGCGGATTGCCGACATCATGCGTACGACGCCCGATGGGCGCGGCGCCATCAACGTCCTCGCCGCCGATCAGTTGATGATGTATCCGCGGCTCTACGCAACCTTCCTTTTGTGGTTGCTGTCGGAACTGTTTGAAACGCTTCCCGAAGTGGGCGATCCGGACAGGCCGCGCCTGGTGTTCTTTTTCGATGAGGCACACCTTCTGTTCGACGAGGCGCCGAAGGTTTTGCTCGAGCGCGTCGAGCAGGTGGTCCGGCTCATCCGCTCCAAGGGCGTGGGTGTCTTTTTCGTCACCCAGAACCCGCTCGACATTCCCGACACCGTGCTGTCGCAGCTCGGCAACCGGGTTCAGCACGCTCTGCGCGCCTATACGCCGCGCGAGCAACGCGCCGTGAAGACCGCGGCCGACACGTTTCGGCCCAATCCCGATTTTGACAGTTTTGAAATGATCACGCAGCTGGGCGTCGGCGAGGCGCTGGTCTCTACGCTCGAAGAAAAGGGCGTTCCCGGCATTGTCGAGCGCACCCTGATCCGGCCGCCATCGTCGCGACTGGGCCCGCTCGAAGACACTGAGCGCGCCGCGATCGTCAAGATGAGCCCGATCCTTGGGCAGTATGAC
>CAZSFA010000023.1:15514-28136 GCA_964606055.1 uncultured Oceaniradius sp. | reverse complement strand
TGGAAGAAACGCTCAAGCACGTGAACGACGAACTCCATCGGTGTGTAATCGTCGTTGAGCAGCAAAACCCTGTAAAGGCTCGGTTTCTTGGTCTTCGGCTCGGTCCGCGTGATGACCGATGTGCCCCGGTCCGCGCCCGTGTCGTTGTCATCGTCCTTGCGCGCCGCCGCATTGACGGCTGGCGGAATGCGGTCTGCGATGCCGCGCTGTTCAATCATGTGTCGTAAGGTGTCCATGCCATCGGATCGGCCAATCCCGGACAATATCTAGGTCGATTGACGGTCATTTTAAGGGGCGCTTCAAAGCACGCAAGAGCGATCACCCTCCGTCCGTCACTCAATCGACACTGTGCGGTATCGGAGCACCGAGCATCAAAGGCCCACACAACGAAAGACCCCGCATGCGGTCGCGCATGCGGGGTCCGATCATCGCAGTGGGTTGTTGGCGGCCAGTGGCCGCCACATCGCCGCAGCTGGAACGGCAGCTTACTTGGCGGCCGGAACCAGGCCTTCGAAGGGCTTGTAGGCGTCCTTGGCGAGATCGGCGTACAGTTCGCTCATCTTGCTGGCCTGCGCGACCATGCCTTCATAGGCGGTCTTGGCGTAGTCGGTCTGCACTTCGATGGCCTTCTCGACCGACTTGGAAGCGGCAAGCTTCTCGAATGCGGCAGCGCCGGCTTCGTAGGAGGTCTTGGAGTAGTCGGTGGCCTCGGTGGCGATCGCCTGCATGCCTTTGGTCATGGCTGCATAGCTCTTCAGGGCACTGTCCATCATTTCCTTGTTGGACTTGCTCATGTCTTCAAAAGCTCTCATCATTTTGGCACCTATGGGGTTGGATTTGGGTTCGGGGTCATCGGCGCAACGTCCGTGACCCTCTGTATAGTGTGCACTGCACAAAAATGCAAGCGCTGATTTTGCATCGCACAAATTGCATTTGAACCAAACACGCGCATTCGCGGTCACGGTTCGGTCACCATAAACGGATTGGTAACGCTGCCCACTTAGCGTGGACGCCACCATTGGCGGCTCGCCCGGCCGCCCAACCGTGTTTCGAGTTGCGAGATTGCCAACCGTGTCGCTGATGTCACCCGCCGCCGGCCGCTCCGGTACGTTCCCCGCTCCGCTTATTGCCATCATCGCAAAGACGCTGGTTCTGGCCTTGCTGCTGATCGCCATGGCCGCTGTGACGCCGGCGCACGCCAACTCCAAATATGCGGGCATCGTGATCGACGCCAACACCGGCAAGACGCTCTACGACTATCGCGCCGACAGCCAGCGGTTCCCCGCCTCCCTGACCAAGATCATGACCGTTTACATGATGTTCGAGGCGATGGAGCAGGGAAAGCTCAAGAAGTCGACGCCGATCCGCATGTCACGCCATGCCGCCTCGATGGTGCCGACCAAGCTGGGCATTCCCGCCGGCCGCACCATCACGGCGGAAAACGCGATCAAGGCGCTGATCACCAAGTCGGCCAATGATGTGGGCGCCGCCGTCGCCGAGCACCTCGGCGGAACCGAAAGCGAGTTCGCGCAGATGATGACTCGCAAGGCGCGCGCGCTGGGCATGAAGTCGACGACGTTCCGCAACGCATCGGGCCTGCCCGACTCGCGCCAGGTGACCACGGCGCGCGACATGGCGCAACTGGGCATTGCGATCCAGGAGCACTTCCCCAACGAGTTCAAATACTTCGAGACGCGAACGTTCAAGTACGCCGGGACCAGCCACCGCAACCACAACCGGCTCTTGGGCCGCATCAAGGGCGTGGATGGCATCAAGACCGGCTATACCCGCGCCTCCGGCTTCAACCTCGTCACCTCCGTCAACACCGGCGGACGCTCGATCGTCGCCGTCGTGATGGGCGGCCGCACCGGCGCATCGCGCAACGCACAGATGGAAAAGCTGGTCGGCCAGTACCTGCCCAAGGCGTCGCGGCGCGATCGCGGCCCGCTGATTGCCAAGCGCGGCGGTTCCAACTTCTCCATTCGCGGCGCCTCGGTCGCATCGATCCCGACCAGCCGCCTGCCGCTGCCCTCGGTCGCCGCGCGCGATCCGATGGCCGAGGAAAAGCCGCTGCTGTCGGCCTATGCCGCCCAGCCCGCAGGTCCGCGCCCGCCGGCTGCGATCGACCAGATCACCACCGCATCGACGCCGCAGCGTTCGGCATGGGTGATCCAGATTGGCGCACTTGAGAGCCAGCAGCTGGCGATCGACTACATCCAGCTGGCGCAACATCGCGCATCACCGGTTCTGGGCAGCCGCGACCCGTTCATCGAAGTCTTCGAAAAGGGTGGCGTGACCTTTCACCGCGCGCGCTTTTCGGGCTTTGCCTCCAAGGACGAGGCCTGGGACGCCTGCGCGCAACTGAAAAGCTATGATTATGCGTGTCTTGCCCACGCGAACTGACCGATGAGATGAAACGGAGAGGCCGGAGCCATGTACCGATTCCCCCGCGCTTGTCAGGATCGCTCGTCATGAAGCCGCAGGAGAAAATCCTTCGCTTCGTTAATCCGCTGCGCCAGAAACGAACTGCCACCGAGGTCGGGGTGAACGCGCTGCATCAGGCTTCGATGGGCCTTGCGGATGTCGGCGAGGCTCGCCCCCGGCTCAAGACCAAGGATCTGGTAGGCTTCCTGCTCTGTCATGGCGCCCGAATTGGTCGTGCCGCCCTGCCGCGGGCCAGCCTCCGCATCCGCGTCGTCTCGCCAACCGGGCATGCGGCGATCAAGATACGCCTCCAGTAGCTGGGCGCTCTCGCCGTCGTCGCGCACCTCGGCGGCAAGCGCCATCAGGTCTTCTTCGCTCATCTGGCTCAATTGGCGGCCCTCGAAACTGCCGCCGAGCACCATGCCGTCCATTTCGCCGCTGTCGTGATCAAGGATCATTTCGAGCATGGCGCTGCGCACGGTGGAATGCTGCCCCGGCGCCCGCTGGACGCTCGCCGCGCGTCTTGCACGCGCAAACATCGCATAGGCGATCACCAGAAGCGGTCCGCCAAGGCCGATCCGGCCGGTGACCGTCAGCGCCGCGCCACCGAGCGCCAAAAATGCCGGCACCACGTAGCGCAACGCCAGCGCGACCTGCGCCGGCGGCGTGACGATGAAGTACCAAACGGCCAGGGCGCCGAAGCCCAGCACCCCGATCAGCGTGACCAGTGCGGTCATCTGCCCGCCGAGCCTCCCTTGAGCTGCGCGAGCAGTTTGCGGTCCGGCGCCTGGCCACGCGCTTCAAGCGCCTTCAGGCCGCCGGTCGCGTAAACGGCGATCGACTTGAGAAGATCGGCCAGCACCTGGGGTGCCGACGGATCGAAGCGAAACCAGCCGCCGCGCGTCAGCCGCGCGATTTCGCGGAACACCACTTCGGCGCCCGGCTCGGAGCCTTCCTGGAACACGAACGCGGGCACGCCGCGCACGCCCAGCTGGCCGGCGGCATGGCCGACAGCATCAGGGTTCTCCTCCATCGCATCGCCGATATAGACGAGCGCGGAGATCGGCGTCTTGTTGTGTTCCTTGAGCGCGTGCTTGAGCACTTTTTCGATCTGGGTGCGGCCGGCGCGGCAATCGATGCGCGTCATCATGGCGGCAAGGTCGGGCCCGCTCGACGCCCAGCGCGAGGCGCGGCATTCGCCAAAGCCACGGAAGTATACAAGCTGCATCTGCAGCGAGGTCGCGCGGGCGACGCTTTGAAACATCTGCGCCTGGATGTTGCTTGCCATGTCCCAGGTCGGCTGGCGGCTCATGGTCGCATCCAGCGCCAGCACGATGCGGCCGGTGCCGCCCGAGCCCGGTTTGACGGCCTTGGCCGCGGTGAGGAAAGCGGAGATGTCGCCCGAAGAGGACGCGTTTCTTGCTGGCATCGAGCCGGAGCGCGAAGAAACCTCATCCGAACGGTTCGATGGTCGCTGTGCCGGAGATTTCGTCATGATGCAGATGTGGCGCGCCCGTGCCGCGATGCAAGATGGCGCCGACGACTAGCTGGCGAAAATGTCGGGAATACGGATGGCCGGGCGGGCCGCGCTGAGCCATTCGCGGCGGGCCTGCGCACGGCGGCGGCCGCGATCGTCGATCGGCAGGCGCAGTGAGTCGATCAGCCGGCGCACCTCGTTGCGCGCGGCCAGATGCGAAACCGACAGGCGCTGGACGGCCCCGCTCTCGTCGCGCATGGGATCGAGCGCCGTCAGGCCGCGCTGGAACCATTCGCGGAAGATTACCCGTTCGCCGATACCGTTGGCGAGCCGGAAGCCGAGCTTCATCGACAGTTCGCGCATGCAGGCATAAACGCGCCGCTCGTTGCGCGAGGAGATCGGCGACATGCGGTTGCGAACCACGACCCAGTCGATGATCTCGCCGCTGTTGGTGCGGCGCATGCGCCGCGCATCGCGCACCGCGCCCGAATACTGCGCCAGTTCCTGAATCTCGAACGTCTCGGGATCGATGTTGGCGAGGACATCGAAGTCGATGAAGCTGTCATTGATCGGCGTGATCAGCGTGTCGGCCTGACCATGGGCGAAGCTCGACAGGGGCGTGAACGATCCGGGCGTGTCGAAGACGATGAAGTCATAGCGCTCGCGCAGCGCCTGATAAGTCTGCGGACCTCTGCTGCACTCGGCGTTTTGGGACGCCAGACCGTTCAGCGCCAACCGCGCGCCGCCATTGCGATCAACGTGCTCGCCGTTGCGGCCGTTGGCACCGGACCGATGGGCGCCGTCGCCGTCCGGCGTGAAATGGTCGGCGATCGGCAGGTCTTCGCCGGATCGCTCGCACCAGTTGCGACGATAGGTTGCATAGCGGGTGAGCGTGCGCTGGCGCGTGTCGGTGTCGATGGTCGCCACCGCAAAGCCCAGCTTGGCCAAGGCGACCGAGACATGCATGGCCAGGGTCGACTTGCCGGAACCGCCCTTTTCGTTGCCGCAGACGACAACATGACACGCTGCCAGTTGACGACGTCCAGTCTTCCCGGTTCCGTGGCCGTACAACAACATCACCCGCAACCCACCTTGCGCCAACACGCGGCGCGACCGTCCCGTTAACGGAACCTTAAATCAAATCGCTGTGTCGACAAGACGGAAATCGGGCTCTTGGTTAAGCCCGCCGCCGGTGAAGATCAGGCGTGCGTGTCGTCTCGGCAATGGCCAAGGGGCGCCGGCCGCGATGGGCCGACCCGAGGCCGGGCACGCCTAAAGAAGGCCCAGTTCGGCCAGTTCGACGCGCATCGCCTCGGGCATGGCGTCCAGATCACCGCCGGTCCCCAGATCGGCGGGCGCATCCTCTGGCTTGAAGTAGCGCCACCCCTGAAACGGCCGTTTGGGCTGCGGCACGGTCAGCACCAGTTCGGGATCAAGCACCAGATCGCACCGGCCAATGCCTTGCGCGTCGGTGAACGGTCGAATGTCGATGATCCGCTGCCGGCTCTGAATGCGCCCCTTGGTCACCCAATACAGCGAGCCCTTGCCAATGATCTCGTCGGCGCGGCGGGGCACCATCCGCGTCGTATGGACCTGCTCGGGCTCCAGACCCGCCGCGCGCTGCGCGGCCAGGCGATGCTCGATCCATGCGCGGTGATCATCAACGCTTTCAGCGCCGACACACAATTTGACCAGATGAAGCGTCATGGCGCTGTCATGCGGCGTTCGCCCGCAACGTTCAATGCGGTCGCGGCATCATCCACAGCGCGCGGCGGCCGACGCGGCCAGCGCTCAGGAGTTGGACGCCTCGATCGTGGCGGCGATGTTGCCGCTCCCCGAACCACCGGCAACATAGACGGCAAACGCGACAAGCATGAAGCCGGCAAGGGCCCAGGCCGTCAAGTTCCAGCCGGGCTTTGCGGGGGATCGATCCATGACTGCTCCATCGGTGTCGCCCGCCATGCGGGCCGGACTGTCGTTTCAGGACGGCGGGGCGTATATGCGGGGTGCCCGGTCTTCGCAAGTGCAAAAAAGTCGAATGGTCATCGCCCGCTCGCCCTGCCTCCCGATTCGCCGCGATAATCGAGCCTAGCCCTGACCGCTTGCATCGCAACCCCGGCCATGCGACCGCTTCCCGCCTTGAAGGAACCATGATGACGTCGGCCACCATTATCCGCGCCGGCCCGTTCGACGTCGCGCTCCTGGTGTGCGTGGCGCTGATCTGGGCATCGGCGTTCATCGCCATGAACATCGCCGTGCCGGAGACCGGGCCGTTGTGGCTGGCAACCATCCGCGTGTTGATCGGCGCGGCGGTGCTGGCGCCGTTTGCGCTGTGGCGCGGACTGGCGCTGCCCGGCAACGCGCGAACCTGGTTGCTGGTGATCGTGATGGCCATGCTCAACATCGTCGTGCCGTTCTTTCTCATCTCCTGGGGACAATTGACGATCGATGCGGGCATGGCCGCCGTCCTGATGGGCGTCGGCCCGCTGCTGGCGCTTGTGGGCAGCCATTTCTTCACACACGATGACAAGATCAACGGCTACAAGCTGGCGGCGGTGGCGCTCGGCTTTTCGGGGATCGTCGTTCTGGTCGGCGTTTCGGTTCTGGGCAGCCTTGGCGGCACGTTCCTTCTGGCGCAGGTGGCAACGCTCGGCGCGGCGCTGTGCTATGCCACATCGGGCCTGATCATACGCCGCATCGATCTGCCGCCGGTCGGCCTTGCGTTTCTGGCGCTGATGATCGGGGCGATCATCCTCCTGCCGCTGGCGCTGGCGATCGACGGGCCGATGACGCGCATGCCCGACTCGTCCGCGCTGATCGCACTTGTCTATCTGGGCGCGTTTCCAACGGGACTTGCCTACGTTCTGCGGTTCCAGCTGATCCGCAAGATCGGCTACTCGATGTTTGCGCTGTCGGTCTACATGATCCCAGCCTTCGGTGTGGGGCTGGGCTTTCTGGTGCTGGGCGAGCCGATCACGTCGACGCTCGGCGTCGCGCTGGCGCTGATCCTCACCGGGCTCTATTTCGCGCAGCGCGGCAGCGGCCCGGCAACGCGGTCAGGGCCGCAGGCGACGGAGCCGGGCTGATGGCGACCGGCGCGCCCCAAGCCCGGCCACCGGCCGGGTCCGGCGGGCGGATCGACGCCATAGATGTGGCGCGCGGACTGGCGCTGGTCGCAATGGCCACCTACCACTTTTCCTGGGATCTGGAGTTCTTCGGCTATCTGGCGCCGCAGACATCGACGACCGGACCGCTGAAGTTCTACGCACGGGGGATCGCCTCCTCGTTCCTGTTTCTGGTCGGTGTGAGCCTGGTTCTGGCGCACGCGCGGGGCGTGCGCTGGCGCAGCTTCGGCCGGCGCTTTGCCATGGTCGCCGGCGCGGCGGCGCTGATCACCTTGGTCACATTCCTTGCGACGCCGCAGAGTTTCGTCTTTTTCGGCATCCTGCATCACATCGCGGTGGCGAGCGTGTTGGGACTGTTGTTCCTGCGCTGGCCGTGGTGGGCGCTGATACTCGCCGCCGTCGCGGTCCAACTCGTCACGCCGCTCATCCGGTCGCCGGATCTGGCCGGCATGGCGTTCTACTGGACCGGGTTGTCGGCCATCCCGCCGCGCTCGAACGATTTCGTGCCGGTCCTGCCGTGGTTTTCGGCGGTTCTGGCCGGCATGGCGGCCGCCAGGCTGGTGCTCGGCCGCAGCCACACGCCGCAATGGCTGCGCCCGAACGGTTGGCGCGCCCGCGGCCGTCTCGCACGGCTTTTGGCTCTCATGGGCCGCTGGAGCCTGACGGTCTATCTCGTGCACCAGCCGGTGCTGATCGCGCTGGTCTTTGCGTTCAGCCTCATTGTACCGGCCGATCGGTCGGCGCATTTCATCGAGGCCTGCCAGATCTCCTGCCAGGAACGATTTGACGCAGCCGCGTGCACCGCCCATTGCCAGTGCGTCGACGGGCGGTTGCGCGCCGACAACCTGCTCGAACCGCTGATGGGCGATCCGGCGCGCGCGCAGAGCGACCTTGAGACCGCGGACATCATCGCCCAATGTGGCATCGAAACCGGACTTGGCTCCGGCACCGGAGAACAGTGACACGATGACCCAGAGCCCGAATGCGCGCCTTGAACGGCCCAACATCTGGCCATGGCCGCCGATCCTCGTGGTGGTGTTCCTGCTGGCGGGGTTCGCGTTCAACCAGCTTGTGCCGCTGGGCTGGCTGCCGGGGTTCGCGGGCGAGATGGCGCGCGGGCTCGGCCTGATCCTGATCGCCGTCGCGCTTCTGATCGACATTGCGGCCATGCGCACCATGTCGGCGGCGCGCACGACGATCATGCCGCATCGCGGCAGCGAACACCTCGTCACGGCGGGGCCGTTCCGCTTCAGCCGCAACCCGATCTATCTGGCCAATGTGCTGCTGCTCGCCGGCATCGGCCTGGTCACGCAAAACGTGTGGCTCGTGCTGCTGGCCCCCCTGCAGGGCTATGCGACGCAGAAACTGGCCATCGAGCGCGAGGAAGCGCATCTGGAAGCGCGGTTTTCCAAGACCTATCGCGATTACAAGAAACGCGTGAATCGTTGGCTTTAAGGCATTGAGAGTCCGCGCCTTTTGCACCGCTGTTCAGACATTGATTCAAGTTCGCGGCCCCGGTACGGCCTGCCCCGCGCTGGCCGGCTGACCGGCACCGAAATCCCTTGCATGGAGTGACGGCATGGAAACGCTCGCAGAAGACCTCCGCACGATGGTGCGCACGCCGCTTCACGACGACCATGTGAACGCGATGCGTCAGGTGGGGCGGATCGAGGACGTGCCGGCCGGCGCCGTCATCTTCGAACCGGGCGATGTGATGGACCGGTTCTGCTACCTGCTCGAGGGGGAAGTGGAAGCCATCGACCCGCGCACCGGCCGCCGGTATGGCGATGGCGCGACGCTGGGACCGACCCAGTTCTTCGGCGAGATCTCATTCCTGTCGGGCGCCCGGCTCCAGATGGGCGCCAAAGCGGTCAGCGACACCCGCATCCTGTGCGTCGACCGCGAGGTCATGCTCGACCTGATGGCCCGCACGCCGGAGATGTCCGATATCATCATCACGGTGCTGGCGGCGCGGCGGCGCCGGCTTCTGGAAAGCAACCAGGCGGCGCTGACGCTGATCGGAGCCGAGGTCGACCGCAACATCCGCGCCATTGCCAGTTTCGCCGGCCGAAACCGCATTCCGTTCAACAGCATGACGCTGGACGAACAGGAGGCGCAGGCGGTCGCGCACCAGTGCAACATCGGACCGGCGCAACCGGCCGCCATCTTCGGCAAGTTCGATGTGGTTCCCGACCCCACACCGCGCAAGATCGCGCGGCGGCTCGGACTGGACATCGCGGTGACGCGCGACACTGTCGTCGACGTGCTGATCGTCGGTGGCGGTCCCGCCGGCGTGGCAGCGGCGGTCTATGCGGGATCGGAGGGACTGTCGGCGCTGGTGCTCGAAGACATGGCGATCGGTGGGCAGGCGGGCACTTCCAGCCGCATCGAGAACTATATGGGTTTTCCCACCGGCATTTCGGGGGCGGACCTGTGCTGGCGCGGCGAAGTGCAGGCGATGAAGTTCGGCACCAAGTTCGCCGTGCCGCGCCGGGCAAGGCAGTTGAAGGTTCTGGACGACGGCACGTTCTGCGTCACGCTGGACGACAACGACGAGGTCTGCGCCAACGCCATCGTCGTTGCGACCGGGGTTCAATACCGCCGGCTGCCGCTGGACCGACTTGAAGACTTCGAAAGCGCCGGGCTCTACTATGCGGCCACCGATGTGGAGGCGCGCTATTGCCGCGACACCGAGGTGGCCGTGATCGGCGGCGGCAACTCAGCCGGACAGGCGGCGATGTTCCTGTCGCGCGCGGCCAGCCATGTGCATCTTCTGGTGCGCGGCGACAGTCTGGCAGCGTCGATGTCGTCCTATCTGCGGTCCCGGTTGGAGGCCCATCCGCGCATCACCATCCATTACCGCTCCGAGATGTCGGCGCTTCATGGCGGCGATCACCTGGAGGCGGTCACCATCGCCGACAAGGCAGCCGGACGCGACTGGCGGCTTGAGACACGCGCGGTCTTCATCATGGTCGGCGCCGCGCCCAACACGCGCTGGCTGGCCGGGCATGTGACGCTGAACGACAAGGGCTTTGTGGTGACCGGAGAGGATGCGGGGGCCCATTCTGCCTATGCGACCTCGCATCCGGGCGTGTTCGCGGTCGGCGATGTGCGCGCGGGGTCGGTCAAGCGGGTGGCGAGCGCGGTCGGCGAAGGCTCGGTCGTCATCAGCCGCGTCTGGGATTACCTCAATCGCTGACGGCGCCCTTGATGCAAGCGGTCAGGACGCCACGCGCAGTTCAGCCAGCCGGTTGACGCACGTCTCCTCGACCTGATCGAGTTCGCCGAGCGTGTCTTCGATGTCCTTGCGCTTCTGGCGCAGTTCGGCGCGTTTTTGTTCGACCCGTTCGATGATGGCGCGCAACTGCCCGGCCTCGCCCGGCGGCGTCTTGTACATCTGGATGATCTCGCGAATCTCGGCGATGGAAAAGCCCAGCCGCTTGCCGCGCAGGATCTGCTTGATGAGATGGCGGTCGCCGGGCCGGAACAGGCGCGTCCGGCCGCGGCGGACGGGCGCAATCAGGCCTTCGTCCTCGTAAAAGCGCAGCGTCCGCGTGGAAATGCCGAACTCCCGCGTCAGTTCGGTGATCGTATAGAATTCGCGCATATGGCACCGCCCGCACGCTGCGGCTCCCTTCACGGCGGCCAAACCTATGGATTCTTACGTAAAAGTCAAACTGTCACCGGTGTCCGCCTGAAATCAACCAGATGCCGACCCGGTCAGATGCCGAACCACCAGGCGGCGAGGCCAAGGAACGCAAAGAAGCCGACGACGTCGGTCACCGTGGTGACGAAGACGCTCGATGCCACCGCCGGATCGATCTTCATGCGGTCGAGCACGAGCGGTACGAGGATGCCGGCCAAGGCTGCCGCAAGCATGTTGATGATCATCGCCAGCGCGATGA
This sequence comes from uncultured Oceaniradius sp., assembly GCA_964606055.1. GTDB lineage: Bacteria > Pseudomonadota > Alphaproteobacteria > Rhizobiales > Rhizobiaceae > Roseitalea. Next base: position 17,205 of record CAZSFA010000023.1, on the reverse strand, counting down.
CGAAGCCAAGCCCCGGCATGCCGAACCAGACCGTGGCAACGATACCGATGATGGCAGCAAACAGCGCTCCGTTGAGCAGGCCGACCAGCAGTTCGCGGCGGATGATCCGGCCGGCATTGTAGATATCCAGATCACGGGTGGCCAAAGCGCGCACGGTCACGGTCATGGTCTGGGTGCCGGCATTGCCGCCCATCGAAGCGACGATCGGCATCAGCACGGCCAGCGCCACCATCTGCTCGATCGTGGCATCGAACAGGCCGATGACGACCGATGCCAACACCGCCGTGCCCAGATTGACCATCAGCCAGGTGAAGCGCGAACGGGTGGTCGCGAGCACCGTGTCCGACAACTCCTCATCGCCGACACCCCCCAGCCGCAGGATGTCCTCGCCCGCCTCCTCCTGGATGACATCGACGACGTCGTCGATGGTCAAGACGCCGACAAGACGCTCGTTCTCGTCAACGACGGCAGCCGACAACAGGTCGTAGCGCTCGAAAATCAGCGCCGCCTCCTCCTGATCCATCTCGGCCGGGATCGCATGGCGCGTCTCGCGCTTGATGTCCTCGATGCGGGCGTCGCGCCGGGAGCGCAAGATGCGGTCGAGGTCGACCGCGCCGACCAGCCGAAAGGTTGGATCGATCACGAAAATCTGCGCGAAACTGACCGGCAGGTCGTCGCGGTCGCGCAGATAGTCGATCGTCTGGCCGACGTTCCAGTAGGGCGGCACGGCGACGAAATCGGCCTGCATCCGCCGGCCGGCACTGTCTTCGGGGTAGCTGAGCGCGCGCCGCAGGCGAATGCGCTCGACAAAGGGAATGCGCGCCAGAATGTCGGCCTGTTCGCCGGCATCGAGGTCTTCAAGGATGTAGACCGCGTCATCGCTGTCCAACTGGCGCAAGGCGATCGCGATCTGCTCGTTTGGCAGCGCGGTGACGATATCGAGGCGGATCGCATCGTCGACATGGGTCAGCGCGGTGTAGTCGAACTCCTCGGCAAGCTGGGCGACCAGTTCCTGCCGCTGCCCCGGTTCCAGCGCCGATACCAGGTCGGCCTGCTCGGACTCGTGCAAGGGCGCGATGATCAACGCAAGGGCGTTGCGGTCGCCCCGCGCCAGCGCCGCAATCACATGATCGAGCACGTCCGCGCGCACCGCGCCGTCCTCGCCATAAAGCCCGTCGGCGCCATCGTGGCCGACCGTATAATCCGTACCCGTCGTGCCAGCCACCGGCGTCCACCTCGCAACCCGGAACCGTGCGATGCGCGCAGTCGCCGGTGCGGCCGGCACCCTTCAGGCGGAGGTGGCGACCGGGGAAGAAACCGGTGCAATCAAGACGAGCGGCGCATACGCCATCGCCAATTCAGCGTTTCGGGCACGTTGTCAATGCCCGACGTGCCGAACGGGCCGCAGCGCGCCACGCGCCGCAGCGTCAGCCAGCCGCCGGGCAGCAGGCCGTGGCGGGCGATCGCTTCATAGCCGTATTCCGAACAGGTCGGCAGGTGGCGGCATGTGTGGCCGATGAAGCCCGACAGCGTGAGTTGGTAGAGCCGGATGAGCCCAACGCCGAGCAGCCGGCCCGGCGTCTTGGGCCAGTCGCCCTGCCAGTTGCGGCTGCCGCGCAGGGCGCGTGCGCTCGAGCCGGCCTTGTCGGGCGCCGCGCACATCGCTAGGCCGCGCTCTCGCGCGCCTCGAT
>CAZSFA010000023.1:0-15414 GCA_964606055.1 uncultured Oceaniradius sp. | reverse complement strand
CCGGCCTTGTCGGGCGCCGCGCACATCGCTAGGCCGCGCTCTCGCGCGCCTCGATCTGATCGAGCGCATCGACCGCCGCATCGAGCACCAGCATGGTGGATGCATGCCGCGCGGGGTAATCCTTGACCGGTTGCAGCCAGCCCAGATCGGCGAACCGGCCGCCTGGCGGCGCGCCGCCATCCTTGAGCATGGCGCGCATCCGGGTACGCGCGGCGCGCACCTCGGCCGCCGTCGCGCCGACGATCCGAGCGGCAACGACCGCGCTTGACGCCTGGCCGAGCGCGCACGCCTTGACCTCGTGGCCGTAGTCGGTGACCCGCTCGCCGTCGAATGCGATGTCGACGGTGACGGTCGATCCGCACAGCTTGGAGTGGGCGGTCGCAGTGGCGTCCGGCGTGTCAAGCCGATGGACGGCATCGATGTTGCCCGCAAGATCCAGGATCTTCGCATTGTAGAGTTGGTCGATCATCGGCTCTCGTGTCAGCAGCTGCGTTGGCGGCGATTGGCGTTCGCGCAACCCTTGCCTATATAGGAGCGGGCGCGGCACGCCGGCAAGTTCGTCACAAATGACGGCCGCGGCGTGGTCCAATCGGGCGCAGGGACGTAAAGCTGCGCGTGACCGCAAACGGGAGACAAACGATGGACGCCATCGTGAGCCATATCGAAGACACCACTGCCGAACGCCCGACGCGCGAGGAGGCCGAAGCGGCCGTACTGACGCTGCTCAAATGGATCGGCGAAGATGTGGACCGTGAAGGTCTGCGCCAAACACCGGCGCGCATGGTCAAGGCCTATGAGGAGATGTTCGGCGGGTACAATGACGACCCGACCGACAGCCTTGGCACGACCTTCGAGGAAGTGGCCGGCTATGACGACATCGTGCTGGTCAAGGACATCAGCTTCCACTCCCATTGCGAACACCATGTCGTGCCGATCATCGGCAAGGCACATGTGGCCTATCTGCCCGACGACCGGGTTCTGGGGCTGTCGAAGATCGCGCGCGTCGTCGACATCTTCGCACGCCGCCTCCAGACACAGGAAACGATGACGGCGCAAATCGCCACCGCCATCGAGGATGCGCTGGCGCCGCGCGGCGTCGCGGTGCTGCTGGAAGCCGAGCACATGTGCATGGCGATGCGCGGCATCCGCAAATCGGGATCGACGACGATCACAACGCGCTTCACCGGCGCGTTCGACGATGTCGAGCAACAGCGCCGCTTTACCGACCTGATCCGCGCCTGACGGCCATCGGCGCTTGATCGAAACCGCCATGCGGCCTAACCGGGCCGCATGGAACGCTCAGCAAACACATCCATGACGTTCGACCCGCCGCCCGCCGACAAGGCGCAGCTGGAGGCAGGACCGGCGTTCACGCCGCGCTTTTCGAGCGACGGGCTGGTGACGGCCATCGTCGTCGATGCCGATGACGGCACGCTCCTGATGGTGGCGCACATGAACGCGCGGGCGCTCGCGGAAAGCCTGCGCACCGGCATTGCGCACTACTGGTCGCGCTCCCGCGCCACGCTGTGGAAGAAGGGTGAAACGTCCGGCAACGTGCAGACGATCGTCGACATGCGGGTCGACTGCGACCAGGACGCGATCATGCTTGCGGTGCGCACCGCCGGCGACGGCGCCAACTGCCACACCGGGCGCAGAACCTGCTTTTATCGCCGGCTGACGCTCGATGCGGACGGTGCGCCGGTGCTCACGATCGTCGAACCGGACCTAGACTGACGAGACGATGTAGGACCGGATCTCCTCGGCTTCGTTCTCGACCTCGGCGATGCGCCGCTTGACGACATCGCCGATCGAGATGATGCCGGCGAGCTTTCCGTCGCGTTCGACAGGCAGGTGGCGAAACCGGCCGCGCGTCATCATCTCCATCAGCGCGTTGACGGCGGTGTCCTCGCTGCAGGTGATCACCTTGCGGGTCATCAATGCCGAAACCGGCTGGTGCAGCGCGCCGGGACCGGCCTCGGCGATGGCGCGCACCACATCGCGCTCGGACAGGATGCCCAGGATGACGCGATCGGCATCGGCCACCACCATCGCGCCGACGCGGTGGTCGGCCAGTTCGCGCACCGCATCCATGATGCTGGCGTCGGGCGACAGCGTGAACACGTCGGCGCCCTTCTCCTCCAGAATTCGGGCAACACTCATGATCCGTCCTCCGTCTTGATCGGGCCGGGCCGTCCGGCGGCCGCAGCCGTCTTCGCGCTTGAGAGCGACAAGCATGCCGTCAAACCCGCCGCTTTGACAAGCGGCGGCTCCATGTGCCGTTTCAGCGCGCGGCAGAACGCTCGCCGCGATCGAGAAGGCCAATGCCGAAGAACCCGACCAGAAGACCGCCGATATGGGCTTCCCAGGCTATGGAGGCGCCGCCGGCCATGCCGAGCCAGTCAAGGCCGGTCGCCACGTTGATCGCAACCCAGATCACCAGGAATGCAATGACACCACGCTGGCGCAGCGAGGCGAGCGGGCCGAGCAGAGGCCCGGCAAAGCCGGCGCGCGGGTTGCGCCGGTTGGCGCGGAAGCCGAACCGGGCCGCCGCGCCCAGAAATCCCGAAACCGCGCCCGAAGCGCCCCACAATGGAACAGGATCGTCCAGATAGATCGCCGCATGCAGGGCGACCGCGCCCAGCGCGGTCAGAACCCAAAGGGCGATCGTGCGCGCCCATCCGAGCCGATAGGCGACAGGCGCGCCAAAGGCGACCAACCAGATCATGTTGAAGCCCAGGTGGACCCAGTCGCCGTGCAGGAACGCATACGTGACGGGAGAGACCAGCGTCGGCCAGTCGAACCGGATGTAGTCCGGCATGTAACGTGCCGGAATGAAGGCGAAGTTCAGCGTCAGCCAGCGGTCGAGCGTGCCATCGAACACGATGGTGCGCATGACATGCACACCCACACAGGCAACGACGAACATGACGATGGCGCCATGCAGGTTGAAGGCGGGCTGGGATGCCGGCCGGCCTGGTGGGGCGCCGTGTTCGGGCAATCGGTCGGGTTGGGAGATGGACCTGTCCTCAAGGGTGAGCGATTGCCCCATAGGTAATTGATCGACCGCGCAAAAAAAGAGGCCATCCGGGTCTCCCCGAATGGCCAGGCGAGTCCCCTGCCCACCCCAAAGTCGAAAACAGTGCTGCCGAGCGAAGCGACCCGTGCGCCTCGGTCATCATGACATTGGTGTGACAGATCGCGGTTTGGCCGGCAACGCAAACCATTGGTTAACCTTAATTTCGGCGCCGGCTGTGCCCGAACGGCCACACTGGCCCGCCGCTTGCTCCGTGTGTGGTCGGGGACCGGCCAGAGGAGAAAGTGCGCCAGATCGGCACACCTTGCTCCGGGCCAGAAGATGGGAACTGACGGCGTGCGCACCACCGAAACACGACACCTGTTCGAGCATTGGGACCGGCTGCGGGGCCTGCGGGCCGCGCCGGCGCGCGCCGATATCGCACCGGACGCCATCGCGCCCTTGCTCGCATCGACGTTCCTTCTCGACGCAGGTGCGGAGCCGGCGACGTTTCGGCTGGCCGGCACGCGCCTTGGTGCGCTGTTCGGCGAGGAACTGACCGGTCAGGCCTTCGCGCGGCTGTTTCGTGATGACGACCGGCTTCTTGGTGGCCGGGTGCTTCGGGCAGTGATCGACGGCGGCGCGATCGCCATCGTCGATCTTCATGGCGAAGCGGCCGCCGGGCGCTCGATCAGCCTTGAGATGATCATGCTGCCGCTTGCCGACGAACCGGCGCGCGTGCTCGGCGCTCTCAATCCCACCGCCCTGCCCTTCTGGCTGGGCGCCTATCCGGTCGCGCCGCTGTCGATGACCGGCGTTCGCATCATGGATCCGGACAAGGACCTGTTCTTCCTGACCAACCGGCCGACCATTCCGCTGGATCGGCCGCGACGGACCGAACGGGCCGGCCGGCGAATGCTTCGGATCATAGACGGCAACGCCGCCATGGCGGGACGCCTGCGACACGCCACGCTGGGCGATCGACCGCTGTTGCGCGTGCTCGAGGGCGGCCGCGATCGCAAGGACTGAAGAACGCCGAAACACACCCCGGTGATTATCGCCCGGTGCAGCCATTCCTTACCGCTTGTTAACTAGGCAGGCCCTAAGGTCGAAACGCTCCAAACCCGAACGCGAGGGTGTCATCTATGCTTGGCGCTGTTGCAGCCGAATCGTCAGACAGCGGCCCGAATCGCCGCACCTTTCAACGTGTGAAGGTCAACTTGCACGGACGGTTCATGCTGCAGGACCGGTCCGAGCATGCCTGCCAGATCCTCGACATGTCGCCTGCCACGGCGACGCTGTTTACCGAGGCACGCGCCGAAGAGGGTGAGCGCATCGTCGCCTATATCGACCATATCGGCCGTGTGGAGGGCCATGTGGTGCGCCTGTTCGACGGCGGATTCGCGGTCGATCTGAACACATCGCCGCGCAAGCGCGAAAAGCTCGCCGCGCAACTGGTCTGGCTCGCCAACAAGCACGAACTCGATCTGCCCGAGGACCGGCGCCACGAACGCATCGTGCCCAAGAACCCGGCCAGCCTGTTGTCGCTGGCCGACGGCCGGCAGTACCGCTGTCGCATTCTTGACCTGTCCCTTTCGGGCGCGGCCATCGCCCTTTCGGTGCGCCCGGCGATCGGCACGCTTGTGACGCTGGGCGGGATGCGCGGTCAGGTCGTGCGGCATTTCGAGGAAGGCATCGCCATCGAATTCGCCTTCGTTCAACGCGCCGAGTCGCTGTCCGAGTTCCTGGGCTGAACCACAGCCCCTCTTCCCCATCCGACGCACACCGTAGCTGAACCCGCCGCTGGCGGGTTTTTTTGTGCGTTGCCGCATTGCGGGCGCAACGGCGTCATGATGAACGGCGCACTAACGCATGACCAACCATTTTAACTGTTTTGCGTGCGATTTTTATTCAATTTTGTACTTATATCTCGAAAATCATTACTTAAATCGCACGCCTGTTCTTTGCGGCACGTAGAATTGTTTCTGCCAGTCTCCCGACACAACAGGGAGACGGGTATATGGGTTCGACGGGGACATCGTTTGCACGCGCAACCGAACCGCTTGCGGCACGCAGACGCCTTGGCGCCGTGCTGGCGGGCGCGGCGATGGCGGGCATGGTCCTGGCCGCCACGGGTGCACAGGCCGGCACGATGCCGCTGACCGGGCGCACGACGCAGCCGATTGGTCACTATGAGTTCTGCCAGCGCCTGCCGGGCGAATGCGTGCCGCTGGGCCGCGCCGCGCCGCACGAGCTGACCCGCGACGACTGGCAGTCGATGATCGACATCAACAACCATATCAACGCGGTCGTTCAACCGCTCACCGATCTGCAGATCTGGGGGCGCGAGGAAAAATGGTCGTTTCCGACCGATGTCGGCGACTGCGAGGACTATGTGCTGCTCAAGCGGCACATGCTGATCGAGCGCGGGTTTCACCCGGCGAACCTTCTGATCACCGTGGTGCGGCAGCCCAATGGCGACGGCCATGCCGTCCTCACCGTGCGCACCGACCATGGCGAGTTCATTCTGGACAATCTGGTCGGTCGCATCGATGACTGGCGCGACACACCCTATACCTATCTCAAACGCCAGCACGATGGCCATGCGGGGCGCTGGGTCGGCATCGACGACCGCCGCGCGCGCATCCTGGCGTCGAGATAGGACGGTTTGCCCGGTCGAGTCCCCACCCACCCATCCCCAGGCCGGGCGGGAGCCGGTTCTCGCAAGAGAGCCGGCTCTTTTCTTGCGGTGAGGAGGCCCCCTGCTCGGCGGTTCAGCCGGCCGGACCGAGGCCCTGGGCAAATCGCCTGGCATTGTCGGCATAGTGGGCGGCCGATGCACGCAGCGCCGCAATGCCGTCCTCGTCGAGTTGACGGATGGCACGGGCCGGCGCCCCGACAATCAGACTGCCATCCTCGAAGGTCTTGCCTTCGGTGACGAGCGCGCCCGCGCCGACGATGCAGTTGTTGCCGATCGTCGCGCCGTTGAGGATGATCGCACCCATGCCGATCAGCGCATTGTCGCCGACCGTGCAGCCATGGACGACGGCGCGATGGCCAATCGTGCAGCCCGCGCCGAGCGTCAGCGGAAATCCCATGTCGGTGTGCAACACGCTGTGTTCCTGGATGTTGGTCCGGGCACCGACGACAATCGGCTCGTTATCGCCGCGCAGCACGGCGCCAAACCAGACCGAACTGTCCTCTCCCAGCGTCACCGCGCCGATCACCTGCGCGTCCGGGGCGATGAATGCTGGGCCGGCTCCGATCAGCGTCGGCGACACGGCGTTCAGGGACAGGAGCGGCATGACATCTCGCAGGTCGGAACGGGTTGCCCGCCCTTGATGCCAGACCCGTCAGCCCACCGCAACGGCGCGCCCGGCACCAAGCGCGACCACGCCGACCGCCCATGCCCAGACCAAGACGAGCCCGATGGCAAAGACGTAGACCATGGAGAAGCCACGCCCCGGAAAGGCCGACATCGTGCGGGCGACAGCGCGCAGGACAATCACCGGGCCGCTGAGCGCAAACATCAGCGCCGACAGCGCAACGCCCAGCCGGCTGACGGCATCGCCATCAATACGCGGCACGCGCGCCAGCACGGCCCCTTGCAGGAAGTACACCGCGAGCGCCACCGCAAATCCGGCGACCAGCACCGCAAAAAGCTCCAAACCCATCCGCTTAACCCGACATTAACCCTGTCCGGTTGGATTGGCTGCAAGCGGGATGCCAGCTTGAGTGTCCCGATTTGCGACAGGAGCGGCCGATGCGAGCGCGGGCGACGACAGCCGACACGATGCCGGGCGGCCCGCCTGACGAGACGATCATCGCCGGACTGCGCGATCTGGCATGGCGTGCGCTTTGGATACTGGCCGGCCTGACCGCGCTGACCGCGGCGATCGTCGCCATCGGGAACAGCTATGGTGAACGGCTGGTCACCAACGGACTATCCACCAACCCGGCGCGGGTTCAGATCGTCATCGGCAATGACGTGCTGGGCGTGCCCGAAAACATGATCCGGCGGGACGACCAGCGCGCAGGCGGCGTCAGCCGGTTCGTCGACCTCAAGATCCATTGGCCGGAGCGGCGTGGATTCGCACCCGACCTGGTCGAGGCGTTCGCCGATACCGACCCCGCGACCACGCAGATGGTCATCATGCGGCTGATGCGGCGGCAGGGATTTCTGGACATGCCGGCGCGGCTTGGCCCGATCTATCTCAAGGCACTGGACGATCGCGCCCATTGGCGCAGCGCGCATGGCCTGACGATCGCGCCGCTGCGTGCCGATCTGGGCTTCGTCGACGAGGTGCTGGTGTTCTCGGCACCGATCGCCGACCGGCTTCCGGCGTTCATCGCACGCTGTCAGCATCCGATGGCGAATGCCGAACCGCTGTTGCTGGCCTGCGAAACCGATCTGTTCGTCGGCGAATCGCTTGAGGCGCGCATCCGGTTTCCGGCGCATTTCGTCCGAGACTGGGAACTGTTCGACCGGCAGTTGCGCGATTTCATGGCGTCGCTGCTGGTCACATCGCGCCCATAGGCGCGACGCAATCCTAGGGTTCGAGATCGATGTCGAGGATCGACATCGACAGGTCGTAGGACACCTCGCCCTCATCCTCGATGCGCGAGATGATGCCCAAAAACTCCTCGCCGAGATAAAGCTCGGCCGAATCGGTCAGCTTCGGGCGCGCCTTGACGGCCAGATCGGCGTTGCCGAAGGTGCGCTGAAAATAGCCGGTGAGCTGTTGGATTTCGCTGGCTTTCACTGTGGTCTCCACTTGGTGCCCCGACGGGGCGACGCTTTGCGCCGACCAACCATGTCGGCCGGACAAAGGCAAGTGTGTCAGGCCGATGGCGCGATCAGCTGAGCATCTGGTTCATCTGGCGGGACGGATCGCTGCACCCGCTGTCGCCAACCACCTTTGCGGGTACGCCGGCCACGGTCTTGCAGTCCGGCACCTCCGACAGCACCACCGAACCGGCGGCAATCTTGCTGCATGCGCCGACCTTGATGTTGCCCAGGATCTTCGCGCCCGCGCCGATCAGGACGCCATGGCCAATCTTGGGGTGGCGGTCGGAGCCTTCCTTGCCCGTGCCGCCCAATGTCACCGAATGCAGCAGCGAGACGTCATCGCCGATCACCGCCGTTTCGCCGACGACGAGCGCGGTTGCATGGTCCAGGAAGATGCCCTTGCCGATCCGCGCGGCCGGGTTGATGTCGGTCTGGAAGACCGACGAGGACAGGCTTTGCAGGTACAGCGCATAGTCCCGGCGGCCCTGCTGTAGCAGCCAATGCGCCAGCCTGTGGGTCTGGATGGCGTGGAAGCCTTTGAAGTAGAGGAGTGGCTCGATATAGCGATGGCAGGCGGGATCGCGATCGTAGAACGCCTGAAGGTCCGTCCGCAGGGCGGCCGCGAAGCTGCCATCGGCGGCGATCATCGCCGCGAACGCCTGCCGGATCAGGTCCGCGGGCAGGTCTGCATGGTCGAGCCGGGCGGCGATGCGGTGCGCGACCGCAGCTTCGAGCGTCGGCTGGTTGAGGATGGCGGCATGGAAGAACGTGCCGATCGCCGGCTCCGACGCAGCCGCGCGCGATGCATCGTCGCGGATCGTGTGCCAGATCGGATCGACCGGGCCGATATCGGACGCCGCCCTCAAGGACGTATCATGTGCCATGGTCGCTCTCCTGCGCCAAACCGCGACAATTTAGCCGGTCTTGGCGACGTTTGAAACCGGGTCGTCCGATGCGCCGCCAAAGAACGCCAGAACCGCGTTCTTGAACACCTTGTCGCCGACGGCCAGCATGTGATCGCGCCCTTCGATTGTCAGCGCGCGTGCGTCGGCCATCATCGCGGCCAGCGGCGCGGCCGGTCCGGCGATGTCGTCGGCGCCGCCGACGCCGATCAGCGCTGGTGCCTCGATGGCGGCCATCTGCGTGGGCGTCAGCAGCGTGCGTGAGGACTCGATGCAGGCGGCAAGCGCGATGCGGTCGCTTCCGGTCTTGTCGGCGAAAGCGCGAAACATGCGGCCGCGCGGATGGGTGACATCGTCGAGTGAAGGCGCCAGCAGCGCCCGGGCAATCTGGTCCCATTCGCCGACGCCATCGACCATGCCCGATCCCAGCCCGCCAAAGACGACCTGTTCAACGCGATCGGCATGATCGAGCGCGGTGAAGGCGACAATACGCGCGCCCATCGAATAGCCGAACAGGCGTGCGCGATCGATGTCCAGGTGGTCGAGCAGCGCGATGGCGTCCGAGGCCATCGCCTGCGGCGTATAGCGCGCGGTTTCGTGCGGCTTGTCGCTGACGCCATGGCCGCGATTGTCGAGCGCGATCGTCCGGTAGCCGGCGCCGGTCAGTGTGGCGAACCAGCCCGGCTCGACCCAGTTGACGCGGGCCGTCGATGCAAATCCGTGGATCAGGACGACCGGCGGGCCGGCGCGCGGCCCCTCATCGAGATAGGCCAGGTCCAGATCATCATGGGAAAATCTGTTCATCGCGGGCATATGGCGCGTTTGCGGTCCATGCGAAAGGCCAAGCGCTTTTTTTGAGCCGCCGACTACCAATCATCGCGGCTCGCAGATAGTGTCGATCGCATCGCAGACAATGTGGAGACCATTCGATGGCTGGCGGAAGAACGCCGCATTTTCAAAACGATGCGGGTCATCCCCGGATCGAGATTGGCGTGAAGGAGTTCATGTGCGTGGGCGCGACAGCGCCCTACGACCATCCCCACGTGTTCCTCGACATGGGCAGTGACAACGAGATCGTGTGCCCGTACTGCTCGACGCTTTACGTGTTTCGGTCCGAGCTTGCGGCCGGCGAGACCGTGCCGGCGGGCTGTGTATACGACGCGACCGTAAAAGCTGCTTGACGGGCCACCTGGGGGCATGGGGACCGTCAAACGGATCGAGACCGCGATTGCGGTCGTTGGCGCTGGCATTGCCGGCCTGGTGTGTGCGCTGGCGCTGGCCCAGCGCGGCCGCGAAGTCACGCTCATCGAAGCATTTGCCGAACCATCGGAGGTGGGTGCGGGACTTCAGGTGTCGCCCAATGCGACCCATGTCATCGACCGGCTGGGCCTGCTTGGCGCGCTGACCGCACAAGCGGTCAAGCCGCGGGCGCTGTGTCTTGCCGATGCGACGATCGGCAAGACGGTGGTCGAACTGCCGGTCAACACCGAACCCGGCGCCCTGCCCTATCTGACGGCGCATCGCGCGACGCTTCATGACACGCTCTATGTGGCGATGCGCACCGATGTGCGCATCGATCCGCTGATCGGCCACCGGATCGTTCAGGTGGAGGAAGAGGACCGGCATGTCACGCTGACCGCCTCCCATCACGGCGAACAGGTCGAAATTCGCGCCCGGTGCGTCATCGGCGCCGACGGCATCTGGTCGATCCTGCGCAACGCGGTGCCCGACGCGGCCCAGCCGGAGGCGACCGGGCGCATCGCGCTGCGCGCCATCGTCAAGGGTAACGATGCCATGCCCGCCGACGATGTCGTCGCATGGATGGCGCCGGGCGCGCATCTGGTGACATATCCGGTGCGCAACGCCGACACGCGCAACCTTGTCGCGATCACGCGCGGCGAGGCCGGCGAGAAAAGCTGGGCCCAGGGCGTCAAGCTCGAAACGCTCGATCGGCTGTTTCGTTCGATGGCCAAGACGCCTTATGCCGGTTTGGCGGAGGACGCCGACTGGACGCTGTGGCCGCTCTATGCGGTCGGCGCCGACGGTGGCTGGCATTCACAAAGGATCGGCCTGATCGGCGATGCGGCCCATGGCATCGAGCCATTTGCCGCGCAGGGCGCCGCGATGGCGATCGAAGACGGTTTTGAGCTGGCAGCCCATATCGATGCGGCCGAGGACGAGCCGCATCGCGCATTCGCCGCCTTTCACAAAAAGCGCAAGGCGCGTGTGACGCGGGTGGCCAAGCGGACCGACTTCAACCGCTTGGTCTATCACCAGTCGGGCCTTGGCCGGATGGCACGGAACGCGGTGTTACGGGGGCGCGCGCCCGAGAGCTTCCTCAAGAGCCTGGCCTGGCTCTACGACTATCGCGCCTGAACACGGGCCAGACCGAAGCCCAGCGTTTGGGCGATCGGCGTCCAGAGGCCGACACCGATTCCAGCCTGCCGCAGCCGCCAGCCGGTCCAGCTGTTGCAGGTGGCGATCGGGCTGAACCGGCCGCGACCAGGGTAGAAGCGGTCGCCAAAGCCTTGTGTGACTCCGGCGATCGGCTGCGTCGATGCAAGCGACGGCACCATCGCCGCGACCAGGCCATCCAGTTGCGTTTGGCTAACCGCGACGGGCACGACGCCGCGGCCCGGCCGCAGCATGCCCAGTGGCTGGACATGGACGACCGTTGCATCGAACGCCAGTGCCCTCGCCGAGATGCCGAGGGTCAGGTCCCGAACGGCGCGCAGGCTGGTGTATGCGGTCTGCGATCCCCAGCCGATCTGCCAGTAGCGCACGGCCGTGCGGTCGACGGGAAAATCGGTCTCATCAATGCCGAAGGCCTCGATCAGCGGCACCGGTACGCCATCGCCGCCATGGGCGGGCGTCATGACATCGGCGGGCAGCGCGATCGCGGAATGAAAGCCGTTCGAGATCACATAGATGGTGTGCGTGTCGGCGCCGGCATCGGCGGCGACCGCCTGCCCCCGGACGGGCAGCGGCACCGCGCCCAGTGTCAGCATCACCATCGGCAGTCCGACAATCAGCGCCAGAACAACCAGAACGCGGCGCATCAGGGCGCGCGCCGCCTAGCGGATGGGCGGTGCGTATTGCAGCCCGCCATCGGACCACAGCGCGTTGACGCCACGGGCGATCGCCAGCGGCGTGTCGGGCCCGACATTGCGCTCGAAGACCTCGCCATAGTTGCCCACGGCGGTGATCACATTGAGCGCCCAGGCATTGTCGAGGCCGATATACTCGCCAAACCGGCCCTGAACGCCGAGCAGCCGCTGGATCGCAGGGCTTTCGCTGCGCGCCATCCGCTCGACATTGGACTGGGTGATGCCCAGTTCCTCGGCGTTGAGCATGGCAAAATGCACCCAGCGCACGATGTTGAACCATTGGTCGTCGCCCTGGCTGACCACCGGGCCGAGCGGTTCCTTGGAGATGATCTCGGGCAGGATGCGATGGGCGACCGGATCGCTCAGGCGCAGCCTTTGGGCATAGAGCCCGGACTGGTCGGTCGTGTAGGCTTGGCACAGCCCCTGATCGTAGGCCGCGACCACCTCCTCGACCTTTTCGAACGCGACGGGCTCGTAGGTCATGTTGTTGGCGGCAAAATAGTCGGCGAGGTTCAACTCGGTCGTCGTGCCGGACACAAAGCAGATCGACGCGCCCGACAGTTCCAGAGCCGAGTTGAGGTTCATCTTGGTCGGCACCATGAAGCCCTGACCGTCAAAGTAGTTGATGCCGGCAAAGTTGACCCCGCGCTGGGTGTCGTGGCTCATCGTCCAGGTCGTGTTGCGCACCAGAACATCGACCTCGCCCGACTGCAGCGCCGTGAACCGCCGCCGCGCCGACAATGGCGTGAACTTGGCCGCCTCCGGATCGCCGAAGATCGCCGCCGCGATGCCGCGACACAGATCCACGTCCAGCCCGGTCCAGTCGCCGTCCTCCTCCTGGAAGGAGAAGCCGGGCAGGCTCTGGCTGACGCCGCACTGCACAAACCCCTTGGCCTTGACGTCATCGAGCGTCGACGCCTGGGCGACCGATGCAAAAAGGGCGATGATCGCCGCGCCAACCAGCGGTGGCAGCACGTGGGTTGTCATCGGGCATGTTCCTTTTCGGCTCGTAACATCGGGTCATGTGAACCGCCAAACAGCGGCGGTATCGGGGCAAGGCCGCGCTGATCGGCCCAAACCAGACGCGGCAACGCGCTCTGCCCGGACATCCGGAACAGGCAGGCCCGCCGCGCCAGCCAGCGCGCCATCGCCAGTGTCGCCAGCGTGCCGATCGCATAGCCGGCAATGACGTCCGACAGATGGTGCGCGTTGGCGGGAACGCGCGCAAACGCCAGACCGGCGCCGGCGACGAGCGCAATCACCGCATGACGCGGATACCAAAGCGCGATCAGCATGGCCAGACTTCCCGCCGTCGTTGCGTGGCCCGACGGAAAGCTCTGAAAGGCCGAACTGAACTCGAATGGCGCGTAGGCATGTGCGCCGAGTTCGTCGAACACACGCGGACGGCCGCGCCCGACGACCTGCTTGACCATGTTGATGGCGATGCCGGGCACCGCGATCGCGCCAAAGATGAACGCGCTCTGCGCGTAGAGCGCCATCATCCTGCCGCGCATGGCGTGCGAAGAAACCGTCCGCCAGTCCCAAAGGCCGATCATCGCGGCGAGAATACCGGCCGCAACGAGGTAGACATGGGACTTGGCCGCATGTGTCACGCCATGGAAGACATCCCAGACGGGCCAGTCGCTCTGGCGCATCCACGCGGTGGTCCATGGGTCGAAGGCTGCCGCGAACACGGTTGCGGCAAATGCGCCGACCGCGACCGAGGCCATCGCCGGTGTCACAATTGCGGGCATCGCAGGCGGGACGGGTCGCGACAGACGCCCGCGAAGCCGCGACCAGGTGCGCCGATTGTTGGACCATATGGCTGAAGGGGCCAGTGCGCCGGCAGGGCCCGGGAGAGCCATGGCACGGGCCGCAGGCGTGCGCGGGGCGGGTGCCATCTGCGCTTCCTTGCTGCCTGTGCCGGTCAACATCGCCGATCCTCGCTCGATGCCCGGCCGCACCGGCTACGCCGGTTGACGGGGGCACAGCTAGCGCCTACCCGCTGTGAACCTGTTGGGCAAGGCACGGGCACCAAGACTTTGCCAAGTCTTCGTCGGACGAACACCACGACGTCCGGTCGATGATGCGCCCGACAGCAGTCCATCGCATGGTCCGTGTCCGCACCGGGCCACGGCATCATGAACACAGGAGACCGATCGATGACGAACAAACGCGAGGGTGAACGCGCCGGGCTGAACACGCGCTTGACCCATGCGGGCAATGATCCGCACGCCTATTTCGGGTTCGTCAATCCTCCGGTCGTGCATGCCTCGACGGTCCTGTTTCCGGACGCTGCGTCGCTGCGCGCCAACGAAAACCGGTACACATATGGCGTGCACGCGACACCCACGACCGATGCGCTGACCGACGCAGTCAACCAGTTCGAAGGCAGCGCGGGCACGATCCTGCTGCCGTCGGGCCTTGCGGCGGTGACCGAACCCTTGCTGGCGTTCCTCTCGGCGGGCGATCACCTGCTGATGGTCGACACCGTGTACTACCCGACCCGGCGATTCGCGGCGCAAGTGCTGGCGCGCATGGGTGTCGAGACCGAATATTACCGCCCCGACATCGGCGCTGGGATCGAAGCGTTGATCCGGCCCAACACGCGCGTTGTGTTTCTGGAATGCCCCGGATCGAACACCTACGAGATGATGGATGTTCCGGCCATCGCATCGGTTGCGGCGCAGCGCGGCGTTGTGACGATGGCCGACAACACGTGGGCGACGCCGATGCATTTTCGCCCGCTCGAGCATGGCGTCGACATCTCGATCCAGGCGGCGACAAAGTACCCGGCGGGCCATTCGGACGTGCTGCTCGGCTGGGTCAGCGCCAATGCGCGCACATGGGAGCAGTTGGACGCGACCCACACGGCGCTGGGCACATGTGTCGGTCCGGACGACGCCTATCAGGTGTTGCGCGGCATGCGCACGATGGGGGTGCGTTTCGAGCGCCACGACCGCACCGCGCGGGCGCTTGCGCAATGGCTGCAAGGCCTTGCCGACGATCCCGCATCGCCCGTCGCGCAGGTGCTGCACCCGGCACTCGAAACCTCGCCCGGTCACGCGATCTGGCAGCGCGACTTCACCGGCGCGGCCGGGCTGTTCTCGATCGTGCTGCATGGCGGCATCCCGGCCACCGACGCGTTCCTGAATGCGCTTGGCTATTTCGGCCTTGGCTACTCCTGGGGCGGCTTTGAGAGCCTTGCCGTGCGCGTCGACCTGCGCGACCGGACGGTCAGCGCCCATGATTACCCCGGCGAGATGGTGCGGCTTCAGATCGGGCTCGAGGATGAGGCGGACCTGAAAGCCGATATTGCCCAGGCACTCGACGCGGCCGCGCAAGCGGCCTGAGGGCGACTCAGCGTTCGCCGCGCCGGTAGGGCGTCATCAGGGCCTCGGGCACCTGCGCGCGGCGTGCGACAAGGATCAACGCGAGAATCGACAGAACGTACGGCGCCATCAGGAACAGTTGATACGGCACGCCTTCGATGACGGTCTGAAGCCGCAACTGGTAGGCGTCGAAGAACGCGAACAGCAGCGCGCCGATCAGCGCCTTGCCGGGTCGCCAGGAGGCAAAGACGACCAGCGCGATGCAGATCCA
>CAZSFA010000022.1:0-28223 GCA_964606055.1 uncultured Oceaniradius sp. | reverse complement strand
CTATATCGGCCGCGGCGAACTCTACCGCCGCGCCGGCCGCACGACAGAAGCGTTCGGTGACTTCGAGCGTGCCATCCGCCTCGACACCAGCGATCCGCGCGCCTACCACCGGCGCGGACTGATCTATCAGAGCCGTGGCCAGCACGAGTTCGCCATCGAGGATTTCGCGACCGCCATCTCGCTGCAGCCCGATGCGCCCGAGCCCTACAATGGCCGCGCGATCTCCTATGTCGCGCTCGGCCAGCTCGACAATGCGTTCGACGACGTCAATTTCGCGCTCCGGCTGGACGACCGCAACGCCGAAAGCTGGGCCAACCAGGCGCTGGTGTATGAGCAGCGCGGCGAACGCGACAGTGCGGCCAACTCCTATCGCCGCGCGCTTCAACTCGATCCCAGCCTGACCTTCGCGCAGAACGGCCTGAACCGGGTCAGCTGAGATCGCGCGTGCGCGCCGGCCCGGCCCCACGCAGACATCGGTCTGACCGGCCGATCCGCGTGGCCACAATCATGGGCACGCATTGCCCGGTGCGCATCGACCTCGGACAACGGGTGTGACAACGTGCCGGCCGGGAGAAGCAGCCATGGCCCATGGTGATTTCGTCTGGTGCGATCTGTCGACCTTCGATGTCGATCGGACCAAGCATTTCTACAGGCACCTGTTCGGCTGGGACTACCGGTCAACCACGCAACCCGACGGCGCCGCCTATCACATCGCCCTTGTCCGGAATGCCGAAAGCGCCGGCATCTTTCAGATGCCGCAACGTTTTGAGGCGATGGGGCTGCCGAGCTTCTGGATGTCCTACATCGCCGTCGATGATGCCGCCGCCTGCGTCGCCGCGGCGCGCGTGCATGGCGGCACGGTCGAGGTCGGGCCGATCCCGTTCGGCGACGGCGCGCAGATCGCGTTGATCCGCGATCCGCTGGGTGCCGGCTTCACCGTCCATCAGGGCAGCGGCATGGAACCCCGTCCCCTGCGGCCCGCGCCGGGACACATGGCATGGAACGCGCTCTACGTGACGGATCCGGCGAAAGTGGTCGACTTCTACCGCGCGCTGTTCGGGTGGAACATCGCGCGGGCGCCCGATGCCAACGGTTCCCATGCGGTCATGCGGGCCGGCGGCGGCGTGGTTGCGGAGATCCAGACCGTGCCGGAGGCGCTGACCGACGGCTTCGAGTTCTGGGGCGTGCATTTTGCCTGCTCCGACCTGCCCGAAGCCGCCACGCTTGTCAGCCGCACCGGCGGCAAGATCGTCTACCGCGCGATGGATACCGAGCCGCCGATGGCAATGGCGCGCGACCCGGACGGTGCTGCGTTCCTTCTGGCGCCGGCGGCGGCTTAGCCCCCCGCACCGACTGGAGATGGCGGCGATCAGCTGTCCGTACGACCGCCCTGCCCCGCCATGTCCGCGCGCGGCAAGTGCGGGAAATCGCCCGTCGCGATGTAGCTTTCCTCTTCGGCGCTCGACACGCGCCCGAAATGGGCATTGCGGTGCGGGTGCCTGCCAAACCGCTCGATCACCGATCGCACGCGCGCATTCTGTTCCCGTATCTGCTCCGAAATGTGGGCCAGATGCGGTGGCGTTTCGGCGATGATCTGCTCGGACAACTCTTCCATCACACCGATCCGGTCGAGATGATCGGGCCCCTCGCAATGACCGAGGGCGATCACGTAAAACAGCTTCTTCCAGATGCTGACGGCTGCAAAGTGACCGTTCTTGACGCCCTCCAGCACCAGCCGGTTGGCTTTGATGTCCTGCGCGTAAGCGGCAGGCGTATCCCGCCACAGTGATCGGGGAAACTGGTCGAGTGCGATGAGCAGCGCGACGCGCCCTTCCGCCGTTTCGGCCCAGTGGTCCAGCTCGCCGCGCGCGGCCGCAACGGTCAAATCGACGAAATCGCGGCAGATCGTCTCGTCCATGCCGCCATACATCCGCTGCTTGATCCAGTCGCCAAGCCCCTCGGCACTCTCCCAAAAGCCGTTGTCCGGAAACCAGAGATCGAGGACCTGCTCGGGCTGAAAAGGCGTTCTTTCCACGGTTCACAAGGCCCTTGAAACGACAGCAACGAGAGCCCGTGCACCAAGCGGCGCAACGGACTTTGGGTCAATTGAGAACGGTGAGGTCGAAAAGGCAAGCAAGCGAAATCGGCAGATGATGGGCATCCGCCGACACGCCACCTCATGCATCACGCGTTGTCGAACGCCTTGACGATGTCCTCGGTCATCTTCTTGGCGTCGCCCAGCAGCATCATCGTGCCGTCCTTGTAGAACAGCGTGTTGTCGATGCCGGCATAGCCCGAGCCGAGCGAGCGCTTGACGAACAGGCACGTCTTGGCCTTGTCGACGTCGAGGATCGGCATCCCGTAGATCGGCGAGGTCGGATCATCGCGCGCCGCCGGGTTGGTCACGTCGTTTGCGCCGATCACATAGGCGATGTCGGCCTGCGCGAACTCGGCGTTGATGTCCTCGAGCTCGAACACCTCGTCATAGGGCACGTTGGCCTCGGCCAGCAGCACGTTCATGTGGCCGGGCATGCGGCCGGCGACCGGGTGGATGGCATAGGAAACCTCGACACCCTCGGCCTTGAGCGCGTCCGCCATCTCGCGCACCGCGTGCTGGGCCTGCGCGACCGCCATGCCGTAGCCGGGCACGATGATCACCTTGGAGGCGTTCTTCATCAGGAAGGCGGCATCGTCCGCCGACCCCATCTTGACCGTGCGGTCGACATCGTCGTCCCCGCCGGCGGCCGCGGTCTCGCCGCCAAAGCCGCCCAGGATCACAGAGATGAACGACCGGTTCATGCCCTTGCACATGATGTAGCTGAGGATCGCGCCCGACGAGCCGACCAGCGCGCCGGTGATGATCAGCGCAAGGTTCTCGACCGTGAAGCCGATACCGGCAGCCGCCCATCCCGAATAGGAGTTGAGCATCGAAACGACGACGGGCATGTCCGCGCCGCCGATCGGAATGATGATCAGCACGCCGATCAGCAGCGAAAGGATGACCAGGAACCAGAAGACGGCATGGCTTTCAGTGTTCACCAGAACCGCCACCAGAACGATGATGGCAACGCCGATGCCGCCATTGAGCCAGTGCCGGCCCGGCAGCAGGATCGGCTTGCCCGACATGCGGCCGTCGAGCTTGAGGAAGGCGATGATCGAACCGGTGAACGTCACCGCGCCGATCGCCGCGCCGATCGACATCTCGATCAGCGCGATCGGCTTGATCGCGCCCACGGCGCCAATGCCGAACGAGGCCGGCGAATAGAGCGCCGCTGCCGCCACAAGCACCGCCGCCAGACCGACCAGGCTGTGAAAGCCGGCCACCAGTTGCGGCATCGCCGTCATCGCGATGGTGCGCGCGATGTAGGCGCCGACCGTGCCGCCGATGGCGATGCCGACGATGATCGCAAAGGCCCCGCCGACGCTCGGCGCGGCATAGAACAGCGTCGTCAAAACGGCGATGCCCATGCCGACCATGCCGTACATGTTGCCCTGACGGCTGGTTGTCGGATGGCTCAGTCCACGCAGCGCCAGAATGAACAGGATGCCTGAAACGAGATAAAGAAAGTAGGCGAAATTCGGTCCCATAACTGCCTACCGCCTCACTTGTCTTTCTTCTTGTACATCGCGAGCATCCGCTGCGTGACAAGGAAACCGCCGAAGATGTTGACCGAGGCCAGCACCAGCGCCACGAAGCCGAAGCCGGTCGCAAGTCCGCTCTCGGAAATGCCGACGGCCAGCAGCGCGCCGACGATGATCACCGACGAGATCGCATTGGTCACGCTCATCAGCGGCGTGTGCAGCGCCGGCGTCACCGACCAGACCACGTAATAGCCGACGAAGATGGCCAGCACGAAGATCGAGAACAGGAAGATGAAATCGCCCGCGCCGCTGTCGGCAACGGTCTGCGCGGCATCAGGCGCCTGCGCGGATGCGGCCGCGACGGCATCGCGCACGCCCTGAACCGCACGGTCCAGCCCGTCCAGCGCCTGATCAACTGCGGTATCAGCCATCGGCCTTCTCCCCCTTGTCGGTTTCGGCCGCCTCGGGCGCAGCACCGCCAAAGCGCGGGTGCGCCAGCGCGCCGTCATGGGTCAGCAGCGTCGCCTGGACCAGTTCGTCGTCACGGTCGATGGCAAGCGTGCCCGTGTCGCCGTCGATCAGCGTCTGAACGAAGGCCAGCACGTTGCGTGCGTACAACAGCGAGGCGGACGCTGCGACCTGGCCGGGCATGTTGGCGATGCCGATCACGTCGACATCATTGGCCGTCGTGACCGTTTCATCGGGCTTGGCGCCTTCGACATTGCCGCCGCGTTCGACGGCAAGGTCCACCAGCACCGAACCCGGCTTCATCGCATCGAGCATGGCCTTGCTGACGAGCTTGGGCGCCGGCCGCCCGGGGATCAGCGCCGTCGTGATGACGATGTCCTGCTTGGCGATGTGGTCGGCGACCAGTTCGGCCTGCTTGGCCTGGTATTCCTTGCTCATCTCCTTGGCGTAGCCGCCGGCGGTTTCAGCCGCCTTGAACTCGTCGTCCTCGACCGCGATGAACTTGGCGCCGAGCGAGGCGACCTGTTCCTTGGCGGCGGGCCGCACGTCGGTGGCGGTAACGACCGCGCCGAGCCGGCGCGCCGTGGCGATCGCCTGAAGGCCGGCAACGCCCGCACCCATCACGAACACGCGCGCCGCCGGCACGGTTCCGGCCGCTGTCATCATCATGGGCATCGCCCGGCCATAGGCATGGGCCGCTTCGATGACCGCCTGATAACCGGCAAGGTTGGCCTGCGAGGACAGAACGTCCATCACCTGGGCGCGCGTGATGCGCGGCATCAGTTCCATCGCAAAGGTCGAAAGTCCGGCGGCTGCCATGTCCTTGAGCGCCTTGTCGGCGTCGAACGGATCCATGACGGCGACAACCACCGTGCCCTTCTTGTAGCGCTTGATCTCGGCAACGCTCGGCCGGCGCACCTTCAGCACGATGTCGGCCTTGCCCGCCGCGCCAGCCGGACCCAGCGTCGCGCCTGCGGCTTCATAGTCGGCATCGGTCAGGCGCGAGGCGAGCCCTGCGCCCTTCTCGACGGTGACCGAATGGCCCGCGCCAACCAGTTTCTTGACCGTATCGGGCGATCCGGCCACGCGTGGTTCGCCGGCATGGCTTTCTTTTGCGATGAAGATGGTCAGTGGCACATCAGATCCCCCCGAATTCGCCTTACGCCGCGAGCCGCTAGAGGATGAACCAGGAAACGGCCAGCAGCAGCACGAACACCAGCGTGCCGCCGAACAGGCCGCCGCCGGCAAAGAAGCCGAACGCCATGGCGATCAGAACCGCGACAGTGGCGATCGTGCCCCATTTGGTTATCGTCAGGAAGAGTGAATACGTGCGCTCATGCTCGGGATAGTCCATTTCCGGCGGGGCCTGGGTGTCGCTCTTGCCTTGCTCGGCCATCGATGGTCTCCACTACACGGGTCGAATATTGCTCAGCGCATAGCGAAAAGCGGTGTGGTCCGCAATGGCGACAATGCCGCGCGGCGGCGCCGACCGGCGCCGCTTGTTTCGGTGGCCTTGGCGTGTGGCGCTGCTCAGGCGGCCTTGCGCATCGCAAACCGAGCCGTCGGCAAAACGCTCAATGGTCGCATCGTATCGGGACGGTTGTCGAACATCATCCGTGCTTCGGTCTCGGTGTATTTGAACAACGGATTGCGATCGATGATGTAGTCCTGATTTCCACGCGAAATGCCGAGCAGCAGCGTGAGCGGGATCATGCCTTCGGGCACGAAAGGTTCCGCCAGGCGCGTCGCACCGAACACGCGCCGATAATAGGCCTCGTGCGAATGCTTGACGACACACAGACAATGGTCAGCGTTGAACTCGATCGTCATCATCGTCGACAATCGGTGGGTCAGGATCGGCAGTACAGGAATGGCCTTGGATGCCTCGGCATCGATCGCAAACCGGCTGGGGTCAATAAAGACCATACCTTGGTCCAGCAGCGGCGAAAGCGTCGTCCTGCACAGGCCCAGAGCCGGCGTCTCGACACTGTCTTTGCTCAAGACGTTCAAACGCATCGAAGACACCAGCTGTCCCTCATGGTAGAGACCGAACAGATAGGTATCGTCGTCGACGTCCAAATCCTCAATGATCGGATCAGTGAATTTCGTCGTGTAGAGGTTGTGTGCGTTGAACGCATCGCGCCGCAAAAGGCCGACGTCTTCCAAATCCTCCGACGACACGATCCGGCGGTACTCGACGCCGTCCATCACCGCCAACATCTGCTCGTCGCGCATAGCCCGCGTTGATGGCGGCATCGCTGCCGCTTCCGTTCCGCCCATGTCCCCGTCCTCACAATCGTCCCACGCCAGAAACGCTAGTCTGGCCGTAATTGGTTGTAAATCAATGTGCAGGATTTAGGGATTGTTAACCTTAATTGTTAGCGATTGGTGCGAAGAAACGGTTACACCTGTTTCAACATGATACGTATTCGCGTCTGGGTGGTACAAATCAGCCAGATGGGCGCGGGACAACTGCCGCGCCCGAACACGGACGGCCGTCGGCGCGAATCGGCGGCCGCATGTTCAGGGAAAGACCGGGACGAACCGCGAATCGACTTGGCGCACCGTCGCGCGCGGCAGGCGTGGCCCCGCCGATGCGGCGCCAGGCATTCGGGTCGGTTGGTGGCGAAACCGGACTATCGGGACGCGACGACGAGCGGTTTGCGAACCGGAACGACGGCGCCCGCGTCCGGCGAGGACGGCAAGCGGCTCGCCATTTCGCCGATCGCGGTGGCCGGCAGGGCGGGACCGAACAGATAGCCCTGGAGCCGGTCGATCTTGCCGGACCGGCGGATCAGGACGAGCTGGTCCTCGTTCTCGACACCCTCGACCGTCATCTTGAGACCCAGCCCGTAACACAGGTCCGTAATGCCATCGAGCAGCGCCGTCGGCGTTTCGCCGGTCGCAATGCCGGCAACGAACGACCGGTCGATCTTGACGCGATCGAGCGGCAGCCTGTGCAGATAGCTCAGTGACGAATAGCCGGTGCCGAAATCATCCAGAGACACCCGCACGCCGGTCTCGCGAAGGCGATTGAGCCGCGTGATCATGTCGGTTTCGTTGCTGATCACCGCCGACTCGGTGATCTCGACATCCAGCCGGTCGGGCCTTAGCCCGGCCGCGTCGAGCGCATGTCGCACCACATCGTTGATGCCGTCACGCCGGAAGTCGATCGGCGACAGGTTGACCGACACATCCACGGTATCCGGCCATGACGCACAGTCCTGCGTGGCACGGCGCATGATGCTCTCGGTCACCTTGGTGATGATCCCCATCTCCTCGGCCAGCGGGATGTATTCGGCCGGCGAGATCGCGCCCAGTTCCGCATGGTGCCAGCGCGACAGCGCCTCGCAGGCCACGATCCGGCCGGTCAGAGCATCGACGATCGGCTGGTATCGCACCGACAGAAGGTCCTGGTCGACCGCCTTGGCCAGTTCGCTCTTGATCAGCTGACGGCGCAGGTAGCGCTCGTTCATGCCCTCCTCGAACACCGACCAGACGCCCTTGCCGGCCGCCTTTGAGTGATAGAGTGCAAGGTCGGCGCGGATCATCGCGTCGGTGAGCCGGAAGTCGCGCGCCGGCGTCATCGCCATGCCGATCGACTGCGACACGAACACCTGTTCGGGGCCGATCCGGTAGGACTGGGCCAGCCGGGCGCGCAGTTCATCGGCAAACACGGTCAGGTCGAAATCGGGCGCCAGCTTGTCGATGAACATCATGAACTCATCGCCGCCCAGCCGCGACAGAAGCGCTTGAGGGCCGTAGTGCCGCTGCATACGCTTGGCGATTCCGCGCAGGAGCGCATCGCCCTGGGCATGGCCGATGGAATCGTTGACGCGCTTGAAGTCGTCGACATCGAACGAGATCAACAGGCACAGATCATCGGGTCCGGCCTCGTCGAGACGGCTGCTGACCTCGTGTGAAAAGTGGTTGCGGTTGGACAGTTCTGTCAGGCTGTCGAACCGCGCCATGGCCTTGATCTTCTCCTGCGCGCGCACCCGTTCGGTGACGTCTTCGAGGATCATGACCGAGCCGCCCTCGGGCCGCCGCGAGCCCGAGAACTCGATATGGGTGCCGTTGGTCAGCCGGATCTCGGCCTTGTCGCCGTCATTGTTCATCAGCTTCTTGACCGCGCGCAGCAGCGCCTGTGCGCGCTTGGGCGAGACCAGTTCAAAGCGGCGCGCGTAACGCAGCAGCAGCGTGAAAGACCGCCCCTCCATGCGCACATAGAGCGGGATCTGCAACAGCACCCGCGCCCGGCGGTTCATCACGACCACGCACTGGCGATCATCGAACATGATCAGACCGTGCGACATGTTGCTAAGCGCCAGATCGAACCGGTTGGCGATCTCGGCCGTCTCCAGGCGTCCGCGAACAGCGGAGACAACCGTCGATCGAACTTTTCGAACCATCGACAGGATCAGGGCGAGATATGGCACGAACAGCAGAACGGCAATCAGGCTGGCAACGTCGCCACGCATCGTAAGGCTTGCTGCGGGCGCGATGAGCGTAACGATCGTCATCGTCGCGGCCAGCTTCACCGAGCCGTACAGACGGCCCACGATGGTTGGCAGGACCGCGAATACGGTCGAGAGCGAGGCAATGATTGCAAACTCGCTGGCGACCATTTCAAGACAGAACCAGGCAAACAGTCCGACGGTCAAACCCACAAGGCCAGAGGAGACAATGTAGCGCCGTTCCCAGTGTCGCGCCCACGTAATCCGCTCTTCCGCCGAAAGCCTGGCGGCATTGCGGCGCTCACCAGCATATCGCAACGTGTGGTAAAAGCGCAGACTGGTGGCAGCGATGAAGAAGCCCGGCCACAAGCCCATGATTGGCATGCGGCTTTCAATGTAGACGCAGATCGCGATGCTGACCTGCAGCGCCAGACCCACGACCAGATTGCGCCGATCAGCGAAAAGGCTGTCGACGAAATTCAGATAGATCTCTGTTTCGGCCTGATCGCCTGCTGGCGAAAGATCCGAACGCGCCATTGCCAGCCCTCTCGGCTGCAAAATAGAGCCTGCGCCATTAAGGAACCGTATAGCGGCCGGGCAGTCCAAATCCCTACAAATCGCCCATGAAAACAGCCGATGCGCCATTTGCGGCCGGTTGTGCTTGCAATGACCGGCGCGCATCACCAACTCACCCTCCAGCGGTCATGACGACCGTGTGATGGACGGAGGACCGCGATGCTCGACCCGAAGAAACTGCTCAACGATTTCCTGGGCTCCAATGTGCCCGGCGCCGGCGGCACGGTGCGCGAAAAGGCCGGGCAGGTCGGGCAATTGGCCAAGGACAATCCGCTGGCGACCGGCGCCATTGCCGCGGTGCTTCTGGGCACCGGCGTGGGGCGCGAACTGACCGGCTCGGCGCTCAAGCTGGGTGCGGCGGCCGCGGTTGGCGGGCTCGCCTACACCGCCTACAAGAACTACAAGGACGGCCGCAACCCGGGCGGCGCCGAAGAGCAGAAAACCGAGCCTGTACAAGAGGTTCTGCCGCCGCCGCAGGGTTCGGAGTTCGATGTCGAAGCCGCCCCGCAGGGCGACCAGTTCACCATCGCGCTGGTGCGTGCCATGGTCGCCGCCGCGCGTGCCGACGGCCATATCGACGATGACGAACGCGCCCGCATCGCCGACCGTCTGGCGATGAACGGGCTGGATGACGACGCCCAATCGTTCATCCGCGCCGAACTGGCAAAGCCCGTCGATGTCGATGCAATCGTCGGCGCCGCGCAGACCGAGGCGCAGCGGGTGGAACTGTACACCGCCTCACGGCTGGCCATCGAGCCCAAGTCCCGCGCCGAGCGCGGTTACCTGGACATGCTCGCCGGCCGCCTGCAACTGCCGGACCCGCTGGTCGACCACATCGAGGCGACCGTCGCCGGCGCGACGGCCTGAAACGCACACGCAATGCCTGCAAAAACGGGACACCTCGCGCGTTAACCATTTGTTAACCAATTTGTCCCAACATGGCATCGGGCTAGAGCACGCCGGTACCTCCTCCCGACCGGTGCTGCGGAAAACGGGCGATTGTTCAGGCGGAACGATCGCCCGCTTTTTGTTTTCCGATACCACAGGTTCCGGCACTCACAGGCGCAGCACGCGCGCCATGAAGTCGACCAGCACGGGCCGTTGCAGTTCGAACGGCCGGTCGGTCAGCCAGGCGATCTTGCCGCTGATCGCCAGATCCGCGTAGCCGTGCACGATCGACCAGGTCGCGGTGACCTCGCGCCAGCCCTCCTCGGTGGCCAGCGCCTCGCGCCCGCGCAGCCGGCCCAGCGCATTGAGCATGACCGACAGCGCGGCATCGCCCGCCCTGGCCAACTCCGGCGGTTTGTCGCCGGTCGCCCGGCCCGAGAACATCAGCCGGAACAGCTCGCGGTTCTCGATCGCAAAGCGCACATAACCGACCGCGACGGCGGTCACGTCGGTTAGCGGATCATTGCCGTCGGTCGCCGCCTGCTCGGCGCGCATAAGGGTCGTCAGGCGCTCGAAACCGCGCTGCGCCAGCCCGTGCAGCAACGCATCCACATCGCGGAAATGGTGCGCCGGCGCGGCATGGCTGACGCCGGCGCGCTTTGCCGTCGAACGCAGCGAGAAGCCGTCCTCGCCCTTTTCGATGAGTTCGCGCTCGGCAGCCTCAAGCAGCGCCTCGCGCAGCGCGCCATGATGATAGCGCCGTGGCGCCTCGACCGTGTCATCGGCAATCATCGCGCGACGATAGGCAGGCGCTCCGGGCGCGTCAAACCGGCCGCGACCGGTCGCCGAGGAACTGTTCGACGCGGTCGAGCGCACGGGCGATGTTGTCGAGCGAGTTGGCATAGGAGACACGCACGAAACCCTCGCCCAGAACGCCGAAGTCCGGCCCGCCGATCAGCGCCACGCCGGCCTCCTCCAAAAGTGCATTGGCCAGTTCCTTGGCCTTCCAGCCGGTTCGGGACACGTTCGGGAATGCGTAGAACGCGCCCTTGGGCGTTGCACATGCCACGCCATCGATGGCGTTGAGCCGCGCAACGACGAAGCGCCGCCGTTCGTCGAAGGCCGCCATCATCGCATCGACCTCGTCCTGCGGCCCGTCGATGGCGGCGATGCCGGCATGTTGCGCCGGCGCGTTGACGCATGACCAGCAGTTGACCGCCAGCTTGCGCACCGCGTCATGCAGCGGCTCGGGCCAGATCGACCAACCCATCCGCCAGCCGGTCATCGCCCAGGTCTTCGACCAGCCGTTCAGGACGATCAGCCGGTCGCGCAGTTCGGCAAATGTCAGCAACGAGGTGTGCACCGCGTTGTCGTAGGTCATCACGTCGTAGATCTCGTCGGAAAGCACCGCCACGTCGGGATGTGCCGCCAAGCCTGCAACCAGCGCTTCGATTTCGGTGCGCGGCGTCACGCCGCCCGTGGGATTGGCCGGCGAGTTGACGATCAGCAACCGCGTGCGCGGCGTGATCAGCGACAGCGTTTCGGCGGCCGAAAACGCAAATCCGTTTTCCTCGCGCACCGGAACCGGCACCGGCGTCGCGCCGGTCGCCTCGATCATCGAGCGATAGATCGGAAAGCCCGGATCGGGATAGAGGATTTCGGCCCCCGGCTCGCCGAACATCAGGATCGCGGCAAACATCGCCGGCTTGCCGCCCGGCGTGATCATCACCCGCTCGGGTGACACCTCGACCCCGGTCAGTGCCTGCGTGCGCCGCACCACCGCCTCGCGCGCCGGCAGGATGCCCGCCGCAGGCGTATAGCCATGCGCGCCATCGCGCAGTGCCTTGACCGCCGCTTCGACGATGTGCCCGGGCGTCGAGAAATCGGGCTGGCCGATGCCCAGATTGACGATGTCACGCCCCTGCGCAGCCAGATCGGTCGCACGCGCCAGAACCGCGAAGGCGTTCTCCTCGCCCATACGCTTGAAGAAGGGGTTTATGTCATGCATGGCATTCCTCCGCCCGCGCGGATTGTGAAAGCCGCGCCCACTTGTCAAGCCGAGCCGGACCCGATCGCGCCATGATCGACGACCTTTCGCAATGGACGCCACGTCCCACACCCACCAATGCGCCGATGACCGGCCGTCACGTGGCGATCGTGCCGTTCGATCGCGCCGCCCACGAAGGCCCGCTCTGGGCAGCATTCGGCGGCACGGCAACCAACGACATGCTGTTTCATTTCGGCTGGCCGCGCATGGAAAAGGCCGCAGATCTCGGCGCGATCCTCGCCGACATCAACGCCAACAGGGGCTTCGTCACCTGCGTTTTCACCGGACCCGACGGCGGCGCCGTGATGGGCATGGCCAGCTACATGCGCATCGATGAGACCAACGGCGTCTGCGAAGTCGGCTGCGTGGCGCACGGCACGCCAATGGCGCGCTCGCCGGCGTCCACCGAAGCGCACTGGCTGATGGCGCGGCGCGTTTTCGACGAACTCGGCTATCGCCGCTACGAGTGGAAGCTCAACAATGCCAACCGGCCCTCGCACCGCGCCGCCCGGCGCCTGGGTTTCACGTTCGAGGGCGTTTTCCGGCAGCTCGAGGTCAAGCCGTACGGGAACCGCGACACCGCCTGGTACTCCATGCTCGACAAGGAATGGCCGGTCGCGCGCAAGGCGATGGAGAAATGGCTCGAGGACGACAATTTCGACACAAACGGCCGCCAGATGCGGAGCCTTGTCGAAATCAGGAGCGTGATTCATGGGCAAGGTGTTTAGGTGGCTTGGCGGGTTGTTGCTGGTCGGGATCGGTGTGCTCGCCATAGTCGTCGTGATCGACATCGCCAACCATCGCGCATCGACGCCTGGCGCCATCGCCGCGATCGTGCAGGGCTCCGATCCGGCGGAGCGAGCGCTGTCGGACGCGCGCAAGCGGCAATTGCTCGCAGTGGAAGACCCGACGTTCTTCGACCGACAGGGCATCGATCTGGCAACGCCGGGACAGGGGCTGACGACGATCGGCCAGGGGTTGGGCAAGCGTATCTATTTCGACCCGTTCCAGCCCGGCTGGCGCAAGATCCGGCTGATGTATCTGACCCGGTTCGCCATGTTTCCGACAACCAGCCATGACGACATCCTGACGGCCTTCGTCGCCGGCGCCTATCTGGGCAATCATGACGGCCGGACCGTCATCGGCTTCGCCGACGGCGCGCAGACCTGGTTTGGCCAGCCGCTCGACGAGCTTGACGATGAGGCCTACCTGTCGCTCATCGCCATGTTGATCGGGCCCAACGCGCTGCGGCCGACCGGACAGGCCCAGGCCAACGCGGACCGCGTCGACCGGATCAGGAAACTGCTGGCCGAGGACTGCGCACCGAACGGTCTGACCGATGTATGGCTTGAGGGCTGCGCCTGAGCCTGTGATAAGCCACCCCGAACAGACCAATTGGGGAACGAGACCATGTCCGGCAGGCTTGAAGGAAAAATCGCGGTCGTCACTGCGGCGGGACAGGGCATCGGCCGGTCGATCGCCGACCGGTTCATGGCCGAGGGCGCGACGGTCTGGGCCAGCGACCTGAACGCCGACACGCTGACGGGTGCCGGTTTCGCGGACGCACGCCGGCTTGACGTTACCGACACCGCGGCGATCGAAGCCTATGCCGCCGAAGCGGGCGCGATCGACGTGCTGGCCAACGTCGCCGGCTGGGTCCATCACGGCACGGTGCTCGATTGCACCGAGCGGGAATGGGACCTGTCGTTCGACGTCAACGTCAAATCGGCGCACCGCACCATCGCCGCCTTCATGCCGGCCATGCTCGAACGGGCCAAGGCGACGGGCAAGACCACATCGATCATCAACCTGGCCTCGGGCGTGGCCTCCAGGGCGGTCAAGAACCGCTATGCCTACACCGCCTCCAAGGCCGCCATGGTCGGCATGACGCGCGCCATCGCCATCGACTTTGCCGGTGAACATCTGCGCTGCAACGCCATCAATCCCGGCACGGTGGATTCGCCCTCGCTGCGCGAGCGCGTCGCAGCGCTCGGCGAACAGGTCGGCGGTTACGAGGTCGCCTGGCAGCAATTCGTCGACCGGCAGCCGATGGGCCGGCTGGCAACGCCCGACGAAATCGCCGGGCTCGCCGTCTATCTGGCTTCGGATGAGGCCGCCTTCGTCACCGGCGCGGTGATGAGCATCGACGGCGGCTTCGGCGTATGAGCGATCCCGACCCGACCCCGCCCGAACCGGCCAAGCCGCCAAACGCCTACGACACGCCGACGCTGATCGTCGCCGGGCTGATCTTTGTCGGTTTTTGCCTGGCGCTCTACTTCCTGCCGACGATCATGCTGGTCATCGGCGGCGACAACCCGGTGGCGGCCGGCATCATGATCGCCGTCATCCTGGTGCTGCCGTTTGCCGGGCTCTGGCTGCGCGGCCGGGTGCGGCGCCGACAGGACGGCGACCGGTAGCGGTCCGCAACGGGGCTAGGTTACGCTCATTGCGCCGCCCAGAAGCGCAAGCCCCATGACGATGATCAAGAGCGCGCCGGCAATCTCGATGCCGGTGCTGACCGGACCGGACATCGCCGTCGCACCCGATATGCGCAGCGCGACGTTCTTGGCTGTCACCGCCAGGACGGCAAGCATCGACACGGTGATCGCGGTGCCCAGCGCCATCGCAAAGACCGAGACCAGACCAGCCATCCAAAGACCGTTGAGGAAGGCAAAGGTCAGCACCACCAGCGCGCCGGTGCATGGCCGCAATCCCACCGAAATCGCCAGTGCCGCGGCGCTGCGCCAGTCCGTCGCGCCGGACACCTGATCGGGCGTGGGCATGTGCGCATGCCCGCAGGTGTCGCAAACCTCGCCGGGCGCGTGGTGGTGATGGTGGTGATCATGCCCGTGCGCATGGCGGTGATGGGCATGATCGTGCACCGCCGCCGCGCCGAGCGCCGCCGGCCGCGGCCGCCGCCACGCGATGGCGCGCAGCTTGCGCACCAGCAGCGCAACGCCCAGCAGAACGACCAGCGTATAGGACGCCAGTTCGAAAAAGCGCGTCGTGTCGGCCTGCGAGACGGCCAGTTGCCGCAGCACCAGGAAGCCCAGCCCGACGATGACGATCGCCGACAGTGCCTGCACCATCGAGGCGGCAAACGACAGTCCGATGCCGCGCCGCAGCGCGGTTTCATTGGCCAGCATGTAGGACGAGATCACCACCTTGCCGTGGCCCGGCCCCGCCGCATGCAGCACGCCGTAAAGGAACGACAGCCCGATCAGGATCCACGCGCCCGCGCCGCCGTCGCGCATCTCGGTCAGCGCGTCGGTCATCAGCCGGTAGAAGGCGCTTTGCTGCTGCGCGATCCAGCCGAAAAAGCCCGCCAGCGGCCCCGAGGTCGGGCCGATCGACTGTTCGGCGCGGCCGATGCCCAGCGAGGACGGCGCGCTGGTCGAACGCGCCTGGGTTTCGGCGTCCGCCTGCGGCGCACCGGTCGCCGCGGCCGGCGCCACGCACGTCACTTCCATGCGCGTTGCGAAGATCTTCGACCAGTCATTGCCTTGGGGATCGTTGAAGAAGGCGTCGGTCAGCGTGTCCTGGTTCTGCGCAATCGCTTCATCGGCATCGGGAATGACCATGGTGCGCGCGCAGCCGGCGGGCGCGTCGATCAGCACCATGTTCTCATCGGTGTAAAAGTCGATCGCCGTGTAGAAGGTCGGATCGTAGACCGAAAAGACCGGACTGTCGGCAAACCGCACATCCTGAAGCGGCTGCGCGGTGAACAGCACCAGCATCAACTCGTCGACCATGTTGATGCGCATGTCGGTGACTTCAGCGACGCCGATCTCGGTGTCATCGACGGTGATCGTCTGGAAATAGCCAAAATCGGCGATCGAGGTCGAGATCGTGTCGGCGACCGCCTCCAGTTCGGCGGTGTCGAGCGTGCCGTTTCCGTCGGCATCGAACTCGTAGATCACCGTGGCCGAGAACACCGGATCGAATCGCCACACATGGCGCAGGCGGTCGACCAGACCGTCCGGCGTGCCGGTCACTTCAAGGCGCGCTTCGGCGAACACATGCGGATGGGCGGCGGCGGCGCCCGCCGCGCACACAAGCGCGATCGCCGCCATGAAAAGCGCGCCAAGTCCGGCGCCGACGCCGTTGCTGAGCCTGGAAAGCGCGGACACCATCGATCCTTTTCCCCGTTGCAGCAACGCCAGCACAACCGGGCCGAATTATGACGCCTGGCGCGACGCCTTGGTGAGCGGCTTGGGGGCCGGTGTGTGCATCGACCCGTTGTGTTTGAACCAGTCGGCAAGAAAGTCAACAAGCGCGCGCACCTTGGCCGGCAGGTAGCGCCGATGCGGATAGACCGCGTAGATGCCGGCGTCCGAACCCATCAGGCCGGGCAGCACCTCGACGAGCCGTCCAGCCTTGAGATCCTCGTCGACCGTGAAGTCCGGTGACATCGCAAAGCCCAGATCGGCCAGCGCGGCCATGCGCGCCGCAAGCGGGCTGTTGACCAGCATGCGCCCTTCGATCGGCACCGACGTCGTCGCGCCATCGGGCCCGCGATAGGTGATCACGTTGCGCCGGCGCGCGTTGGTGTCGACGATGAAAGGCAGGCCGGACAGCGCCTCTGCGGTCTCCGGCATACCGTATTGCGCGATCACGTTGGGCGTTGCGCACAAGACCAGCCGGAACGGCGCAAGGCGCTTGGCGATCAAACCCGAATCCTCAAGCTGCGTGATCCGCACGGCAAGGTCGTAGCCTTCCTCGACCAGATCGACGAACCGGTCCTCAAGATCGATCTGAAGCTGGATCTGCGGGTTGGCGGCGGCGAAATCGACCAGCGACTGGCCCATGCCGGCCGATTCCACCGCGCGCGGCGCCGAGATGCGGATCGCGCCCGATAGCCCGCTGCGCCGCTCCCGGATTTCCTCGCGCAGATCGTCGAAATCGCGCAACAGGTCGATCACCCGCGCATAATAGGCATGTCCCGCCTCGGTCATCGAGAACTGGCGCGTCGTGCGGTTGAGCAGCAACACGCCGAGATCGTCCTCAAGCTCGCGCACATATTTCGACAGCAGCGCCTTTGATCGTCCCTGCACGCGCGCGGCGGCCGAAAAGCCCTCATTGTCGACCACCGCAACGAAAGCGCGCATCCGCGTCACCGTATCCATCGCCGCATCATCCCCTTGTCTGCCGCGGCGGTGCCCGTCAGGCGCAGCCGCAATTCGCCATGTTCCGCCGCCCGCTCACCGCGCCGCGTCCGACAGCTGCGCGACCAAGGCCATCGCGCTGTCGACCGCCGCCTCGGCGCGGCCGCCCAAAAGCCCGTCGCCACACACGGCGACCCGGTCCTCGCAACCGGCGAGGAACGGCGTGCCGAGCGGCCGGTCGACGCGCGCATGGCGCCAACGATGCGCCACCGCATGCAGCGGCGCCGGGGCAGCGCCGTACATGGAGACCAGCCCGCCCATGATCAATGGCAACACGACATCGTGCGAATGCTCCAGATGCCGGGCGCTCCACGCCCCGCCGGCATGAACGACATAGCGCGCACCGCCCGCCCGCGCGGGCCGCGATCCGCCGCGCGCAAGCCAGGCCATCGGCGCGTCGTCGTCACCGCGCGCCATGTCGGGCCAGCCGGGGCCGGCGCCGTCAAAGGCAAGCATCGCCGCCCAGCACGGCGCATAGCGTATGTCGGCCAATGCGGCGAACACCGGATCGAGCGCGCGCGTCAGCGCAAGGGCCTGCGGCGCGGGCGCGGTGACGATCACCATGTCCGCCCGCGCCTGCTGGCCGTCCTCGCAGGTGAGGATGACATCGCCGGCGTCGGCGGGTTCGATCGCCGTCACGCGCTGGCGCAGCCGAACCTCGATGCCCGCCAGAAGCGGTTTGACGAACCCGCTCATGCCCGGCAGGCCGACATGCCAGGGATACGGCCGGTCCTTGCCGTCCGGCGCCCACACCCCCGCCGCGCCCGCCGTCGTCATGGCGGCGATGAGGGACGTCATGTGCGGCCCCTTGGCGGTCAGGTACTGCGCCCCGTGGTCGAACGCGCCATGCGCCGAACGGCGCGTCGACAGCCGGCCGCCGGTCCCGCCCGACTTCTCGAACACGGTCACCTTGTGGCCCGCCTCGGCGAGCTCGTTGGCGCAGACCGCGCCGGCCAGCCCCGCGCCGATGACGGCGATTGTCCGCGTTCCGCCCGTTGCCCGTATCATGCGCGTATGCCCCGTTTGACCTCGATCGTATCCACCTAGCCCTTTGCCGGCGCGCCGCAAGGGCGCCGCAGATCGCGCTTGACCAGGGTCAAGGCGCAAGGCGACAACCGCGCCGATGATTCTGCGCGAACCACATTAAGGAGACGACCGATGAGCCTGTCCCGCATCCGTTTGGAGATGGCGCGCGAACCTGCCTTCCCCAATGGCAACCCCAATCGCGGTTATGAACTCGTGCTGCCGCTGGGCGCCGACGACAGGATCGACGCCAAGGGCTGGGAGGCCAATCCCTCCGCCTGCACGGTCGAACGCTTCTGGGACGGCGAGAAAGCGGAACTGGGCTATGTCGAACGCAACCGGCGCGGCCAGTGGGTCTTCGACTACGACTTCGACGACGACGAGGACAATGAAGAGGGCTTCAGGCTCGGCGAGCACGCCTTCCGC
The DNA here is from genome assembly GCA_964606055.1 of uncultured Oceaniradius sp. Classification (GTDB taxonomy): domain Bacteria; phylum Pseudomonadota; class Alphaproteobacteria; order Rhizobiales; family Rhizobiaceae; genus Roseitalea. Next base: position 9,591 of record CAZSFA010000022.1, on the reverse strand, counting down.
CAGGGCGAGTATGTGTCGATCTCCGGCCATGACGGGCAGATGCACACCTTCACCGTGGTGCGCGTGACGCCGACCTGACCGGCCACAAACTTGCCGGCGCCGTTTTGCCGGCTTATCGTGCGGCCATGAACAGGTTCTACATCCCGGCCGACGAGGCCGAGACCGGCGCCCTGCTCGCGCGGCTGCAGGACGTGGCACGCCATGGCCGCACGCACTATGCCCGGCATCTGCTCAAGACGGGGCTCTATGCCGGGCAGGAAAAGATCATCGAGGCGTTGGCCGCCGCCGGCACCATGACGCCGGGCGAGTTGGCGCGCACGCTCGATGTCCGCCCGCCGACGATCACCAAGACCATTAGCCGGCTGGAAGAGCAGGGTTTCGTCGCCCGGCAGGCCTCCAGGACCGATGGCCGCCAGATCGCGGTCAAGCTCACCGATGCCGGCCGCGAGGTGCTCGGCGCGATGACGAAAGCGGTCGCCAAGGCCGAAAAGCAGGCGCTCAAGGGGCTCAAGAAGAAAGAGCGCAAACAGCTCGAAAAGATCCTCGGCAAGATCGAGCACAACCTGGTCGGCCAGACCGGCGGCGACGGCGGCGAGGACGCCAAGCGCTGAGACCGTGCGGCGCCGTACCGGTGGGGCCGGCGGCGCGCTTTACCGCCTGACTAAACTGCTTTAGTCGGATTTGAGCCCCGTTTAACCGGCCACGAATGCAGAAGATCAAGCTGTCCACGATCGGCGAAGCCTTGGGCGTGTCCACCGCCACGGTGTCGCTTGCGCTGCGCGACAGCCCGCTGGTCGCCGACGCGACACGGGAACGGGTCAAGGCCTACGCGCTGGAGATCGGCTACATCTACAACCGGCGCGCGGCGAGCCTGCGCACGTCGAAGTCGGGCATTGTCGGCGTCGTGGTGCACGACATCATGAACCCGTTCTATGCCGAGATCCTGCGCGCCATCGAGATCGAACTCGACCGGTCCGGCCAGACCTTTCTGTTGTCCAACCACTACGATTCGGTCGAAAAGCAGCGGCTGTTCCTCGAAACGCTCATGCAGCTTGGCGCCGACGGCGTGATCATGTCGCCGGCCATCGACACACCGCCCGCCCACATCGAACTGGGCATCAGGAACGGGCTGCCCTTTGTCTGCATCGCGCGCTCGCTCGACGGCATCGACGTGCCGGTGTTCCGCGGCGACGATGCCTATGGAACGACGCTTGCGACCAACCACCTGATCTCGCTGGGCCATGAACGCATCGCCATGATCGGCGGTTCGGACAAGACATCCACCGGCCGGGACCGCCATCGCGGCTATGCCCAGGCGATGCAGGCCGCCGGCCTGCCCATGCGGCCGCAATGGCGCATTGCCGGCCCGCGCACCAAGGCGGCCGGCTTCGAGGCCTCGAGCGCCTTTCTGGCGCTGCGCGACCGCCCGACCGCCGCCGTGTGCTGGAACGATCTGGTCGCCATCGGCCTGATGAGCGGCATCAGCCGCGCCGGGCTGACCCCCGGCATCGACATCTCGGTGACCGGATACGACGATCTGGAGGAAGCGGCCATCGCCACGCCACCGCTGACCACCGTCTACAACGGCCAGAACAAGGTCGGCCGGCAGGCGGCGCGCGCCCTTCTGGACCGCATCGAGGGCAAGCGACCGCCCGGCGGCACGCTCGAACTGATCAAGCCCGAACTGCACATCCGCCAATCAACCAGCCATCCCGTGGAGCCCTGACCATGTCTTCTGCCAACGTCCAGCCCGGTCGCGTACTCGTCAGCCCGGGCGGTCACGCCCCCGCGCGCGAACGGATCGTCGAACTGTTCGGAGCCGGCGTTGCCGGCCATGCCGACATTCTGGCGATGCCGGCCGAGGACCGGGCCCGCGTGGTCGCATTCGGCTGCCTGCTCGACCGCATCGACGCGCCGCTGATCGACGCCCTGCCCAACCTGAAGATCGTCTCCAGCTTCGGCGTCGGCTATGACCATGTCGATGCCAACTACGCCGCCGAACGCGGCGTCATCGTCACCCACACGCCCGGTGTGCTCGACGACGAGGTCGCGGACACCGCGCTTGGCCTGCTTCTGAACACCGTGCGCGAACTGCCGAGCGCCGAACGCCATCTGCGTGACGGCCGCTGGGTCGCCGAAGGCGCTTACCCGATCACCCCGCTGACGCTGCGCGAACGCACGGCGGGCATTTTCGGCCTCGGCCGGATCGGCCTTGCCATCGCAACGCGGCTTGAAGCGTTCGGCCTGTCGGTCGCCTACCACAACCGCTCAAAAAAGGATGTCGCCTACCCCTATCACGCAACGCTCGAGAGCCTGGCGGACGCCTGCGATACGTTGGTCTGCGTCGCGCCCGGCACGCCCGAGACGCGCCATGCCGTCAATGCCGACATCTTGCGGCGGCTGGGGCCGAACGGCATCCTGATCAACATCGGCCGCGGCTCGGTCGTCGACGAAGCCGCGCTCGGTGCGGCGCTGCATGCGGGCACGATCGCCGGCGCCGGCCTTGACGTGTTCGAGGACGAGCCGAATGTGCCAAAGGCGCTGCTCGACGCGCCGCGCGCCTGCCTCCTGCCGCATGTCGGCTCGGCCTCGCATTACACGCGCGACGCCATGGGCCAGCTCGTCGTCGACAATCTCACCGCATGGTTCGACACCGGCAAGGCGCTGACGCCCGTGCCCGAAACGCGGCACCTGTCGGCCTGACACACATCGGACCGTGGCCGTTAGCCGGCCATTAACCGTGATCGGCGACCCTGACCGCCTGAGTTGCATCCGCGCGCCTTCGCACCGCATCGGGCCCGGCGCGCGGCAGTCCCAGTGTGAGTACGCCCATGCAGGTTTCACCCCACCAATGGCTCAACATCGCCGCCGTCGCCGGCATCGGTGCGATGATGGTCGCGACCGGATTTGAAACCGGCGCGTTCGATGGCGAGCCCGGCATCGACACGATCGTCACCGGATCGGTGACCGGTGGCGCAGCCGCCGCCGCGAGCGCGAACCGGTTCATGGCCATTGATCACCGCAGCGACCGGACCTGCGTGATGTCGCTGCATCGCGCCGCCGGCTATGACGTGCATCGCATCGAACCCGGCCTTGACTGCGACGCGCTGGGCAGCGAGTTCGCCGCCGCGCGCGCCTGGCGCGAGGACGGGCGGGGCCTGGTCACCATCACCGACCATCGCGGCAAGACGCTGATGCGGCTGAGCCACGGCGACGGCTTTGCCTACGATGTCGTTCATCCCGGCGACCGCCACGTGTCGCTGTCCGCCTACTGAGCCGGCAAATCAGGACGCTAAGCCGGCTGATGGTCCGTGCGCGACGCAGTCGCATGCGCCCGCACCGCATCCCCGAACGCCTCAAACAGGCGCCGTGACGGCGCATCGGTCCTGGCCCAGTATTCGGGATGCCACTGCACGCCGACCGCAAAGCCGGCGGCATTCCTGACCGACACCGCCTCCACCGTGCCGTCATCGGCGACCGCTTCGGCCACAAGCGATGGCGCCAGCGCGTCGACGGCCTGCCGGTGCAGGGAGTTCACCGCGATCGGCGCGTCGCCGACGATCGATGCCAGTGCCCCGCCGTCGCGCGGCGTCACGTCATGGGCAAGCCGGAACCGCTCGTCCTGCACGGTGCTTTCGGGCGCGCGGTGATCGTGCCGCCCGGCAAGCTCCTGGATTTCCGTGCCCAGCGATCCGCCGAGCGCGACGTTGAGCTCCTGCATGCCCCGGCAGATGACGAACAACGGCTTGCCGGCGTCAAGCGCGGCCCTTGCAAGCGGGATCGCGGTGGCATCGCGCGCTTGATCGAACGGCTCATGCGCCGCGGTCGGCGCGACATCGTAGCGCGCCGGATGCACATTGGTCTTCGAGCCGGTCAGCATCACGCCGTCGACCCGCCTGAGGAGATCACCCATGTCGATGCGGTCGCCAAAGGCCGGCACCAGCAGCGGCACGAGACCCGCCACCTCCACCGCAGCGCGCAGATAGGGCTCGGGCGCGGCATGCCAGGTGTAGTTGTCAAAGGCGCGGGTATCGCACGCGACGGCAACGACCGGCTGCATGATCAGCGCTCCAGCGCGGCCGCTTCACGGGCAAGCGCGGTGATCGCCGCCCAGTCGCCCGCAGCAACGGCCGCCTTGGGCGCGACCCATGATCCGCCGACGCACACCACATTGGGCAGCGCCAGATAGTCGCCCGCATTGGCGGTGGTCACGCCACCCGTCGGGCAGAACCGGACCCCGCCGAAGGGCGAGGCCAGCGACTTCAGATAGGACGCGCCGCCAGCCTGCTCCGCCGGGAAGAACTTCAGAAGGCCGTAGCCCTCTTCGAGCGCGGCCATGATCTCGCTAGCCGTCACCGCGCCGGGCAGAAGCGGCACCCCGCTGCCGCGCGCCGCATCGGCCAGTTCGGGCGTGAAACCGGGCGAGACGACAAAGCGCGCCCCTGCGGAAACCACCTGTTCGTATTGGTGGCCGCCCAGAACCGTGCCCGCGCCGACGATCGCCTCGGGCACATCGCGCGCGATCCGGCCGATCGCCTCCATCGCCGCATCGCTGCGCAGCGTGATCTCGACCGCCGGCAATCCACCGGCGACCAGCGCCCGCGCCAGCGGCACGGCGCTGTCGGCATCCTCGATGACGATGACGGGAATGACCGGCTGACCGGTCATGATCGGCAGCAGGTTTTCGGTGTTCTGGTTCATGTCATCCTCGCAGCGCAAACGCACGCTCGTGTAGATCGCGCGGGCCTTGGCTGTCCACCGCATTATCGCCCGGTCAGCCGCCGCCACACAACGCGCAGCCACCGCCACAGGGACCGGCCCGCCGGCACCGCGTTGGCGAGCGCCGCCGCGCTGAGCGGGCCGTAAACGCCGTCGACGGCAAGCCCACGCGCCCGCTGGAATGCCATCAGCCGATCTTCGGTCAGCGGGCCGAACACGCCGTCCACGGTCAGCGGATGGCCGGCCGCCGTCAACATGCGTTGCAGGTCGCGCACCGCTTGGCCGCGCATGCCGCGCTTGAGCGGACCGGTGCGGCGCGGCGGCACGGACGGCACCGGCGACGGCGTCGCTTCGCGGTGCCTGTCATAGGCGCTCGCCAGCCGCGTGTCGTAGCGGTTGCGTGCAAAGGCCGGCCCGTTGTAGCGCCGCGCAAAGCCGGCCCAGTCACGTGCATGTACATAGGGCAGCAGCCGGTTGGCGCGGATGAAGCGCACCATCAGCCGGACCTGCCCTTCAACCCCGCTGCGCGCTTCGCGTGCCAATGCCTCGACCGACGCAAAGCCAAGCTGCTTCCAGTGGGCGCCCATCACCTGGCCGACGCCCCACGAGACCGATTGCAAGGCAGCGGCGCGGTCGATCCGCGCCGCGCGATCAAGCATCGCCCAACGGTCGGCCTGGGCGCGCGGGTTCCTGACCGCGCCGGCCTTGGGGGAGGCGAGCCCGTTTCGTCGAGCCGCATCGCGTTGGCCATCATCGACAAGCCGGTCGAAATAGTGGCCCTCGAACCGGATCAGCGGCTCCTTGCGGCCGCCGATATAGGTGAAGGCGCGACCGCCGCTTTCAACATCGGCCACGGCCATCAGCGCCGCCGGCTCGATGCCATAATCCCGCGCGACCCGCGCGATCGCGCTGCGTGTATCGTGTGAAAACTGCGGCACCGGTCCATCCTCGTTTCGGGTCGGGCCAGTATGCGGGCGCCGCAGCCGCGTTGGATAAACGCGCCTTTATCCAACACCGCCGCAACCAGGTTAGGCTTGGGTCAGCGCCTTTGCGGAACCCGGATGTGCACGCCGGCCATGCGGTGAGGCGCCGGCAGCCCGGCTGGGCAGGATTGGGGCCGATCAGTGTCGATCCCCGGCGACCTGCCTGGGCGATGAGCCCCCAAGTCGGGTCGGAACGAAGGCGCGGGCGACGGCACACAATGCCCGAACCCGATGACCCATCACCGGAAACCTGCCGAACGGGCGGTCTGGCGACCGCAGAAAAGAGTTCGATCCGCGGCCGGCTGACCGCCCGTTGTTCCGACCATGCGCGTCCGGCCCGCCAGTTGCGGCCGGACGCCGATGACGCGCGCCCTTTCGGCCGATGAGAACAAACGCTAGATACCAGTCATGACCGGCCAAGAGCTCAAACAAGAGCCCAGGATCGTCGTCGCCGCGCTCTATCATTTTGCCCGGCTCGATCGCCATGAAGCGCTCAAACACCCGCTTGCCGCGCTGTGCTGCAAGGCGGGCCTGAAAGGCACGCTGCTGCTCGCGCCCGAGGGCATCAACGGCACGGTCGCCGGCTCACGGCAGGGCATCGACGCCATGCTCGCCTTCTTGCGCGCGCAATCCGAACTGGCCGGCCTCGAACACAAGGAGAGCCAAGCCGACACGATGCCGTTCTACCGGCTCAAGGTGCGGCTCAAGCGCGAGATCGTCACCATGGGTGTGCCCGACACCGATCCCACGGCCATCGTCGGCACCTATGTCGCGCCCGAAGACTGGAACGCGCTGATCGATGATCCGGACACGGTTCTGGTCGACACGCGCAATGACTACGAGGTGCGCATCGGCACCTTCGAGGGGGCCGTCGATCCGCGGACGGCGAGCTTCCGCGCATTTCCCAACTGGGTCCGGCGCAACGAGAACGCGCTGCGCGGCAAGAAGATCGCCATGTTCTGCACCGGCGGCATTCGCTGCGAGAAGGCGACCGCCTTCGTCAAATCGCTCGGCCATGCGGACGTGTTCCATCTCAAGGGCGGCATCCTGAAATACCTCGAAACCGTGCCCGAAGAGGAAAGCCGCTGGCGCGGCGAATGCTTCGTCTTCGACGAGCGCGTCGCCGTCACGCACGGCCTTGAGGCGGGCACGCACCGGCTGTGCCGCGCCTGCCGCCAGCCGCTGTCGCCCGATGACCTTGCATCGCAGGCCTACGTGGAAGGCGTGCAATGTCCCCATTGCGTCGGCCGGTTTTCCGACGCCGATCGCGCGCGCTTTGCCGAGCGCCAGAAGCAGGTGGACCTGGCCCATGCGCGCGGCGAACGCCACATCGGCGACGGCCCGTGGAAGAGCGATGAGGCAACGGGCAATGCTGACTGAGGCCGGCACGGCCGACATGCCGCCACCGGTCGCCATGCAGCGTTCGGTCGGCCATGGCAGTGTGTCGCTCAAGCCGGGCGCGGACGGGCGGACGCGGCTCGCCGGTCTGCACCAGAAGGCCAATGCCAAGATCCGCATTCCGCGCCAGCACGCCGCCCGGCTCGAAGCGGTGCTGATCAACACCGCCGGCGGGCTGACCGGCGGCGACCGGCTTGACTGGCGCATCGAGGCCGGCCCGGACACCCATGGGGTGGTCGCGACCCAGGCCTGCGAGCGCATCTACAAGGCCAGTGACGGCGCGGCGCACCAGGCGGCGACGATCATCGTCGCAGACGGCGCGCGGCTCGACTGGCTGCCGCAGGAAACCATCCTGTTCGATCGTGGCGCGCTGGACCGCAGTCTCGCCGTCGATCTGGCGCCGACCGCATCGTTCATCGGCCTTGAGACGATCGTGCTTGGCCGCCATGCGATGGGCGAGACGGTGCGGTCGTCACGGTTGCGCGACCGCTGGCGCATTCGCCGCAACGGCAGGCTCGTTCATGCCGACGATGTGCGGCTGGACGGCGACATCGCCGGCCTGCGCGGCCATCCCGCCCTGCTCGGCGACTGCGCGGCGGTGGCGACGATCCTCGCCTGCCTGCCGGTCGACGACGACCAATGGGCCGCACTCGCCGCCGAACTGCGCGAAGCCGTGGCCCGACACATGCCGGTTCGCGCCGGCGTCAGTTGCTTCGCCGGCAAGGGCATCGTGCGGCTGATGGCGGCGACGTCCTACGACCTGCGACCGGCGGTGATCGACGCGCTGAGCGTGCTGCGCGGCGGCATCGCGCTGCCCGCCGTGTGGCGCAGTTGATCGGCGTGCACGGCAGGGCCAACGCTTTGTCAACGGCTGCCTGCCATGGTCGCGCGCGGTTCAGCGCGGGAGTGCGACGATGAAAATCCTGGTCACCGGCGGCGCCGGCTATATCGGCTCGCACACCTGGGTGGCGTTGCGCGAAGCCGGCCACGAGCCGGTCATTTTCGACAACTTCTCCAACGCGTCGCCACGCGTGCTCGACCGCTTGGGGCAGTTGTTCCAGACGCGCCCGCGATGCGTTACGGGCGACATCCGCGACCATGACGCCGTCGCCCGCACCATCACCGACCACCAATGCGAGGCCGTCATCCATTTTGCCGGCTACAAGGCGGTCGGCGAAAGCATGGCCGAACCGCTCAAATACTATGAGGTCAATGTCGGCGGCACCGAGCGACTGCTGAGCGCGATGCGCCAGACCGGCGTCAGGAAGCTGATCTTCTCGTCCTCGGCGACAGTCTATGGCGAGCCGCAGCAGCTGCCGATTCCCGAGGACCATCCGCTGTCGGCGACCAGCGTCTACGGCCACACCAAGCTCGTCATCGAGGAGATGCTGCGCGCGCTGGCCAAGTCCGACCCGCAATGGGCGATCGCCATCCTGCGCTATTTCAACCCGGTCGGCGCGCACCTGTCGGGCCTGATCGGCGAAGACCCCGCCGACGTGCCCAACAATCTGATGCCCTATGTCAGCCAGGTCGCGGTCGGCCGCCGTCCGCATCTGACCGTGTTCGGCAACGACTATCCGACGCCGGACGGCACCGGCGTGCGCGACTACATTCATGTGTGCGATCTCGCCGAAGGCCATGTCGCCGCGCTCGGCCTGCTCGACCGGCCGCGCTGCACCGCGATCAATCTGGGCACAGGCATCGGCTGTTCGGTGATGGACATGGTCCGCGCGTTCGAGGCGGCAAGCGGCCGCCCGATCCCCTGCCAGATCGCCGATCGCCGCGCCGGCGATGTCGCATCGTGCTATGCCGACCCGGCGCGCGCGCTTGACCTGATGGGCTGGCGGGCCAAACGCGACCTTGCCGCCATGTGTGCCGATGCCTGGCGCTGGCAGTCGCGCAACCCGATGGGCTACGATACCGGTGAAGCGCTTGAGGCCTGATCAGACGCCGAGCGACTTGATGAAGGCGCGCAGATCATCGCCCAGATCGTCGCGCGCAAGCCCGATCGCGATGTTGGCCGACAGGAAACCGAGCTTGGAGCCGCAATCATAGGTCTGGCCGTCGAACGGCACACCGAAGAACGGCTGTCCGTCCATCAGCTTGAGCATGGCGTCGGTCAACTGGATCTCGCCGCCGGCGCCGCGTTCATGCCGGCCCAGAAGGTCCATGATCGACGCATCAAGGATGTACCGCCCGTTCAGGAAATAGGTCGACGGCGCGGTGCCGGGCGCGGGCTTTTCGACCATGCCGGTGATGCCGAACGAGCCGTCCGCATAGGTCTCGCCGACCGAGACGATGCCGTATTTGTGGGCGTCTTCGGGCGCACACGCCTCGACCGAGACGACATTGCCGCCGCGCTCGGTGTGGACGGCAACCATCTGCGACATGCAACCGGCCATCCCCGTCATCACCATGTCGGGCAGCAGCACCGCAAAATGCTCGTCATGGTCGATCATCTCACGCGCGCACCACACCGCATGGCCAAGCC
>CAZSFA010000021.1:0-28392 GCA_964606055.1 uncultured Oceaniradius sp. | reverse complement strand
GCGAGCTTGAGCCCGAATGTGGTCGGTTCGGCATGAATGCCGTGGCTGCGGCCGATCGTGACCGTGTGCTTGTGCTCGAGCGCGCGGCTCTTGAGGGCGGCGAGCAGCGCGTCAAGGTCGGCGATGAGGATGTCGGCGGCGCGTGCCAGTTGCACCGCAAGACACGTGTCCAGCACGTCCGACGAGGTCATGCCCTGATGCACGAAACGCGCGTCCGGGCCGACAATCTCTGCCAGATGGGTCAAAAAGGCGATCACATCATGCTTGGTCTCGCGCTCGATCGCATCGATGCGATCGACATCGAAGGTCGCCGTGCCGGCTTTCTCCCAGATTGTCTGCGCCGCGCTTTCGGGAATGATGCCGGCCTTGGCCAGCGCATCGCAGGCATGCGCCTCGATCTCGAACCAGATGCGGAACTTGGTCTCGGCTGACCAGATGGCGGTCATCTCGGCGCGGGCGTAGCGGGGGATCATGGGGTAGCCTTCGGTGATGGAGCGCCCGCCCTTTATCAGCGACGCCGCACAAGCTCAACGCACCGCGCGCCCCGCCCACCAGCTTGTCATGCCGAGCAGCGCAAGGCCGGCGATGCCGTAGAGCCGGGGACCGATCACCGCATACTGGTAGATCGCCGCCGCCGTCGTGAAGACCTGTTGCCACATCCAGAGCCGCGTGAACGGCGCCGCGTGCCACTGGCCGTAGTAGGAGCGGTAGCCGAGCGCCAGCATGCCGCCGGTGATGGCCAGTGCGCCGACCAGCGTCATGACGGCGATCAGCGCAATGCGCGTCGCCGGCCGTCGGTTCGGCGCAAACCGCCATGTCAATCCGGCCGCAAGACCGAGCGCGATGGCGCCGCCCAGCCCGAAGATCGCCGCAAGCGTTGCGATTTGCGCGGTCTGCCCCCAGCCCAGGCGCAGCGCGAGCGAGAATGCCGTGATGGCCGCCAGCCCCGACCCGAAAACCAGCGCCAGCAAGCCGATTCGCCCAAGCGATGGCCTGTCTTTCCGATCATGGGCCATGGGAGACGGCGCAGGCGTCACTTGCTGATCGGTTGCTGCGTGGTGACCGCCATCCATGAAAAGTCGGAGCCTTCAAAGCCGAGCGATTCGACCGACAGGACCACCGCGATGATCATCGGCCCGTCGGCGGGATGGAAGATCTGCACCCCGCCGAACGTGTAGCCCTGCGGGCAGCCCCGGCTTGCCGGTACGCTCGTGTCTTCATGCAGGACTTCGGTCACGCCGCCGGGCTGGGCGTTGATCGAAAGAAGCCGAAAACCGATCTCGCGCTCGCGCAGGTCAAAGCACGTGTCGCCTGGCTCGAAGACGATCTCCTCGATCCGGTATTCGAGCGGTGCATCGAAGGGCAGTACGACCTCGCGCGGGGCAACGACGATCCGGTGCGGATCGGCGGACAGTTCGGTGATCGCATTGAAGCCGGCGAGGAACCCGGCATTTTCGTCCAGCACCGCGTCGGCGATGATCGTCTCGCCCTGCGCCTGCGCCTGCGCGCGCACCTGTGCGACGCTGGCGGTCTCATCATCGATCCGGACGCGGATCGGCGTGCCACTGACGAAGGTGTCGGTCGCGGTGTCGATGTAGAACCGGTTGGCGAACGGAAAGCCCGATCCGCCCTGAACGCCGTACTCTTCAAAGGCGAAGGTCGCGCCATCGGCGCTGAACCCCAGGATGTTGAGCGTGGCCGCATCGTCGGCGCTTGCGGGCAGGGCGATGGTGGCGCCGATCAGGGCGATGGTGGTAAGGGCCGCGGGTCGCGCCGGGCGAACAGGCAGTGTCGGCATGGGGTGCTCCTATGCTCGATGGTCCGTCGCCGCCGCCCTTATGGCCTCAATGTTATCACGGTAGGCATTCAATGTCCCGTCCCCGGTGCCGCCCTTGAACACCGCCGAACCGGCCACGAATGCGTTCGCGCCGGCCTTCGCGCAGGCGCCGACGGTCTGCGGTCCGATGCCGCCGTCAACTTCCAGGTCGATCGGACGATCGCCGATCATGGCGCGCAGATCGGCGATCTTGGGCACGACAGCCTCGATGAACGACTGCCCGCCGAAGCCCGGATTGACGCTCATCGCCAGGATGAGATCGACGCTGTCGAGCACGTGGCTGATTGCTGACGCCGGCGTTGCCGGGTTGAGCGCGACACCGGCGCGCTTGCCCAGCGCCCTGATCGCCTGCAGCGAGCGATGCAGATGCGGGCCGGCCTCGGCGTGCACGGTGATCGTGTCGCAGCCGGCCTTTGCGAACGCTTCCAGATAGGGATCGGCCGGCGCGATCATCAAGTGACAGTCGAAATGGGCGTCGGTCAGCGGGCGCAACTGTTCGATCACCATCGGCCCGAACGACATGTTGGGCACGAAATGGCCGTCCATCACATCCAGATGCAGCCAGTCGGCACCGGCCTCGATGACCGTGCGGGCCTCCTCGCCGAGCCGCGCAAAATCGGCGGCGAGAATGGATGGGGCGATGACGATGTCGCGCATGGCGTGGCCTCCGGCGTGTGGACTGGCGTTTGGGTGGCAGGGCGGCCGCTGTCAACGCCGCGAAGACCATGTGGGGAAGAGATCGCCCGGCTCGTCATGGGCGGCGTAGACCCCGCGCGCGATGGCGCGCGCCATCGTGCTGGCCGCCGCCGCGCACAAATCGATGAACCCGTCGGCATTGTCGGGGGCGGGGGACTTGCCGGTCGACAGCGCGAAGACGCAATCGCCGTCATAGGGCGTGTGTGCCGGCCAGATGGCGCGGGCCAGCCCGTCATGGGCGGCGATGGCCAGCCGCTTGCATTGCGCCTTGGTCAGTTGCGCGTCGGTCGCGATCACGCCGATCGTGGTGTTGACGGGCACCTTGTCCATCTCCGCGTTGCGGAATTTCAGATGCACGTCCGTGGCGTTGGGCGGCATCACTTCGGGCGGCCCCAGATCGCCGAACTCGCCATCGATCTCGAACGGCGCTGCCCAGAAATGCGGCGTGTCGGCGACCGTGACGGAGCCGACCGCATTGACCGCCGCGAGCGCGCCGACCGTGATGTCTTGATCTTCGATCACCGCCGACGCCGAACCCAGCCCGCCCTTGAGCCGCGCAACCAGGGCACCGGCGCCCGCACCGTGGCTGCCGATGGCAAAATCGCGCGCCGCCGTCTGGGCCGCCAGCGCACCGAGCGCCCGGTAAGGGGATTTGTTGCCCCAGTCCTTGTCGCCGCCATTGATCAGGTCGAACAGGATCGCCGCCGGCACCAGCGGCACGCGATAGTCGCCGACGGCAAATCCGCGACCCTGCTCGGCAAGCCAGTCCTGAACGCCGGCGGCCGCGTCCAGCCCGAATGCCGAACCGCCCGACAGAACGATCGCGTCGATCGCCTCGACCGTGTTGTGCGGCTCCAGAAGGTCGGTTTCGCGGGTTCCGGGCGCACCGCCCAGTACTTGGACGCCGGCCACGGCCGGTGCCTCGCAGATGACCGCGGTCGCGCCGGTCTTGGTCTTGGCATGGGTCGCATTGCCGACCGTCAGGCCGGCAACATCGGTGATCAGATTGCGGGGACCCGGGATCATCTCAATCAAGCTCATTGTCGGGCAGCGGCACAATCGCACCATCGCGGATCGTGTGCATGCGGTAGAAGGGCGTTTGCGGTTCGCCGGACGCGTCGAACGTAATCGTCCCGGCATCGGTCTCAAAGGCGCCGTTGCGCAGCGCCGCGAGCGGCGAGGGCGCGTCAGCGCCAAGCGCCTGATCGGCGATCTGCGCGGCGACCAGCGGCAGGTTCGTGCCCGGCGCAATGGCGGCGATCAGCGTGCCGTCGGGCAGGGCGCCTTCCTCGGGCGGCGCCAGCAGGAACGCACCGCCTGCCAGCGCGAGATCATAGTCGAGCCGCGCCGCATCGGCCGCAATGACCGCCGCATCGCGCGCGTCGCCGCCAATGAGCGCATGGGTCGCGTCGGCGCGGCGCAGGCGACGCACGAGCGCGGCCTGGGTCTCAACGAGCGGTCGGTAGGTGTCCACGAAGACCGGCTCGAGCGCGCGTTCCGCGAGCAGTTGCCGCACCGTCTGGGAAAGCTGACGGCCGTAGAGGGTGCCGTCGTCGATGATCGCAAAGGCGACATCGCGCCAGCGCTCGCCGAGATGGCCTGCCAGAACGTCAGCTTCGCGGGTCGCCGGCGGGCCGATCCGGAAGACCGGCCATTGGGTGGTGCCGCGTGGCGGCATGGTGATGTCCGGCGCTTCCACGCCGACCGCCAGAACCGCAATGCCGGCCTCGGCGAAGATCGGCATTGCCGCGTCGAACGCATCGACGCAGGGCAGGCCGATGACGAGCGCCGTGCCGCCGCCGGCGATGATGCGCGCCGCGCTCGCTGCCGTGGCCGGCTCGCACCCATCGTCCAGTACCGCGATGTCGCGGCCCAGAACCGTCCGCGCGGCGCTGCTGATCGCCTGGCCATAGAGCGCGGTCGGCCCCGAAAGCGGTGCGAGCACGGCGACCCGTTCATCGGCGCTCGCCTCTGAAGCCAGTCCCGGCCAAGCCTGTGCCGCAACCATGACCGCGATGGCCGCAATGCGCCGAATGCCGATGCCCATGAGGTTTTGATGCACCGGGTCATGGCAAAGGGCAAGTGGGCCATCGCGGCGCGTGCCGCTTGTGGCCGGAGCCTGCACAGCTATGATTGCCACCATGGACGAAGAACCCGCCGCAACGCCCGCCGATCCGCTGGTTTTCGCCGAGCAGGCCATGCGCGACGGCCGGGACGTCGCCATTGCGACCGTCATCGAAACCTGGGGATCGGCGCCCTGTCGCGCCGGCAGCCGGCTGGCGGTTGACGAGGCGGGGCTGTTTGCCGGTTCGGTCTCCGGCGGGTGCGTGGAAGGCGACGTCATCACCGCGGCTGCCGATGTGATCGGGACCGGCGAACCACGCCTGTTGACGTTCGGCGTCGCAGACGAGACGGCGTGGGCGCAGGGCCTGTCGTGTGGCGGCACGATCAGCATCTATGTCGAGCGCGTGGGCTGAAGGGCGATGGATCCCCTCATTCTCAAGCGGCTGAACGCGCTGCGGGCGGACCGCCGGCCCGCCGTTCTGGTGACCGATCTGGGCGACGGCCGCGACCGGCTGGTCGTCGATGGCGATCCCGTGGCCGGCGATCTGGGCGTCGCGATCACTAAGGTCCAGCGCAGCGGCAATGCGTATGTCGCCGACATCGGCGGGCGCCGCCTCTTCTTGAACCCGCATCTGCCGGCTATCCGGCTGGTGATCGTTGGTGCCGTGCACATTGCGCAGGCGCTGGCGCCGATGGCGCAAGCGGTCGATTGCGACGTGGAGATCATCGATCCGCGCACCGCGTTTGCCGACGCGCGCCGCTTTGCGGGCGTGAGCCTTGATGCGCGCTGGCCGCAGGACGCGCTCGCCGAGCGGCCGCTCGACCGGTGGTGCGCGATGGTCGCGTTGACCCATGATCCAAGGATTGACGATCCGGCGCTTGGCGCGGCGCTGACGGCCGGTTGCTTCTACGTCGGCGCGCTCGGCAGCCGGAAAACCCATGCCAAGCGCCTGACGCGGATGGCGGCGGCCGGCGCATCGGCCGCCGACCTTGATCGCATATGCGCGCCGATCGGGCTCGACATCGGCGCCGCCAACCCCGCCGAGATCGCCGCCGCCATCGTCGCCGAACTCATTGCCCACCGCCGGGGGCAGGCGCGGCGAGCGGGATCATGACTTCGTTGCGGCGCAGGAACCCCGGCTTGAACGGTGCATCATAGTAGGCATAGACCGGTGGCCCGACGCCCGCGATGACCTGATCGGCCATCCATTGCCGCAACTGGTCTTCGTGTCGGGCCACATTGTCGTCGGTGGGATGGCCGGAAAACCGAATCGCCGCCACCCGCTGCGGCGGCACCGTTTCCAGCCGCACATCGGCCCGGCCCGGCTTTGGCAGCGTGTCGATCGTGTATTTTGATGGCATGATGAACTGCACGGCCCATCGGCCATCGGACCGGGCCGCCTGGGTGACGGGCGCGGTCATGGCGATGGGCGCATCGGGGCGGCTCTGCATCACGGGCGTCGTCATCGCGATGGCCGCGCTGTCGCCGCCGCCGCGTTCCTTGGCGAAGATGTAATTGGCGAGCGGGGTGAAGCCGTCGCTAACGGCATCGCGCCGGCTGCCCTCGACCGTGATCTCGGCCACGATCCGAGGCCCGTATCGACGGATCTCGATGGCGCCATGCGCGCTTTCGACCTGATAATCGGGCGTCTCGGTGGCCATGGCGTCTCCTTGCACGCCGGTCCCGGCGATCGCAACCGCGATGGCGGCCGCAACGCTTCGGCGGCGTGTTCGACGCTGTGCCATGACGATCCAAACCGATGGTGATCACCGGTCTACGCATTGGCGTGCGATTGGATCGTCAGGCACGAAAAAATGGATACGCATTGATGAGGCCGCGGGGCCCGAACGCCCCAAACACCCCGCATTGCATGGCGTTGCGGGCAACTTCCATCGCGCCTTCAACCTTCAAACACGTCCGCGTTACGAGTGATGCAAACCGTGACCGCATCCGCTATGTTCGACGTCATGGACAACTGTGCTGACATGGAAAACAGGCTGCTGGGCACGCGCGACCCCGAGGCGCGCGAGGCCGAGACGCTTGGCGCGATGCTGACAAAGGCGCGCGAACTGGGTTTTTCCGAAGCCGAGTTGCAGCGCCTTGCGGCCTGTTACCAGAGCACGCACGCGGCGCGGTTGGGCAAATCGTCGGACCAGCGGCCCGGCGACGCGGACTGACCGGTCCCCGTGCGGTCTGCGCCCTGACGCCTGTTGCTTGGCGACGGCGGTCCGGCATCTCGACGACCGATGAAATGGCCGTTGCGACCGTGTGTTGCCGATCACAGATTTGCGGGCGTGACGCCTGATAGTGCGGCGGCATCACACGCCGTTCACCGTTCTGTCAGGAGGCACGTCCATGACCCGCTTGATTGCCGGCACCAGCCGACTCGTCCGCCGGTTCGACCGTTCAACGCACACATCAGCCAGGAGGACCGAAACGACCGCCCCGGATCGCCGATCCGCGTCCGATTGGGACGCCCCGGCGCACTGGTATCGCTGATCGCGTCGCCGTCGCCTTGCGGTGAAGAACACCTGGACAAGATGATTGATCGATCGAAGGGAAATGGCACGCCCAACGGGACTCGAACCCGTGTTTCCGCCGTGAAAAGACAGTGTAGGGCCGTGTCGAACAACATATCGACATTGAAAAAGCGAAACAATATCCATTTGTCGAACGACGGAAGCCGACAAAACCTGTCGGCAACTGGCCAGTTATCTGACCGCCGCGGCGACGACCCCGATCAGGATCAAGAGTGCCAAAATGCCGCCGATCGAGCGCGCGTTGGCAAACGCCCAAAGCGCGCCGATGATTATGGCGATGGCTAACAGGATCCCGCCTGCAACTTGAAGCATATAATCGGCCTCCGACCACAACCGGAAGATTAGCGGAGTTCGGAGCGCATGCAAGTTCGGCCGCTGCACAGTTCCAGGACATCGGGCCAGAGTAGATCATCCAATTTCAAGGGCTGCAGCCTGGGCAGGTTCCGGCCCTGAGTGTCCCGGCCAGAGTTGCCAGGCGACGGGCGGCGCAGCGGGCGGGTCGGGAAGGTATGCCCAACCCGATACAATCGGGTGTATGTCGGCTGCAAAGAATGCGGGCTGGCTACGCGCGAACACAAGGCTCCTGGAAGGGCCGTTCTCGCTTGGACCCGCCGCACCCCGTCGTCGGAATCATCAAACGCTTCGGATAACATGCCACTTAACGTGCCAAAATGACGTTCCAGTCGCAGAAGAACGTCGATCAACACGCGGTCAACGATCCAAATAATTCAGCAATTTCATGTATTTGGAAATGGCACGCCCAACGGGACTCGAACCCGTGTTTCCGCCGTGAAAGGGCGGCGTCCTAGACCGCTAGACGATGGGCGCACGGTAGGGTGAGCGGTGTATAGGGACAATCACCGTGCGCTGCAACCCTGACCGGACGCCGTAACCGCTTTTTCGACAGGTGCCCGAAACGCCGTGGTTTTTGAGGATGCGAACGCGGCAATCAGCGGCGGCAGCGCCAGTTCCAGTCGCGGCGGGGGCCGATGTCGATATGCACCGAGTTGGTGTGGCAATAGGTGCCGACGCCGCCGCGCCCGGGCAGGTCGCGCATGAACGCGGCCAGTCGGGATTTGCTGACGCCCTCGACCTGAATGTCGGCGGCCGCGCAGTAGATGTGCAGCGAGTTCTTGGCGCCACGGGCGCGGGCATTGCGCGCCGCGCTGCGGTAACCCGACGTCACCGTCACGGGCTTGCCGTAATGGCTCTCGACCTTTTTGAGGAGCCGCACCAGGGCGGGCTTGAGGCATTTGACGTCGACGCCGTCATGCTGGGTGCGCAGCCCGTTGGGCGCAAGCCGGGCGAGCCCGGCCGCCGAGGCCAGTTGCACCGGTCGCTCCTGTCGCGTGTTTGTCGATCGGCTC
This sequence comes from uncultured Oceaniradius sp., assembly GCA_964606055.1. GTDB lineage: Bacteria > Pseudomonadota > Alphaproteobacteria > Rhizobiales > Rhizobiaceae > Roseitalea. The sequence goes on along the minus strand of CAZSFA010000021.1, from coordinate 19,887 downwards.
GGGCGCGGCGCCGTGTTGCGCGGCCCGAACAGCGAAGACAGAAATCCCGACCGTTCCCGGCGCGGCTCGATCAGCGGCGCCTGGGGCGCCGGTGCCGACACCCGGATCCTGCTGCTTGCCGTCGGCGCGTTCTGGGCAGCCATGATGCGCTGCGTCGCACGATCGGGTGCGATCGATGGTGGCGACTGCGGAGCAATCGAGGCCGTCTGAATGGGCTGGGTCGAAGCCGTGTTGGCACCACGATCGACCGGGATCGGCAGATCGAAGGGCTGTTCGGTGCTGGGCAGTGGAACCGACGATGCGGCCGTGGCTGCGGTTGATCCGGTCGGCGTCGGCCCGCCATAGGCGCTGGTCGGCGCGCCGGGCAGGCCGGCCGGCGGCTGCGGCGGCAAAAACGGATGGGACGCAGACGTGCTCAGTGCAGCTTGGCTGTTGAGCGCGGGCATCGTCTCAAGCCCGGCGAACGGATCCATCGACGAACATGCCGACAGTGCCAGACCGGCCGTCACTGCCGCGGACACACGCCAATTGCGGGCCACGCCCACGATCCGGCCAGATGCGTTCAAGTCCCCAAATCCCCTGCCGCCATTGACTGGCGTAAGCGAGTGAGCGGTCAAATGGTTAACAAAACGTTAACGCGATGATGGCGTCAAACCGGCTGGCTCGCAATGTCCCTTTGGCCGTCAGTCGGCCGCAATTGCAGCCGATTTAAGGCCAAAGGGTGAAGAATCCGTGCCTGACCGCGATCCGGGCCACCGGCCTTGGGGTGTGCCGGTTCATGCACGCGCCTCACAAGGAGACAGGCGGATGCGCGGTCACCAGCTTCCGGTGTTCTCCATGCTGGCCCATGGCTCTTGTGGCGGCAGCCGATCGCCCTTTTGCAGCAGTTCGATCGAGATGCCGTCCGGCGAGCGCACGAACGCCATGTGCCCGTCGCGCGGCGGGCGGTTGATCGTCACGCCGGCTGCTTGCAGCTTGGCGCACAGCGCATAGATGTCGTCGACGACATAGGCCAGATGGCCGAAATTGCGGCCGCCCTGATACGCCTCGGGGTCCCAGTTGTAGGTCAGCTCGAGCATCGGCGCCTGGTCGGCCAGCGCGCGCTCCTTGTCTTCTGGCGCGGCGAGGAAGATCAGTGTGAACCGGCCGCCCTCGTTCTCCATGCGCCGCACTTCTTCAAGACCGAGCTTGTTGCAGTAGAAGTCGAGCGACGCCTCAACGTCCTGAACGCGCACCATCGTGTGCAAGTAACGCATGTGTGATCCTCCACGTGTTGGGGTGTGTCGGCCGGCGGGCCGGACCCGGCTTTGCTAACGCAAATGCACCATGATGCAAGCCGCACGCGGCGGTGTGGGGCGCGCGCAAGGTGTGTGCGGTTCTTCACAGATTGGATTTCGCTCTTGCCGCAATCGGAAGCGGTAATGCTATCCTGCAGCCCGAATCAATGTCCGTGACTATGGGCCAGCTTAGGCGCGGACGCCGAGGGGAAGTGTGTCGCATGAGTGACGGCCCGCAGTCCGGCCACGGCAAAACGATTGGAACCGGCGGCGATCGCGCCCTTGCCGGTACCGGCGAGACGGACGCCGGCGCCCTGATTGATGTCGCCGGCACGATCAAATGGTTTGATATCGCCAAGGGTTACGGCTTCATCGTCCCCGATGACGCGGGCGTTGGCGACGTCATGCTGCATGTGACCTGCCTGCGGCGCGACGGCTTCCAGACCGCGCTCGAAGGCGCGCGCATCGTCTGCGAGGCCAGACGTGGTGAGCGCGGGTACCAGGCCTTTCGCGTGATCTCGATGGACAACGCCACCGCCGTGCATCCGGCCGCCAACGAGCAGCGCTCGCGCGAGGCGGTTGCGGCGACCAGCGGGCTGGAGCGCGTGATCGTCAAATGGTTCAACCGCTCAAAGGGGTTCGGGTTCCTCACGCGCGGCGAGGGCACTGCGGACATCTTCGTCCACATGGAGACGCTGCGCCGGTTCGGGTTGACCGAATTGCGTCCCGGACAAGTCGTTATTGCCCGGTTCGGCGAAGGCGACAAGGGTCTTATGGCGGCCGAAATCTACCCCGATATCGGCGTTCAGCCGCCGGCATCCCACTGATCGCCGCATTGTGGTCCTAGCGCCCATTGCGTCGATGCTGACGGGAGGGATGTTGGTGCGCACTGTTCGTGTTTCTGGCCGTTTGGCTGCGGTCGCATTGGCCCTGGTCGCGGCCTGCTGGGCAGGTTCGGCATTCGCGCAAGAGCCGATGCGCCTGCCTGTGGACGCGGTGCCGCTGGTGGTTGCGGCGCCCGATGGCGCCGAGCGGGCGCGGTTCGAGGTCGAGATCGCACGGACACCGTCTCAGCACCAGCGTGGCTTGATGTTCCGCACCGACCTGCCGCGCAACCGTGCCATGCTGTTCGTGTTCGACGGCGAGGCACAGCGCAGCTTCTGGATGCGCAACACGCCGACGCCGCTCGACATCATCTATGCGGACGGGCAGGGGGACATCGTTTCGATCGCCAGGGACACCGTGCCGTTCTCGACGCGCTCGATCCCGTCAGGCGCTCCGGCGCGCTATGTGCTGGAGGTTCATGCCGGGCTGACCGGCCTCCTCGGCATCCGGCCGGGCGATCGCCTGCGGCACCCGGCCACGAAGGATTGATCGCAAGAACCGCCTGATTTCGGACCTCACGACAGTTTCGATGCCGGCGACTGCCGGCATGTCGCGCCGACGATCGTATCGAAGGAGCGATCAGCGGCGGCTCAGGCGCCGCCGCCCCCGCCACCCCTTGGCCCTGTTCCGACCGCAGCCGTGACCAGGGACAGTGTTTCGCGCTTGGTCACGATCGGTTTCTGATAGGTCTTCTTGTCCATGTGAGCCTCCTTGTTGGTTCCTGCTCGGTTCGTTCCTGCTCGATGACAGACGTCGCGCCAACATGGAACGTAGCGTCATCCGTGCCGCACCGAATCGATGGCACGGCGCCCGGACGAGCGCGTCTTTGAGTCCAAAGACGCGATTCGGACCGTCGCACGCCGTCAACCATCGCGGGCTCGGCGCTTCTGCTGAGATCCGAACCTAGCCCGCGTTTGGCTCGCCGGTTGATCCGTTTGTCGGTTTGTCCTGCGCGACAATCGCATCTATCCGCTCGCGCTTGACGGCCACCGCCTTGCCATAGGCCTTTTCATCGCGCTTCCCCCGCTTTCATATAGAAAAAATCCGACTCATGCCCCAGAGTGTCAAGTCTCGGGCACAACGGCGAGGGCGACGACGCCCAGATGGTCGCAGGCATGGAAGTGTGGCCCGTTGCCGCCTTGCCGTTTTGCGGTGCGGTCGCTATGGAGGCGACCGAACGCCCGAGATCAAGGCGCGGAGCGTAGCGCAGCCTGGTAGCGCATCTGGTTTGGGACCAGAGGGTCGCAGGTTCAAATCCTGCCGCTCCGACCATCATCCTTGATCTCGCCAGCCATGTCCGCATCGTGCGATGTCGGACACACGCGGGTTTCGGGCAGGAACCGTGACCAGGGACGTCGAACATGAGCGCACGCATCTTCAGCCCGGCCAAGACGGCGATGCAATCCGGCAAGGCCAAGACCGGTATGTGGGTTCTCGAGTTCGACCGCGACACGCCAAGACGGGTCGAGCCGTTGATGGGCTACACCTCTTCATCGGACATGAAGACGCAGGTACGGCTTCGCTTTGAGACCCGCGACGCGGCGGTCGCCTATGCCGAGCGGCACGGCATCGCCTACCGGATCGACGAGCCCAACCGGCCCGAACGGCGCCGTCAGGCCTATTCGGACAACTTCCGCTACGACCGGCGCGTTCCCTGGACCCACTGACGTTCTTGGCCCCGGCGCGTGGGTCGATCTGGCCGCGCAAGCCCGGTTGCGCGTCCCCAAGCAAGCCGCCTATATCGCTGATGACGGACCCGTAGCTCAGCTGGATAGAGCAGGTGACTTCTAATCATCAGGTCGCAGGTTCGAATCCTGCCGGGTTCGCCAACTCTTTCAATCACTTGCAAGCAATTTCCGGGTCCCTGTTCGGCAAGTGTCGATCAGCTCAATGACCAAGCCTGCGTTTCCGGCGTGCGCATTGCATCATCCCGTTCCAATAAACGCGGTCTTCAAACTCCGTCAGCATAAGCAATGGCAGCTGGAGAGAACGGGCACGCTCGTCGATGGTCTTGTCTGAGGCCTTCGTCAACGCAATTGCGTTGCCTTGATCGGCCGCGATAAGCAGAAGCGGAACCGCACCTTGTGATACCGCGCGCAAGGTGCATTGGTTTCAAGTCGCGTCGCCAACCGACGCGGTTCACGTATCTGAGGTACAGTTCATGATTCCGTTGTGGAAGCTGCGGCGAGAGGTAAAACGTCCCGCGCGTCAAGTGTACCGATGGTCGACCGAGGCGGCGCGTATGGTCTATTTCCGCCGCTGGTATGACTTGGTCCAGTCGAGGGCGATAAGGCGGACAAGCGGCAAGCTTCCCGATGCTCGCGAGATGGCCGTGTACCTCATTTACCCGAACATGGGGCTGCTGCAGTCGCACCTTCATGCATTGAACGTGATGGCTTCGCAGGGCATCGCCCCACTCGTCGTCTCAAATCTGCCGCTCTCCGATCATGAGCGCGGACAGGTGGCAGCCTTGAGTTGCGGTATCATCGAGCGTCCAAATGTCGGCTATGACTTCGGCGGCTATCGGGATGGTGTAATGGAACTGGCGCCCAAGTTTGCCGGCCTTGAGCGCCTTTGGATACTCAACGATTCGTGCTGGATGGTCGACCAGCCGACAAGCTGGTTCGAGGACGCACGGGAACTGGACGTGGATCTTGTGGGATCCGCATCAAATTGCGGGATCGCGCGCCCCCCCGTGCATAGGCTGCAGGAGATTACGTGGAACTACTCAGCGGCATGCAAGCACTTTCACTATACGTCTTTCGCGCTCGGATTCAGCGCCAAGGTGATTGCGACGCGAGCATTCCAGCGGTTCTGGTCCAGGCTCGAAATCCGTGACGACAAGAAACAAACCGTCCAGCGTGGAGAAGTCGGATTGACACAGTGGGCGATCGCCAACGGCTTCACCCACGGATCGACGTCAAATGAAACGGCCCTTGGTGATCAACTGGCTCGATTGGACAACAGGACGATCGACAGGATTGCCGGGGAGATCGTTATTCTCGATGGGCCGGCACTGTACGCGCTATCGGATCAGGCTATGTCAGCCCCCAATGATACGATCGAAGGACGCGAGAGGCGTATCAACTTCATACTTACCGCGGTTGCCCGCCAAGGCAGCGCTTACACCTTGCCTGGCTACAACATCGATCGCGGGTTTCAGTTCCTGAAAAAGTCGCCGATGTGGCTGACGGAAGGCTCGGCGGAGACCATGACGGGAATCATCGCCAGGATCGGGGGTCCGATCGGTGAAGTCATCCGCAGCGAGGCGGGCATGTTGCGAAACCAAGCCAACGGGAGCGCGCCTGAAGGTAAGGTCAGGTCCGCTCCTCCCGTCGGTTGATCGTTGGGATGCCCGCGTCCACCAGGGGGAGTTGCATGCGGCTGGACGTGGTGCGGCTGTCTCATCGCCATCGTCGCAGACAAGACGGCGGGCGCGCCGACCTGGACTGCGACCCCGCATGGCCACCCCGGCCCGTCGCTCCAGGCAACCGATCTGCGACATGGGGCCAGACGGCGGCTCGGGTCAGGCCAGGTTGCCATCATTTCTGCCGGGTTCGCCAGCTTTGTCATTGTTGTTCAAAGGCTTGGCGGCGTCGGCTGAGCAGGTATCGGCCCGTTTTCGTCGGGCCGGGCGCTTGCCGGCGGCTTGCAAGGGCGCCTGATCCCGTTTATTCGTCGCTATTGTGCCGCAAAGGGAACACTTTTCCCACAGCGGTCTCCGTCTTATATGATGGAACAGAAGCCGGCGGCACGATCAAACCGCCAATGCGCTTCGCTTCTTAAAGAAGATGGTTATCGGACTGGCAGGTGACGCGATCGTGGAAATGGCGGCAAATCCTTTTGGGCTCTACAATCCAGGCGATGAACGCGACAATTGCGGCGTTGGATTTCTGACGCGCAAGGATGGCGTGCAGACCCATGAGCTGATGTTGCTCGGGCACCAGGCGCTGTGCGCGGTGCCCCACCGCGGCGGCATGTCGTCGATTGGCGTCGGCGACGGCGCTGGCATCAGCGTCGATCTGTCCTTGCCCTTCTTCAGCAAGATCGTCGGCAAGCGGCTCAAGGCGCGCCGCTTCGGCGTCGGCAACTTCTTCCTGCCCGATGATGCCGGCGAGCACGAACGTGCCTTTGCGATCATCGAAGAGGCGCTGACCGCGCGCGGCATGGACATTCTGGTCGCCCGTGACATGCCCGTCGACAACGATGCGATCCGCCCGGCCGCGATCAGCTATCAGTTGCGCATACGCCAGTGGGTGTTTGCCGCGCCCGACGACGTACACGGCCATGACTTCGACCGGCTGATCCATCAGGCGCTTCTGGCGATCGAGGCGATTGCCTACACCGATCCTGCGCTCAAGGGCCTTTACCCGATCTCTTTGTCGGCCAACACGCAGGTGTTCAAGGGCCGTCTCAACTCGAACGAGATCGTGCCCTATTTCCGCGATCTCAGCGATCCGGACCACGCGGTCCATTCGCTTTACTTCCATACGCGGTTTTCGACCAACACCGATCCGCATCCGACCATGGCCCAGCCGTTCCGGCTGATGGCGCACAATGGCGAGTTGAACACCGACAAGAAGAACCGCCTGTCGGAGGCGGCCGTCGCCCGCGCCCGCAACAGCGCCATCGTGCGCCCCAATGGCCAGTCCGACAGCTGCCGTCTCGACCAGACGCTGCAGTCGCGCATGTATGATGACGATCTCGACCTGGTGACGGCGGTCGTCTCGATGATGCCGCCGGCCTGGGAGAACGATCAGACCCTTTCGCCCGCGGTACGCGACATGCTGGCCTATTTCTCGCTCTATGAGGAAAAGAACGATGGCCCGGCGGCGCTGATCTTCGGCAATGGCCGCATCGTCGGCGCGCGCCTCGACCGCCTCGGCCTGCGCCCGCTGCGGTCGATCGAGACAGACGACTACATCGCGGTCACCTCCGAGGCCGGCCAGATTGCGTTTCCGCCCGAGACGGTCATCAGCCGCGGCCGGATCGAGGCCGGCGGCATGCTCTATTACGATCATGAAGCCAAGCGGTCCTTCGACACCGACCAGACGCTCGAAATGCTGGCTGAGGCGGAGGATTACTCGGCGCTGCTCGCCGAGGCGCAGTTGCATGTCGACGATCTGCCCGAGGCGATGATCGACCCCAAGATCGCCGCCAAGCGCTATGACGGCGATCTGGTCACGCCGGCCCGCTATGTTGCCTATGCGCACAATCAGGAGAGCTTCCGCTTTCTGATGGACCCGATGCTGGCGACCGGCGCCGAGAAGGTATCGGCGATGGGCTATGGCAACGCGATCAACGCGCTGTCCGACAATGAGGGCGGCGTTGCCAAATACTTCTCCCAGCGCTTTGCGCAGGTGACCAACCCGCCGCTCGACTCCATCCGCGAGGCGGACGGCATGACACTGCGCGTGGCGCTTGGCGCCAAGCCCCATGCCGGCCATGCCGCGCATGAGGGCCGCAAGCAGATCGTCTTGTCCTCGCCGATCCTGACCATGGCCGACATGCTCAAGGTCAAGTCGCAGGATGTGTGCCCGATCGGCGAGTTCGATCTTCTGTACACTCCCGTTCTCGAAGGCGGGCCAGCCAACGAAAAGGCGCTGATTACGGCAATCGATGCGCTGTGCGATCAGGTCGAGGCGTTCGTGCGCACCGATGGCGGCATCGTCATCCTGTCCGACCGCCATGTCAGCCGGGAACGCGCCGCCATTCCGATGACCATTGCCGTCTCGGCGGTCAACCAGCGGCTGATCGAGGAAGGTCTGCGCCTGCGCGCCTCGATCATCGTCGAAAGCGGCCAGATCGCCTCGGCGCATCACATTGCCTGCTCGCTCGGTTTCGGTGCCGCGGCGGTCTATCCGCTGGGCGTGCGGTTGCGCGCGCAGGACACATTTGCCGACGATCCGTCCACCGCCTATCGGCGCTTCGTCAAGGCAGCCGAAAAGTCGCTGATGAAGACCATGGGCAAGGTGGGCCTGTGCACGGTGGAGAGCTATTCGGGCGGCGAGTTCTTCGAGCCCAATTTCCTCGACACCGACGATCCGGTGTTCAAGCGCTACTTCCCCAACATGAAGAGCCCGGTGGGCGGTGTCGGCTTTGCGGTGGTCGCCCAGTCCGTCGCCGACTGGCATGCGCGCGCGCTGACCGTCGAAGCCGACGCCGACATCCCCATTCTGGGCCTGTTCAAGGAGCGCAGCGAAGGCGCGGGCCATTCCTATGGCGCCGCGGCCGTGCGCGGCTTTGTCGAACTGACCGAAGAGAAGATCGCGTTTGCCGAAGAGGACGAAGGCGAGGACGAAACACGCGAAGCGGCCGACACCATGCGTCTGATGACGCTGGGCAAGATGCGCGATGCGTTCGACATCGACGAAACCGGCTACGCGCACACCAGTTTCGACAAGCTGACCCCCGAAGCGATCGATGCCTTCACCATGACGCCCGGCTATCGGCGGTTCTCGCTGAACATGGCCGAGGAGCGAGCCAAGCGTCCGGCCGCGTTGCGCGATGTGCTGGCTTTCCCGGCCGACATCACCTTCCTGCGCGACCATCAGGACATCCGCCGCGAGATGATGCTGTTCAACCGCGCCGGCAACAACGATTTCGTCATTCGCGGCCTGCGCGCCGAGAAGGTCGCCGACGGGCATTACGCGCTGCGGCTGACTGGCCCGCTTGCCAGGGACCTGAGCCGCGTCGACGCGCTTGGCCAGTCGCTGGTCGACCGGTTCCGTTCGTCGATCACCGGCCACTGGATTCAGGGCGGCGCGCTGCACATGACCGTGCATGGCGAGGCGCTCGACTACATCAGCCGGCTGCGCGATGCGCCGGCGGCGGTGCCGCTCGACGACGTGCAGCCCGCCCATGAGATTACGCCGTGCCTGGCGTCGGGCGCGATGAGCCATGGCGCGCTGGTGGCCAGCGCCCACGAGGCGGTCGCGCACGGCACCAACATGGCCGGCGGCATGTCGAACTCCGGCGAGGGCGGCGAGCACATCTCGCGCTATGGCACCATTCGCGCTTCGCGCATCAAGCAGTTCGCATCGGGCCGCTTCGGCGTCTGGGCCGGTTATCTGGCCGATCCGAACCTGGAAGAGATCGAGATCAAGATCGGCCAGGGCGCCAAGCCGGGCGAGGGCGGCCAGTTGCCCGCGCCCAAGGTCACCGTCGAGATTGCGGCCGCCCGTGGCGGCACGCCCGGCGTGGAACTCGTCAGCCCGCCGCCGCACCACGATATCTATTCGATCGAGGATCTGGCGCAGCTCATTCACGACTGCAAGGCGGCCCGCGTGCGGGTGATCGTCAAGCTGGTCAGCTCCGAAGGCATCGGCACGATTGCGGTGGGCGTCGCCAAGGCCGGCGCCGACGTCATCAACGTTGCCGGCAACACCGGTGGCACGGGCGCGGCGGCCGTCACTTCGCTCAAATACACCGGCCGCGCCGCCGAGATCGGCATTGCCGAAGTGCATCAGGCGCTCTGCGCCAACGGCATCCGGCAGAAAGTGGTCCTGCGCTGCTCGGGCGCCCACCAGACCGGCTCCGACGTCGTCAAGTCGGCGCTTCTGGGCGGCGACAGCTTCGAGTTCGGCACCACCGCGCTGATGATGCTCAAATGCGTCATGGCCAAGAACTGCAACATCAAGTGTCCGGCCGGGCTGACGACAAACCCCGAAGTGTTCGATGGCGACCCGCGCGCGTTGGCGCAGTATCTGGTCAACATCGCTCATGAGGTGCGTGAAATCCTGGCGCAACTGGGCTTCCGGTCGCTGCGCGAAGCACGCGGGCGCTCCGATCTTCTGCACCTGCTCGACCATCCGTCCTCGGTTGGCCGGCTGAACTTGCGCGATATGCTCACGCGCGTGCCGGAGAACACGGTCGACAACCCGATCTACCTGGAAAAGGACTACTCGGTCGACGACATGATGCTCGATCTGGTCCGCTCGGCGCTGGTCGATGGCGGCAAGGACCATATCCGGATCGGCGGAAACGATCTGCAACTGAGCAACCGCAACAAGAGCGTTGGCGGGCAGTTGGCAATCGACATGGAGCGCCTGCTCAATCACGACATGCCCGACACCGATCTGCCGGCGGTCCTCAAGGACAGCCGTGGCCGCCGTTACCTGCGGCCGCGCACGATCAATGTTGCGACCCAGGGCTCGGCCGGCCAGTCCTATGCCGCCTTCTGCAATGACGGCATGGTGATGCAGCACACCGGCACCTGTAATGACGGGGTCGGCAAGGGCGCCTGCGGCGGCGAGATCATCGTGCGTGCGCCCCAATCGGGCCGCAAGGCGTCCGGCGACAACGTGCTGATCGGCAACTTCGCCCTGTTCGGCGCAACCGGCGGCCGCACCTTCATCGAAGGGCAGGCGGGCGACCGCTTTGCGGTGCGCAACTCTGGCGCAACGGCGGTCGTTGAAGGCGTCGGCGATTTCTGTGCCGAGTACATGACCAACGGCGCGGTTCTGAATCTTGGCGGCTTTGCCAAGGGGTTCGGCAACGGCATGTCGGGCGGCTTCGCCTACCAGTACGATCCCGAAGGACGGCTGCCAGGCTTCATCAGCCAGGATTCGGTGCTGATGGGTTCGATCACCGGCAACGATCCGCTGGCCGAGATCCATGCCGAGGCGGTCCACACCCTGCTCACCTGGCATCTGGAGGCGACCGGCTCCAAACGCGCCAGGGCGATCCTCGACGATTGGGAGAACGAACGCCAACATTTTGCGTTCATCATGCCCAAGGCGCTGCTGCAGTATCAGGATGCCGAAGCGATTCTGGCCGCAAAGCCAAGAAAGGCGCTGGTCGAGGAACTGGCCACCGGCCTTGCCGCCATGCAGGTCAACAAGCTCAAGCGCCATTGGCGGTCGGGGGAGGCCGTCATGGGCGGGCGCGTGCCGCACTACGGCGATGTCGACACCGACGAGATGTTCCGCCTGCTCAACAACTGGATGGTGCTCGACACCGCGCAGACGATCGCGCTCAAGCGCCTGCCGTCGGGCACCGCTGTGTCCTCGCCGCAGGCGGTCAAGGCAACGCGCAATCTGATCCTCACTGAGGATTTCGCGCTGATGAACGCGCTCCTGCGCCATGCGCGCGACGCTGTGGCCGATTACGGCGACGAGGATCTGGCCATCATGGTCTCCGACAAGCGCCTCGCCGACTTCAAGCGTGCGCTCAGCCTGCGCAACATCCTGTCGATGGACAGTCCCGGCACCTATGGCTGGATCCTGCATCAGGACCAGAAGAACCGGGAGCAGATGGGCGCCATTCCAAGTTTCGAGCAACTGTTCGCCGGCAGATCGCTGCCTGAACGGGTCGCCGCCTGAGACGGTTCAAATCAGCATGAAGCATCCTTTCTTCCCGGACGCAGCTCCGTTCAATGAAGACCAGCGCGCCTGGCTGGCCGGTTTCCTGGCCGGCCTGAACTCGCGTGCGGCCATCGCCATGGAAACGGCGCCTGCCGCCGGCGATCAGGCCGCCGCGGCCACGCTCGACATCTTGTACGGCACGCAGACCGGCAATGCCGAGACCGTCGCCGAGGAGGCAGCGGCCGCCGCGCGCGCCAAGGGTTTTGCCACGCGGGTCGCCGGCATGGACGACGTGCCCATGGAACAGCTCGCCGACATGGATCAGTTGATCGTCGTCGTCTCGACCTATGGCGAGGGCGAGATGCCCGACAATGCGCAGATGTTCTGGGACGCGCTGTCGGCCAACACCGCGCCGCGCCTTGAAAAGCTGCACTACGGCGTGCTTGCGCTGGGCGACACCAGCTATGACGAGTTCTGCCATGCCGGCAAGCTGGTCGACATCCGCCTTGAGCAACTGGGCGCCAAGCGCCTGACGCCGCGCATCGACTGCGATGTCGACTTCGAGGACCCCGCCGCCGAGTGGATCGCGGCGACATTGCCGCTGGTTGCCGAAGTTGCGCCGGTCGGAACGGGCGCGCCGGCGCCCAATGGCGCCGATGCGGCGCCTGCGCCCGACAAGCCCAAATGGAACCGCAAGAACCCGTACCCCGCGCCGACGGTCGAGAACCGGCTCCTGTCCGGTTCGGGCTCGGACAAGGAAATCAGGCACTTCGCCTTCGATCTCGAGGCGAGCGGCCTGACCTATGAGGCCGGCGACGCGCTCGGCGTCATCCCGCAGAACAATGCCGAACTGGTCGCCACGTTGATCGAGCGCCTCGGCGCCAAGCCGGACACCGAGGTCGATGGCTTCGACGCCGAGCTGGGGCATCTTCTGTGCTACCAGTTCGAGATCGCAACGCCGTCCAAGGACCTGATTGCGACGATCGCAGAACGCAGCGGCGACGACGAGTTGTGCTCGATCGTTGCCAATGGCGACAAGGAGGCGCTGGACGCGTTCCTCTGGGGACGCGACACGCTCGACCTTCTCAATCTCGATGACAAGCTGGTGGTCAGCGTCGAGGAGTTCCTCAAGCTCTCCCGGCCGCTGCAGCATCGCGCCTACTCGATCTCCTCGAGCCCCAAGGCACACGGCTCGGAAGTGCATTTGACCGTCGCGGCCGTGCGCTGGGACTTCGACGGCCGGCCGCACCGCGGCGTGTGCTCGACGTTCCTTGCCGACGATGTGGCCGAAGGCGACAACGTGCCCGTGTTCGTCTCGCCCAACCGGGCGTTCCGTCCGCCGGAGAACGATGACGTGCCGATGATCATGGTCGGGCCGGGCACCGGCATCGCCCCGTTCCGCGCATTCCTCGAAGAGCGCCGCGAGCGAGGGGCCAAGGGCCGCAACTGGCTGTTCTTCGGCGACCAGCACCGCGCCGACGACTTCATCTATGAGGACGAGATCGGCGCGATGAGCGCCGACGGGCTTCTGACCCGGCTCGATCTCGCCTTCTCGCGCGACCAGAAAGAGAAGATCTACGTCCAGAACCGCATGCGTGAGAACGGCAAGGCGCTGTTCTCATGGCTGGAAGAGGGCGGCTATTTCTACGTCTGTGGCGATGCCACGCGCATGGCGCGCGACGTCGACACGGCGCTGGCCGAACTGATCGCCGAACATGGCGGCCTGTCCGACGATGGCGCCGCCGAATATGTCGGCAACCTCAAGCGCGAAAAGCGTTATCTGCGCGACGTCTACTGATCGCCGGACATCGCCGCCAGCCCCGCGCCGGCCGCGGTTGTGCCCCGCCGTTCAGCAGCCTGTGGGGTGCGTTTGCCTGCGCTTGACCGGCTCTGGAGCCCCTGCTTAACTCCGGATTTTGAGGGGCTTGGGCGTTCTTGACGATGCTGGATCTGGTCGTACGTCGCGCGCGGCTGACCGATGGGCGAGGGCCGCTGGACATCGCGATCAGCGACGGCCGGATCGTCGAGATGGCGCCGTCGGTCGAGGCCGGGGCGCGGCACGAGATCGATGCCGGCGGCCGGTTGGCTGCGCCGCCCTTCGTCGACCCGCACTTTCACATGGATGCTACACTCAGCCTGGGCCGGCCCCGGCTGAACGAAAGCGGCACGCTTCTTGAGGGCATCGCGCTGTGGGGCGAACTCAAGCCGCAGCTGACCCATGATGCCGTCATCGAGCGCGCGATGCGCTATTGCGATCTGGCGGTCGCGCAGGGGCTGTTGTCGATCCGCAGCCACGTCGATGTCTGCGATGACCGGCTTTTGGCCGTCGAGGCGCTGATCGAGGTGCGCAAGCGCGTTGCCGGCTACATCGATCTTCAGCTTGTCGCCTTCCCGCAGGATGGTCTCTATCGCTCGCCCAATGCCGAACGGAACCTGATCCGGGCGCTCGACATGGGCGTTGATGTCGTCGGCGGCATCCCGCATTTCGAGCGCACCATGGCCGATGGCGCAGCCTCCGTGCGCCAACTGTGCCAGATCGCGGCCGAACGCGGCCTGCCGGTCGATCTGCATTGCGATGAGACCGACGATCCGATGTCGCGGCATGTCGAAACGCTCGCCGCCGAAACGACAAGGCTTGGCCTTGGTGGCCGCGTGGTCGCCAGCCACGTCACGTCAATGCATTCGATGGACAACTACTATGCCGTCAAGCTGGTCGACCTGATCGCCGAGAGCGGGCTCAACGTGGTGCCCAACCCGCTGATCAACATCACTTTGCAGGGGCGCATGGACACCTTTCCGCGCCGGCGCGGGCTGACGCGCGTCGCCGAACTGCGCAAGGCGGGCGTCAACATCGCCTTCGGCCAGGACTGCACCATGGACCCCTGGTATCCGCTTGGCTCGGCGGACATGCTCGAGGTCGCTCACATGGCCGTCCACGCGCTGCCGATGACCTCGCGCGAGGCCATGGCCTGGGCGTTCGATGCGGTCACGGTCAACGGCGCCAAGGCGATGGGGCTGGCCGATCCGACCCTGCGCGTCGGTGGGCCGGCCAATCTCGTGGTCTTGCAGGCGCGCGACCCGATCGAGGCGGTGCGGCTCAGGGCGACCCGGCTGGCCGTCGTCCGCGGCGGTCAGGTGATCGCCCGCACGCCGCCGCGCCAGGCGTCGCTTGCGCTCGACGGGCGACCCGATACTCTGGACCCGGCCGATTACGCGCCCGCTTTGCCGTCATGAACCGATGCGCCTCGACGCCGACCGATGGACGCACACGATCCGACCCGAATTGATGCGACTGGAAAAGGAATACTGAAATGGCTTTTGCAACCACCCGCCGAAACGTCCTGATCGGCACCGGCGCAACGCTCGCCCTTCCGGCCTATCTGCGTCACGCCAGCGCCATGACCGCAACGCGCGTTGCCGGCGTTCACGCTTCGCCCGTGGAAAACGCCTGGAACTCGCGCATCCACCTGGCCATGCAGGAAGCGGCCGAAGCCGGCAAGATCGCCTATGAGTTCTCCGAAAGCGTGTCGGCGACCGATTATCCGCGCGCCATGCGCGAATACGCCGAGGCCGGCGTCGAACTGGTCTGGGGCGAAAGCTATGCCGTCGAGCGCGAGGCGCGCGAGGTCGCCGCTGATTATCCCGAAACCGCCTTCCTGATGGGTTCGTCCGGCGGCCCTGAAGGCGACAATTTCGGCGTGTTCGGCACCCGCAACCATGAGGCGGCCTATCTGGCCGGCATGCTGGCCGGCACGATGTCGGACTCGGGCGTCTTCGGCTCGGTCGGCGGCTATCCGATCCCCGAGGTCAACCTGTTGATCAACGCGTTCCGCATGGGCGTGATGGAGGTCAATCCCGACGCCAGCTTCCTCAACGGGTTCATCGGCGCCTGGTTCGACCCGGCCCGCGCCAAGGAAGCCGCCATAGCCCAGATCGACGCCGGCGCCGACATCCTGTTCGGCGAACGGATCGGCACGGCCGACGCCGCCCAGGAACGCGGCGTCAAGGCGATCGGCTCGCTGATCGACTACCCGCCGCGTTACCCCGAGACCGTCTTTGCCAATGCGATCTGGAACTACGGCCCCACGATTGATGCGATCGTGTCCGACATCTCCGACGGCAATCCGGTCGGTCGCGACTACACCGAGTATTCGTTCATGAAACACGGTGGCAACGACCTGATCTATGTCGCCGAAATGGTGCCGGCCGACGCGATCCCGGCCATGGAGGAGCGGCGCGCGGCGATCCAGTCCGGTGCGTTCGATGTGCCGATCAACGCCGAGGAACCGGCCTAGGACCGGTCCGTGTCCGACGCAACCGCGCTCGCCAGAACCATCGCGGCGGGGCGCACGACCGCGCGCGCGGCGATGGAGGCGGCAATCGGGGCGGCCAGGGAGCGGGCCGCCCTTGGCGCGATCACGCGGCTCGAGCCGGAGCTGGCGCTCGCGGCCGCCGACAAGGCCGATGCGGCGCCACAGGATGCGCGGGGGCCGCTGCATGGCGTTCCCTTCCTCGCCAAGGATCTGGGCTCGGCGGCCGCCGGCATGGCACCGGGCGCAGGTTCGCCCGCGCTGCGCGCCCGCCAGTCCGATCCCGAGACCGACAGCGCGCTGTTTGCGCGGTTCCGTGCCGCCGGCCTCATTCCGTTCGGCCTGACGACGGTGGCCGAGTTCGGCCTGTCGCTGACATCGGAACCGCCGGGCGCCGCGCCGGCCCGCAACCCGTGGAACCAGGCCTTGTCGCCGGGCGGCTCGTCGGGCGGTGCGGCCGCCGCTGTCGCTGCCGGCATCGTCGCGATCGCGCACGCCACCGATGCCGCCGGCTCGATCCGCGTGCCGGCCGCATGCACCGGCCTTGTCGGTCTCAAGCCCAGCCGTGGCGCGATGCCGGGCGGCCCCGAGTTCAACAATCATCTGATGGGCATTGCGGCCGAACTCGTGCTTGCGCGGTCGGTGCGCGATGTGACCACCGCCTTCGACGTGACCTCCGGCAACGCGCGTGGCCCGTTCGCCGAGGCGGCCGAGCGTATGCTGCCCAGCCAGATGCGTATCGGCATGGCGATCCCGGACGGCTGCGCCACCCCGCTCACCAAGGCGGTCATCGCGGCGGCCGACGCGCTCGCCGACACCGGATGCCATATCCACACGATCAAATCGCCCGACGCGCTCGGCACGCGATCGCAGGCAGTCGTCAGGGCGGTGCTGACGGCCTCGATGGCCGACTGGTTCGACACCATGGACATCACCGATGACGAGGTGACGCCGATCAGTGCGGCCGCGGCGGCCGAAGGCCGGGCCATGGGCGCGCCCGCGCTGTTTGCCGCAAGCCGTGAGATCGCCAGCATTTCGCATCGTGCATGGGCGCTGTTTGACGGCTACGACCTCCTCTTGTCGCCCGTCCTGTCCGATGCCGCGCCGGCAATCGGTGCGTTCGACGCCCAAGCCACCGATGTCGGCGCGCGGTTCGACCAGATGGCCGCGATCGCGCCCAATGCCTCGCTTGCCAACATCGCCGGCCTGCCGGCGCTGGCGCTCCCCTTCGGCACGGCCGACGGAATGCCCGTCGGTCTGCAACTGATCGGGCCGATGGGCGCCGATCGCGCGGTGCTGGCGCTGGGCGCGCGGCTCGAGGCATTGGCGCCGACGCTCGAATTTCCGTTCGCCCTGGCCGGGATGGTGTCGTGACGGCCGTCCTTGAACTGGACGGCATCACAAAGCGCTTCGGCCCCCTTGTGGCCAATGATGATGTCAGCCTGTCGCTCGCGCAGGGTGAGATTCTGGCCCTTCTGGGCGAAAACGGCGCCGGCAAGACCACCTTGATGAACATCCTGTTCGGCCACTACACGGCCGATGCGGGGGAGGTGCGCGTATTCGGAAAGGCGCTGCCGTCCGGCCGGCCGCGCGCGGCGATCGAAGCCGGCGTCGGCATGGTGCACCAGCACTTCACCCTCGCCGGCAATCTGACCGTGCTCGAAAACGTGGTCCTTGGCTCCGAACCCCTGCACTGGGCGCGCAGCCGACGCGGGCAGGCGCGGGCGCGCCTGATGCAGATCGCCGAGCGGTTCGGTCTGCCGGTCGCGCCCGATGCGCGCATTGCGGATCTTTCGGTCGGCGAACGCCAGCGCGTGGAGATCCTCAAGGCGCTCTACCGGCAGGCGCGCATTCTGATTCTCGACGAGCCGACCGCCGTGCTGGCCCGCCCCGAGGCCGAACGCCTGTTCGCGACCCTGCGCGGCATGACCGCGAACGGCCTGTCGATCATCTTCATCAGCCACAAGCTGCACGAGGTGATGGCCGCTTCGGACCGGGTGGTGGTCTTGCGCGGCGGGCGGCACGTCGCCGAACGCAAGACCGCCGAAACCGATCCGGCCGAACTGGCCGAACTGATGGTCGGCCGCCGCGTTGCCCGGCCAAGGCGCGACGACCGGCCGGCGGGGGAACCTGTCGTTGAGGCGCGGTCGGTCACCATCATTGAAGGCGGCCACACCCGGCTCGACGCTGTCGATTTCGAGGTGCGCGCCGGCCAGATCCTGGCGGTCGTCGGCGTCTCCGGCAATGGGCAGGCGGCCCTTGGCGCGCTTCTTTCCGGGCTGGTGCGACCAAACGCTGGCCGCCTGTCGCTGGGCGGCGAGGACATGACACGGCTCGGTCCGCGCGCGCTGGTCAGGGCCGGTGTGGGCCGCATACCCGAAGACCGCCACGCCGAAGGCGCGGTCGGCGAACTGGCCGTTTGGGAAAATGCGACGCTCGAACGGCTTGGCGATGCGTCGTTCTCCACGCGCGGTTTTGTTCGACAGGGGGCCGCGCGCCGGTTCGCCGGCGATCTGATCGAACGGTTCGACATTCGCGGCGCGACGCCCGAAACGCGCACGCGCCTGCTGTCGGGCGGCAACATGCAAAAGCTCATCCTGGGCCGCATGCTGGCCGCAAAGCCGCGCTTCATACTCGCCAACCAGCCAACGCGCGGCCTTGATGAGGGCGCCATCGCCGCTGTGCATGCCGAGTTGCTGGCCGCGCGCGGGCAGGGCGCCGCCATCCTGCTGGTCACCGAGGAGTTGGAAGAGGCGACCGCGCTGGCCGATGTCATGCAGGCGATCGTCAAGGGCCGGCTCTCGGACCCCATCGACGCCGAACACGCCGATGCGCGCAAGCTGGGCCTGATGATGTCCGGTGTGTGGGATCAGCCCGATGCGGCTTGAGCGCCGCGCCCATGTGCCGATCGCGCTGGCCGCGACCGCGCCGATCGCCGCGATCGCAACCGCATTGGTCCTCAGTTCGGGGCTGATTGCGCTCGGAGGCGTCAGCCCGCTGACCGCGTTCGGCGAGATGCTGACCGGCGCGTTCGGTTCGCGCCTGTCGATCACTGAGACGTTGACCCGCGCGACTCCGCTCATTCTGACCGGCCTTGCCGCCGCTGTCGCCTTTCGCGCCCGGCTTTGGAACATCGGCGGGGAGGGCCAGTTCTATGTCGGCGCGCTGCTGGCGGCGGCCGTCGGCCACTCCATGCTGTCCGGCGTGCCGCCTGTGATCGGCATCGCGGTCCTGATGGCCGGCGGTATGCTCGCCGGCGCGCTGCTGCTCGCCGGTCCGGCGTTCCTGCGCCTGCGGTTCGGCGTCGACGAGGTGGTGACCACGCTCCTGCTGAACTTCATCGTCATCCTCTTCGTCGGCCTGATGATCGAGGGGCCGCTGCGCGATCCACTGGCGTTCGGCTGGCCGCAATCTGTGCCGGTCGATGGCGATTTCCGCCTGCCAGATCTTGTCCCGCGTTCGCGGCTGCATGTCGGCCTTCTGATCGCGATCGCGGCCGCCGGCGTCGTCTGGCTCATCCTGTCGCGCACCGTGTTCGGCGCCGAAGCGCGTGCCGCCGGTTTCAACCCGCGCGCGGCGTCGTTTGCCGGCGTGTCCCTGCCGCGCACGATCATGGGCGTGGCGCTGCTGTCGGGCGGTCTGGCCGGTCTGGCCGGCGCGATCGAGGTGATGGGCGTGACCGGCAATGTCACCACATCGCTGTCGCCCGGGTTCGGCTATTCGGGCATTGTCGTCGCCATGCTCGCCGCGCTGCACCCCGCCGGCGTGGTGGCGGCCGCGATCTTCGTTGCCACGATCTTTGTCGGCGCCGACGCGATGAGCCGGGCGACAGGCATACCCAGCTTCATTGCCGATGTGATCATGGCGCTGTCGCTGCTGACGATGCTGATCGCGCTCCTGTTCACCACCTACCGGATCCGCCGATGAGCGAAGCGATCGAAATCCTTGGGTCTGCGAGCCTGTGGGCGGCGGTGCTGCGCATCGCAACCCCGCTGATCTTCGGCGTCCTGGGCGCGCTTTTGTGCGAACGGGCTGGCGTTCTCAATCTGGGCATCGAGGGCATCATGACCATGGGCGCGATGGTTGGCTGGCTGACGGTCTATATGGGCG
>CAZSFA010000020.1:11927-28674 GCA_964606055.1 uncultured Oceaniradius sp. | reverse complement strand
TGATGGTCTTTTCGGTCTTCGCCGAGGCGACACGATAAGCAAACGCCCGTTGCGCACCGGGTGTCAGCACGCGCCACTTGTCCATGAGATCGCGGTCGGCGCCGAGCGCGCGATGAAGCGCATCGGGCACGTCCACCGCATCCTGATCGCCGACCTTGAAGCGAACCTCCACACGGTCGCCAACCGCGACGCCGGCGTTCTCAAAGACGGTCTTGGGCACCATCAGATAGCGTCGGCCATCGCCGGCGGGCTGCCACGCCCCTTCGATCGGAACGTCGGCGATCTCACCGGTCACGCGCAGCCTTGGATGCGCATCGAAAGGCAGTTGCGGAACCATGGCCGAAGGCAGGTACACGACCGTGTAGTGGACGATGCGCTCACCGTTGCCGATCGGATGGCGGGCAATCACTGTTTCGAAAACATGCGTGAAAAACGACATCGGCCCCAATATGGCCGCATCAGACGGTGGCGATCAACCGCCGATCGCCGCCGAAATCGCCGCGTGTTCGTCGGCGAACGCGCCCCGATATGGCGTCTTGCCGGCCCTTCGATACCAGTAGCCGGCATTGGCGTCATCGCCTTCGATGCGATGACACAAGGCATGGATCCAGTCGTAGAGCGCCTCGCCTTCATGGCGCTGCGCGATCGCGTGCGCGCGTTCATAGCCCGGCCCCATGGCGAAGTTGCCCTCGCGCAGCGCGTCCAGCGCTTCGTGTGCGTCGCTCACCACCATGCCTCCGTCTCAAAGCGGCCTGCCGCCTTCTCGATCACGTCGGCGCAGCGGAACAGCGTCTCCTCGTCGAACGGCCGGCCGATCAGCTGCAGGCCGAGCGGCAATCCGCTGCCGTCAAGGCCGGCGGGCACGGCGATGCCCGGCAGGCCCGCCATGTTCACCGTGACCGTGAAGATGTCGTTGAGATACATCTTCACCGGATCGGCGCTCATGTCCTGATCTCCGATCCCGAACGCCGCCGACGGCGTGGCCGGCGTCAGGATCGCGTCGACCCCATCGGCGAACACCGTCTCGAAGTCACGCTTGATCAGCGTGCGCACCTTCTGCGCGCGCAGATAGTAGGCATCGTAGTAGCCGGCCGACAACACATAGGTGCCGATCATCACACGGCGCTTGACCTCGGCGCCGAAGCCGGCCGCGCGCGTGTTCTCATACATTTCGATGATGTCGTTGCCCGGCACGCGCAGCCCGTATTTGACGCCGTCATAGCGCGCCAGGTTGGACGATGCCTCGGCCGGAGCAACGATGTAATATGCCGGCAGCGCATATCTGGTATGCGGCAGCGCGATCGGTTTGATCTGCGCGCCCGCGTCCTTGAGCCAGGCGATGCCCTGCTCCCAAAGCGCGTCGATCTCCGGCGGCATGCCGTCAAGCCGGTATTCGGCCGGAATGCCGATCGTCATGCCCTTGACCGATCCGCCCAGCGCCGCCTCGTAGTCGGGCACGGGCACATCAGCCGACGTGGTGTCCTTGTCGTCGATGCTGGCCATCGAACCGAGCAGGATCGCCGCATCGCGCACGTCACGGGCGATCGGTCCGGCCTGATCGAGCGAGGAGGCAAAAGCGACAATGCCCCAGCGCGAGCAGCGGCCATATGTCGGCTTGATGCCCACGGTGCCCGTGAACGCGGCCGGCTGGCGGATCGAACCGCCGGTGTCGGTGGCCGTCGCGCCTGCGCACAGCCGTGCTGCGACCGATGCCGCCGACCCGCCTGACGAACCGCCGGGCACCAGGGCCTTGTTGTCGCCTCTCGCCCGCCAGGGGTTGGTGACCGGGCCGTAGTAGGATGTCTCGTTGGACGAGCCCATGGCGAACTCATCCATGTTCAGTTTGCCCAGCATCACCGCGCCGTCGGCCCACAGATTGGCCGTGACGGTCGATTCGTAGGGTGGCTCGAAGCCATCGAGAATGTGGCTGCCGGCCTGCGTGTGCACGCCCTGGGTGGCGAACAGGTCCTTGATGCCCAGCGGGATTCCCTCGAGCGCACCCGCTTCCCCGGCCGCCAGCCGCACGTCCGAAGCGGCGGCCATCGCGCGCGCCCTGTCGGGCGTTGTCGCGACATAGGCGTTCAGCACCGGGTTGGCCGTTTCGATGGCGTCCAGATAGGCATCGGTCAGCTCGATGGCGGTGAACTGGCGGTCGCGCAACGCGGTGCGTGCCTGGGCAATGGTCAGTCGGGTCAGGTCGGTCATGGGGCTTTGTTCGGGCGGTGATCTGCGGTGCGGCGGCTCATTCAACGACCTTGGGCACCAGGAAGAAATGGTCCTGCGTCTCCGGCGCGTTGGCGGTGATGTCGGCGGCGCGGTCGCCGGCGGTCACGCCATCGGCACGCTTTTTCATCGCCATCGCGGTGACCGACGTCATCGGCGGCACGCCGTCGATGTCGACGGCGTCGAGCTGTTCCACAAATCCCAGGATCGTGTTGAGCTCACCTTCCAGATGGGCGGCCTCTTCCTCGGTGACGCGAATGCGCGCAAGCTTGGCGACCCGTTTGACGGTGGCGATATCGACGGACATGGAGAACTCCGGATGCGGTGCGCAACCGCCCCGCTATAGCGAGCGATGCTGGCCCACGCAACGGCGCACGCTCACGCCTGTTCGAGCCGCTTCAACTCGATGCGCACCGCGCGGCCGATGATGATCATCACCACGACCGTCGCAACTGCGCCGGCGCCCACCATCGCCCACATGGGCGTGCCCCAATCGTCGGCAAGCGCCGACTGCGCGCCGGAAAATGCGAGCACCTTCAAGACGGTTCCGGGCACAAGGCCGAGCGCCGATCCGACGAGATAGCCGCGCAGCGGCGTGCCCAGCATTGCGAACAGGTAGTTCTGCGCGGCGAACGGGATCACCGGCGACTGCCGCATCAGGAGCACCAGCCAGAACCCGTTGGCCCGAAGCGCACGCTCCATGCCCCGCGTCACCGGGTAGCGCTCGCAGAACCACTGCACATGCGCCGAAAGGCCCCGGCGGGCGAGCCAGAACGCGCCGGCAAGGCCCGCCATCGCGCCAAGCCAGGCGATGGGAATGGCCCAGACGCCATAGATCAGCGTCACGGTCAGTGTCAGGACGGATGATGGCGCGGCGATCAGCACACCCAGCGCGTAAAGCATGATGACCATCACAAGGCCCGCAACGCCGGCCTGCCGCGCGGACTGGATGTAGTCGCCGGCCGGGGCCGCCGCATCGGCAACGCCCGGCAGCGCGAAGGGCGGATCGAAGCGGAAGCCGACATAGGCGGTGACCGCAACCAGCGCCGCCGCCGCAAACAACACCAGCCCCGTTGCCGGCGTTAGGCCGAAATAGCCCGTCGCCTGGTCGCCGCCGCCCCGCGGTCGGGGCATGTCAGCAGGAGGCTGCGTCATCTGCGCCCTTTCCGATCGGCTCGACCGCTAGCCGACGCCGCGCCGGCCCGCAAATCAAGCCCGAACACGCCTGCGTGACGCACGCTAGAGGCTGAACGGTTCGCCGATGGCGGGCGCGATGATGCGGTTGGCATCGCCGCCCATCGCCGAGCGGAAGGCGTCGGCCGTCTGGTCGATGATCGGAAACGAGCCGTAATGGCAGGGAATGATCGATGAAAAATCGAAGAAACGCTGGCAGGCCAGCGCCGCCGTCGCGCCGCCCATGGTGAAGCGGTCGCCCACCGGTACGATGCCCACCTGCGGCTGATGCAGTTCGGCGATCAGCGCCATGTCCGAGAAGATGTCGGTGTCACCCATGTGATAGAGCGTCGGCGCGTCCGGCGCCTTGACGATCAGTCCGCAGGCGCTGCCCAGATAGACGTTGCCGCCGCCCTCGGTCATCGTCGAAGACGAATGCTCGGCCTTGACGAAGCTGGTCGCAAAGCCGCCGCACTCGACCGTGCCGCCGGGATTGGCGGGGTTGATCCGGCTGTCGGAGATGCCCTTGCCGACCATGTACATGCAGATCTCGAAGTTGGCGACAAGCATGGCGCCTGTCGCCTTCAGGATGTCGACGGCATCGCCGATATGGTCGTCATGTCCATGGGTGAGCAGCACATGGGTGATGCCATCGGACACCTCCTGCCATCCGCCGTCCCAGGACGGGTTGCCCGACAGGAACGGATCAATGAGAATGCTTGCGCCGTCAAGATCGACGCGAAACGCCGAATGGCCGTACCAGGTCAACTGCATGCCGGAGTCCTCCCTTGTTGGTTTGCGCCATCCTAGAAACAAGCCCCTCGGCCGTCCACACCGGGCACCGCCGATGACCGTCCGGCCATGACGATCATCGCCATCGACGCGATCGCCGAACACCTGCCCGACACCGCGACCATCGCCGCGCTCGACCTTGGCACCAAGACAATCGGGATCGCCGTGTCCGATCCGGGACTGTCATTGGCAAGCCCCCGGCCCGTCATCAGGCGGCGCAAGTTCTCGACCGACGTCGCCGCCCTCACCGCGAGGTTCGAAGCCGACAAGGTCGGTGCGATCGTGCTGGGCCTGCCCGTCAACATGGACGGCAGCGAAGGCCCCCGCGCGCAGGCGACGCGCGCCTTCGCGCGCAATCTGGCCGGGCACTTCGATCTGCCGATCGCATTCTGGGACGAGCGGCTGTCGACCGTCGCCGCCGAGCGCGCGCTGATCGCGCAGGATGTGAGCCGGAAAAAGCGCGCCGACCGCATCGATTCGGCTGCGGCCGCGTTCATCCTTCAGGGTGTGCTGGACCGGCTCTATTCGGCGGCGGGCGGAACCTGATCGACAGGCGCGGGCTCGACGGTCTGCGCCCGGGCACTGCGCTCCCGCCACCACTGGGCGATCTGACGACGCCGGCGAAACGCCAATATCCCCATGATCAGGAACGAATCGACAATGCACGCCTTGATCAGAAGGTTGATGACGGTCTCCTTCTCCATGCCCAGAATGTGGCCGTAGATGGCGAAGACCAGATCATGCGTGTCGCGACTGTAAAAGCTCAGGCCCATGCTGATGTCGTTGAGCGACAACAGGTACCAGCTCCACAGGAACCCCATCGGCACGAACCAGAACCAGAATACGTAGCGCATGACGCCCTCAAGACACGTGCCGGTCGGGTGCGGAACGCGACCCGGACGGCAAATATCGATCAGTGCAAACGCCGGCACAATGTAAACCAAGCGTTAAGGTTAACGCGGCCGGCGCTGCGGTGGACAACGCCGCGCGCCGGCCCGGCGCACGTCGCAAGGCGCGGGTGTTCAGGGCTGGCTGCCAATGGGCGGAAACAGCGCATCGATCAGCGTGCGCGCGTCGAACCGGCCGTCCAGCATGCCGTAGGTCGCACGCCACGCGCCGCCCAGCCGGGTTTCGGCGAAAGCCACCGCAAGGCCGCCCATCCCCAGGCGATGCAACTCCGCGGCGGCCGCGGTCAGCGCGATCTGCTCGGTGGCGATCCGCGCCGCGCCTTCATCCTCGCCGGCCAGCGAGAAGGCGGCGCGCAGCACGGCCAGCGTCTTGTCCGCGCCCGGCCCAAGATCGGCGATGATCGCCGCGATCACCGCGTCGACCGATTGCGGCGACCGCGATGCGACCCGCATCAGGTCGAGCGCCATCATGTTGCCGGCCCCCTCCCAGATCGCATTGACCGGCGCTTCCCGATAATGTCGGGCGAGCACCATCTCCTCGACATAGCCATTGCCGCCGACGCACTCCATCGCCTCGGCCAGCAATGCGGGTGCGGTCTTGCAGACCCAGTATTTGACGACCGGCGTCATCACGCGGGCAAAGGCGGCAGCAGTGGGATCGGTGCCCGCTTCGTCAAAGGCGCGCGCCAGTCGCATCGCAAGCGCGGTGGCGGCGGCCACATCGATCGCCATGTCGGCAAGGACGCGCGTCATCAGCGGTCGGTCGATCAGCGCGCCGCCGCGCACCTGCCGGTGGCGCGCATGGTGCACCGCCTCGGCAAGGCCGGCCCGCATGATGCCGGCCGAGGCCAGCGCGCAATCGAGCCGGGTCAGCGTCACCATGTTCAGGATCGTTGCGATCCCCTCCCCCTCCGGCCCGACCTGCTGGGCAAGCGTGCCATGGAACTCGACCTCGGCCGACGCGTTGGAGCGATTGCCGAGCTTGTCCTTGAGCCGCTGGAAGTGAAATCCGTTCGGCTCCCCGCCCGACAAAAGACGCGGCGCCAGGAAACAGGCGATGCCATCGTCGGGGCCCCTTGCCAGCAAGACGAAAGCGTCGCTCATCGGTGCCGACAGGAACCATTTGTGCCCGGTCAGCCGGTGCAGGCCGTTGCCGGCCGGCTCGGCGCGCGTGGTGATCGCCGACAGGTCGCTGCCGCCCTGCTTTTCGGTCATGCCCATGCCGATCAGAAGACCGGTCTTGGCCGCCGGCGCCTTGGGCGCGCCGTCATAGCGGCGGCTGACCAGACGCGGTTTCCAGTCATTGGCCACCTGCGGCTCGACCGTCAGCGCGGCAAGCGAGGCGTTGGTCATCGTCAGCGGACACAGATGCCCGCATTCGAGCCCCGCCATCATGTAGAACGCGGCCGCCCGGCGGCGGTGCGCCTGACCATCGCGGGTTGCGCCCTCCTCCCAGATCGAGCCGGCAAGGCCCTGCCCCACCGAGCGCCGCATCAGCGCATGCCACGCCGGATGGAAAGCAACGTGATCGAGCCGGTGGCCCTGGCGGTCATGGGATTTCAGCGTCGGCGGATTGTCGTTGGCAAGACGCGCCAGATCCTGCGCCTCCGCAGTCTGCACATAGCGGCCGATCGCGTCGAGTTCCTCAAGCGCCGGCGCCGAGAAACGCTGCGTCAGCCGCAGCAGCAGCGGATCGTCGCGATAAGCGTTGCCGCCAGTCAGGGGCGGCGGCTGGTTGGTGACGGCATGGGTGGCGTTGGGCGGCATCAGGCGAATCCGGGGCGCGGGAACAGCGGCCAACCTATCCCAGCGTCAACGCCCTTGCGACCGCCGGTGGCAAAAACCTGTCCATCGCGGTCACTTGCGCTTGTCGGGACCGGAGTTTGCGCCTATCGCAGCATTTCAGGATGACAGACCCTGACCCCTTTCCCCTTTTCGCGCGCCGGCACCTTCTGGGCATTGCCGGGCTTGCCTATCCCGACATCCAGACCTTGCTGGACAGGGCCGACGCGGCCGTCGACGTCTCGCGCCGGCGCCAGAAGAAGAACCCGGTGCTGCGCGGGCTGACGCAGATCAACCTGTTCTTTGAAGCCTCGACCCGCACGCAGGCCTCATTCGAACTGGCCGGCAAGCGCCTGGGCGCCGATGTGATGAACATGTCCGTCGCCTCATCCTCGGTACGCAAGGGCGAAACGCTCATCGACACCGCGATGACGCTCAACGCGATGCATCCCGACATTTTGGTGATCCGCCACCAGTCGGCCGGCGCGGCCGCGCTTCTGGCGCGCAAGGTCGATTGCGCGGTGATCAATGCCGGCGACGGCGCTCACGAACACCCCACACAGGCGCTGCTCGACGCGCTGACCATCCGCCGCAAGAAGGGCCGGCTCGACGGGCTGACCATCGCCATCTGCGGCGACATCCTGCACAGCCGCGTCGCGCGTTCCAACATCATCGCGCTCAACACGATGGGCGCGCAGGTCCGCGCCGTCGGCCCCACAACGCTGATGCCGGCGGGCATCGATCAGATGGGTGCGCCCCACTTCACCCGTCTGGAAGACGGCATTGCCGACGCCGATGTGGTGATGATGCTGCGCCTCCAGCGCGAGCGCATGGCCGGCGGCTTCGTCCCCTCGGTGCGTGAGTACTACCGCCATTTCGGTCTCGATGCGGAAAAGCTCGCCCGCGCCAAACCGGACTGCCTGGTGATGCATCCGGGCCCGATGAACCGGGGTGTCGAAATCGATTCGGCAATCGCCGACGGGCCGCAATCGGTGATTGAGGAACAGGTCGAGATGGGTGTCGCGGTGCGCATGGCGGTCATGGAGGCGCTGCTCGACACGCGCAGGACGGAGGCACCGGCATGACACCCCAGCGCGGCACCACCGTTTACGAGCGCGCCCGCATCATCGATCCGGCGCGCGGTCTGGACGAGGACGGCACGGTGATCGTCGTCGATGGATCGATCGCCGCGGCGGGGCGCGCCGCGCTCAACCAGGGCGTCCCCGAAGGCGCCCGCCGCATCGATTGCGCCGGCCATTGCATCATGCCCGGCCTTGTCGACCTGCGCGTGCATGTCGGCGAGCCCGGCGGCGAACACCGCGAGACGATCGCCTCGGCCTGTGCGGCGGCGGCGGCCGGCGGCGTCACCTCCTTCGTGATGATGCCCGACACCGATCCGGTGATCGACGATGTCGCGCTGGTCGAGTTCATCGCCCGCACCGCGCGCGAGATCGACAGCGTGCGCGTTCACCCGTCGGCGGCGATCACGCGCGGTCTCGGCGGCGTCGAGATGACCGAGATGGGCAATCTGCGCGAGGCCGGCGCGGCGCTGTTCACCGAAGGCGGCCGGACGATTGCCAACGCGGCGGTCATGCGCCGCGCGATGAGCTATGCGCGCGATTTCGGCGCGACCATCGCCCATTGCACCACCGACGCCGATCTGGCCGGCGCCGGCGTGATGAACGAGGGCTTGTTCGCCAGCCTGCTCGGCCTGCCGGGCATCGTGCGCGAGGCCGAACTGCTGCCGCTGGAACGCGACCTGCGTCTGGCACGGCTGACCGGCGCGCACTACCATGCGGCCAAGATCTCCTGCGCAATGTCGGCCGAGGCAGTGCGCCGGGCCAAGGCCGAAGGGGTCGCCGTCAGTGCCGGCGCGTCGATCAACCATCTCACGCTCAACGAAAACGACATCGGCGAGTA
The DNA here is from genome assembly GCA_964606055.1 of uncultured Oceaniradius sp. Classification (GTDB taxonomy): domain Bacteria; phylum Pseudomonadota; class Alphaproteobacteria; order Rhizobiales; family Rhizobiaceae; genus Roseitalea. Next base: position 19,876 of record CAZSFA010000020.1, on the reverse strand, counting down.
CCGCACCTTCTTCAAGCTGTCGCCGCCACTGCGCCATGAGGACGATCGCCAGGCGATGGTCGCCGCGCTCAAGGACGGAACGCTCGATGTGTTGTGTTCCGATCACGATCCGCAGGACGTCGAAACCAAGCGGCTGCCATTCGCCGAAGCCGAGAACGGCGCGGTCGGGCTCGAAACGCTGCTGAGCGCGGCGCTGCGCCTTCATCATGGCGGCGAGGTGCCTCTGATACGCCTTGTCGAGGCGATGACGTCGGCGCCCGCGCGCACGATCGGCATCGAGGCGGGCACGCTCGCGCCGGGCGCGGCCGCCGATCTGATCGTGGTGGACCTTGACGACCCGTTCGTGCTTGATCCGGCGACGCTGCGGTCAAAATCAAAGAACACCGCCTTCGACGGCGCACGGATGACCGGCCGCGTCAAACGCACCGTGGTGGCCGGCCGCACCGTCTTTGCCGCCTGACCGGAACCGGGAGCGCTTTCGTGGAGACATCCGTCATCGGCATCGCGATCGCGCTCATCGGCGGGTATCTGGCCGGCTCGATCCCGTTCGGCCTGCTGCTGACGCGGGCCGCCGGTCTCGGCGATATCCGCTCGATCGGCTCTGGCAACATCGGCGCCACCAACGTGCTGCGCACCGGCAACAAATGGCTTGCCGGCGCAACACTCCTGGCCGATGCGCTCAAGGGCGCGATCCCGGTGCTGATCGCCAGCCGATTCGGCCTTGAAGCAGGGCTTGCGGCCGGGCTGGGCGCATTCGCCGGACACCTGTTTCCGGTCTGGCTGCGCTTCAAGGGTGGCAAGGGCATCGCCACCTTCGCCGGCATTTCGCTGGGCTATTCATGGGCTCTGCTTGCCGTCTTCGCCATTGCCTGGCTGCTGACGGCATTTGCCACGCGCTACTCGTCGCTTTCGGCGCTCGTCGCGGTCATCGTGACCACGATCACCGTTCTGATACTTGGCAGTTACGCGCTCGGCGGCCTTTACGTGATCTTGTCATCCATGGTCTTCTATGCGCACCGGGCCAATATTGCGCGCCTGCGCGCCGGGACCGAAAGCAGGATCGGGCAAAAGGGATGATTTCGTGGCCGACACAACGCCGGCGCCGGATGCGTCGGGCGCGACCCGCTTCGTCCTGTCCGATCGCCAGCGCCTGGCCTGGCTGCGTCTTTACCGCAGCGAAAATGTCGGCCCGGCCGCCTTCCGTGATCTGATCAACCACTGCGGCTCGGCCGAGCATGCCCTTGAGATGCTGCCGGAACTGTCGACACGCGGCGGCCGGCGACGTTTTCCGAACATCCCCAGCGCGGCCGATGCGCAGGCCGAACTCGACGGCATCGCCGCCCGTGGCGGCCGGCTGATCGGCATCGGCGAGCCGGAATACCCGCCACTCCTGCGGTTTGCCGAGCAGGCCCCGCCCCTTCTGACCGTCATCGGCGATGCGGCGTCCCTGTCCCCGCCCAGCGTCTCCATCGTCGGCTCACGCAACGCCTCGATGAACGGGCTGACGATGGCCCGCAGACTGGCCCGTACGCTCGGCGAGGCCGGTCAGGTGATCGTGTCGGGCTTTGCCCGCGGCATCGACCGCGCCGCGCACGAGGCCGCGCTCGAATCCGGAACCGTCGCAGTGCTCGCCGGCGGAATCGACCGGCCTTACCCGGCCGACCCCGACGACATTCTGGGCCGAATCATTGCCGGCGGCAAAGGCTGCGCCATCACCGAAAAGCCGCTGGGCTGGGAGCCGCGCGCCAAGGACTTCCCGCGCCGCAACCGCATCATCGCGGGCCTGTCGATGGCGCTCGTGGTCGTCGAGGCAGCAACGCGCTCGGGGTCGCTGATTTCGGCGCGCCTGGCCGGCGAAATGGGCCGGCTGGTCCTGGCCGTTCCCGGATCGCCCCTCGACCCGCGCGCTCATGGCACGAACGGGCTGATTCGGTCCGGGGCCACCCTTGTCGGCTCCGCCGAAGACGTGCTGGAAGCGTTGCGCCCGCTGGACGAAGGCGCCATGGCCGCCGCGCCACCGCCATCAACGCTGTTCGAGCCTGAAGAACTGATGCATGAGCCGATCGGCGCACCCGCCGATGACGACGCGCGAACGCGGCTGACCGCGCTGCTCGGCACGGCCCCGACCGCCGTCGACGACCTGATCGCCGAAAGCGCGTTGCCGGCCGCTCAAGTGTTCGTCGTCATCCTTGAACTTGATCTTGCCGGCCGGATCGAACGCCTAGCTGGCAATCGAGTCGCGCTTTTGCCCGGAGACGCGTAGCGGCCGCTGGCCGCGCACGATATCGCTGGCCTCGATATAGGCCATCTCGATCAGGTAGGTCAAAAGATCGGAGCGCTCCACTTCTGCCATGGTGCGCAACTCGCCAAGCATGGCCTGAATATATCGAAGCCGATCCGTGCGAGCCTGACGAATGTCCGCGTGCATGTTGTATTCCGATCCTGCTGCGCAAAGTGGCGCGATTGCCGCCCTTACGTCACCCTAACAATTTTGAGTTGTATTGCAAGTATTGATACCACTGCAAGTGGTTGCAACCAGCACATTTTTCGGACCGGCGCGGAACCCGCTTGCGGGACAAATCGGACCGCGCCCCTTGACCCGCCACAGTTGCGCGGCCATGTCCAACGGCGCTCACTCGTAAGGCCGCGCACCGGCCGGGACAAAATCACGCCATGGAAGTCGTCGTCGTCGAATCGCCCGCCAAGGCCAAGACAATCAACAAATATCTGGGCTCGCAGTACAAGGTGCTCGCCTCGTTCGGCCACGTCCGCGATCTGCCGCCCAAGGACGGTTCGGTCAAGCCGGACGAGGATTTCGCCATGTCGTGGCAGGTCGATACCGCGTCCAACAAGCGGCTTACCGAGATCGCCAAGGCTGTGAAAGCGGCGGACGGCCTGATTCTGGCGACCGACCCCGACCGCGAAGGCGAAGCCATCTCCTGGCATGTGCTGGAGGTGCTCAACCGCAAGAAGGCGCTCAAGGACAAGCCGGTCAAGCGGGTCGTCTTCAACGCCATCACCAAGAAGGCGGTGATGGATGCCATCGCCAGCCCGCGCGACATCGACGGCCCGCTGGTCGATGCCTATCTGGCCCGGCGCGCACTTGATTATCTGGTCGGCTTCACGCTTTCGCCGGTCCTGTGGCGCAAGCTGCCCGGCGCGCGATCGGCCGGCCGCGTTCAGTCGGTGGCGCTGCGTCTGGTCTGCGACCGCGAAAACGAGATCGAGCAGTTCAAGCCCGAGGAGTACTGGCAGGTGGCGGCCCACCTGACCTCGCCGGCCGGGGCGCCGTTCATCGCCCGCCTGAACGGGTTCGACGGCGACCGGATCACCAAGATGAGCATTGGCGACGGCGAACGCGCCGGCGCCATCAAGGCGATGCTCGAATCATCGACCTTTGCGGTCACTTCGGTCGAGGCCAAGCCCGTCCGCCGCAATCCGCCGCCGCCGTTCACGACCTCGACGCTGCAGCAGGCCGCATCGGCAAAGCTCGGCTTTGCACCGGCGCGCACAATGCAGGTGGCCCAGAAGCTCTATGAGGGCATCGATGTCGGCAGCGAGACCGCCGGCCTGATCACCTATATGCGTACGGACGGCGTGCAGATGGCGCCCGAGGCCATTGCCGGCGCGCGCGAGGCGATCGGCGAACGATTCGGAGCGCGGTTCGTGCCTGACAAGCCGCGCCACTATGCGTCCAAGGCAAAGAACGCACAGGAAGCGCACGAGGCCATCCGGCCGACCGACTTCGCCCGCATGCCCGCCGACATCAAGGGCAGCCTGAGCGATGAGCAGTTCAAGCTCTATGATCTGATCTTCAAGCGCTCGATCGCCAGCCAGATGGCCGCCGCCGAGCTCGAACGCACCACGGTCGACATCACCGCGACCGGCCAGGGCAAGAGCGCCAGCCTGCGCGCCACAGGGTCGGTCGTCACCTTCGAGGGCTTTTTCGCCGCCTATGTCGAGCACCGCGACGACAGCAGCACCGATGCCGAGGCCGACGACGATGACGACAAGCGCCTGCCGGCGCTGTCGCAGGGCGATGCCTGCGCGCGCGACAAGATCGATGCAACCCAGCACTTCACCGAGCCGCCGCCGCGCTATTCGGAAGCCTCGCTGATCAAGAAGATGGAAGAGATCGGCATCGGCCGGCCTTCGACCTATTCGGCGACGGTTTCAACGCTCAAGGACCGCGAATATGTGCGCCTCGAAAAGCGCGCGCTGGTGCCCGAACCCAAGGGGCGGCTCGTCACCGCCTTCCTGCAGGATTTCTTCGAACGCTATGTCGAGTATGACTTCACGGCCGGCCTTGAGGAAAAGCTGGACCTGATCTCGGATGGCAAACTGTCGTGGAAGGACGTTTTGCGCGACTTCTGGCGCGATTTTTCCTCCCATGTCGACGAGACCAAGGAACTGCGCATCACCGACGTGCTCGACGCGCTCAACGAGCGGCTCGAACCTCTGGTGTTCCCGGCCCGCGCCGACGGCTCGGACCCGCACATCTGCCCCAAATGCGGCAACGGCAATCTGAGCCTGAAACTGGGCAAGTTCGGCTCGTTTGTCGGCTGCTCGAACTATCCCGATTGCAGTTTCACGCGCCAGCTCGGCCAGGAGGGCGACGGCTCGGCGGACGCGTTGTCCGATGGCCCCAAGGAGTTGGGCAAGGACCCGTTCACGCATGAGGACATCACGCTGCGCACCGGTCGGTTCGGGCCTTACGTGCAGCGTGGCGAGGGCAAGGAGGCCAAGCGCGCCAGCCTGCCCAAGGGCTGGAAGCCCGAGGACATCGAGCACGAAAAGGCGCTGGCCCTGCTGGCTCTACCCCGCGATGTCGGCGCGCATCCCGAATCGGGCAAGATGATTTCGGCCGGTATCGGCCGCTACGGCCCGTTCGTTCTGCATGACGGCAAATACGCCAATCTCGAATCGGTCGAGGATGTGTTCACGATCGGCCTGAACCATGCCGTCACGGTGATCGCGGAAAAGGCGGCGCGTGGCGGTGGCCGCGGGCGCTCGGCGCCCGCCGCGCTCAAGGAACTGGGCGAGCATCCCGAAGTCGGAGGCCCGATCACGGTGCGCGATGGCCGCTACGGACCCTACGTCAATCACGGCAAGATCAACGCGACGATCCCCAAGGACACCGATCCGATGAGCGTCGATCTCGCCCGCGCCGTCCAACTGATCGCCGAACGCGCCGAAAAGGCGGGCAAGAAGGTCGCCGGACCGACCGGCGCCAAGAAGGGCACCACCAAGAAGGCAACCGCCAAGAAGACGACCAAGAAGAAGGCGCCTGCCAGGAAGAAGACGACGGCCAAGGCCAAGCCGGCCCGGTCGGAAATGGCCGATGAGTAAGGCGAACCGCGCGTCCGGCCTGCCGACGCGCGAGGCGATCGCCGACTTCATCCGCCAAAACCCCGACCGCGCCACGCGACGCGACATTGCGCGGGCCTTCGGGCTGAAGGGCGAAGCGCGCATTGCCCTCAAACACCTGTTGAAAGACCTTGAGGCCGACGGCCTCTTCGAGCGGCGCGGCAAGCGCTACGCGCCGCCCGGCGCGCTGCCGCCGGTGATGGTGCTGGAAGTGACCGGCCGCGATGCCGATGGCGGGCTGATCGCCCAGCCGGTCGAATGGGATGCGCAGGAACAGGGGCCCGTGCCGCGCGTTGCCATTGCCCTGCCCAAACAGGGCCGCGCCAAACTTGTCATCCCCGGCGTTGGCGACCGGATCCTCACCCGCATCGGCGATCAGCGCGAGGACGGCATCCATCGCGGCCGGGTGATCAAGCGCCTCGAACGGCGCCAAAGCGCGATCCTGGGCATCGTGCGCCGCACCGATCGCGGCGCCTACCGGATCGAGCCGACCGAGCGCAAACAGGCCGAACTGGAAGTCGAGCGCGAGCATCTGGGCGACGCCCGGCCCGGCGATCTGGTCGAGATCAGCGTCTCGAAGACCGGGCGCTACGGTCTCGCCAGGGCGCGGGTGACGCGGGTGGTCGGCTCGCTCGCCTCGGAGAAGGCGGTCTCGATGATCGCCATCCACGCCCACGCCATTCCCCACGTCTTTCCCGGCGAGGTGCTGGCAGACGCCGATGCGGCGCAGCGGCCGGCGCTCGGCGGCAAGCGGGAGGACTGGCGCGACCTGCCGCTTATTACCATCGACCCCGAAACCGCCAAGGACCATGATGACGCCGTGCACGGCGCGCCCGACGACGATCCCGGCAATCCCGGCGGCCATGTCGTGACGGTCGCCATTGCCGATGTCGCCTGGTTCGTCCGGCCCGGATCGGCGATGGACCGCGAGGCCCGCAAGCGCGGCAACTCGGTCTACTTCCCCGATCGGGTTGTGCCGATGCTGCCCGAACGCATCTCCAACGATCTGTGTTCGCTGCGCGAGGCCGAGGACCGGCCAGCGCTCGCCGTGCGCATGGTGTTCGATGCCGGCGGCCGCAAGCGGCGGCACAGCTTTCACCGCATCATGATGCGGTCCCATGCCAAACTGTCCTACGAGCAGGCGCAAACGGCCATCGATGGCGCGCCGGACGCGCACAGCGAACCGGTCCTCGACACGATCCTCACCCCGCTGTGGGACGCCTGGCGTTGCCTCGAGCGCGGCCGGCAGGACCGCGCCCCGCTCGAACTGGACATCCCCGAACGCAAGATCCTGCTCGCCGCGGACGGCACGGTCGACAAGGTGGTTGTCCCGCCGCGGCTCGATGCGCACCGGCTGATCGAGGAGTGCATGATCCAGGCCAATGTCGCGGCCGCAGAAACGCTTGAGGCCCGCAACCAGGCGCTCGTCTTCCGGGTGCACGACTCACCGGCGCTCGCCAAGCAGGAGGCGCTGCGCGAGTTCCTCAAGACGCTCGACATACCGCTGGCGCGCGGCGCGCAACTGCGGCCGTCTGCCTTCAACGCCATTCTGGCCCGCGTCAGGGACACCGACCATGCGCCGCTCGTGCATGGCGTTGTGCTGCGCTCGCAGAGCCAGGCCGAGTACTCGCCCGACAATTACGGCCATTTCGGCCTCAACCTGAAACGCTATGCGCATTTCACCTCGCCCATTCGCCGCTATGCCGACCTGATCGTCCACCGCGCCCTGATCGCCGCGCTCGATCTTGGCGACGGCGATGGCCTGCCCGACATGTCGCTCGACGAGTTGCGCGAAGTGGCCGGCCTCATCTCGGCGGCCGAACGGCGCGCCGTCAACGCCGAGCGCGACACGGTCGACCGGCTGATCGCCAATCATCTGGCAGACCGGATCGGCGACACCTTTCAGGCCCGCGTCTCCGGGCTGACCGGGGCCGGCCTGTTCGTCACGCTCGACGGGCTCGGCGCGGACGGGTTCGTGCCCGCATCATCGCTCGGCGATGAGTTCTTCCACCACGACGAGGGCCTTCACGCCATGGTTGGCGAACGCACCGGCCACGGCTACCGGCTGGGCGATCCGGTCGAGGTTCGCCTGGCCGAGGTGCAGGCGATGGCCGGAGCGGTGCGCTTTCAGATGGAGAGCGAACCGCGCGATCTGGGCCTGTCGACGAGGTCGCGCCACAAGGCCAAACGCGGCCATGCCCGCGCGCGCCGGCATGGCCGGGGCGGAACGGGCCGGTCGCGGCGCGGCCGCGCTTGACTTCCCTGGCCGGATCGGCCATCTGACCGGCAAGGCTGGAGCGCACGCCGTGCGACCGGCTTTTTTGTTTCAGCCGAGCGAGGCACACACGCCATGGCAAAAGCCACCACCATCAAGATCAAGCTGCAATCGACGGCCGATACGGGTTTTTTCTACGTCGCAAAGAAGAACAGCCGCACCATGACCGAAAAGATGGTCAAGCGGAAATACGACCCGGTCGCCAAGAAGCACGTTGATTTCAAGGAAACCAAGATCAAGTAGGGCGTCGATCGATCGACGCGACACCGATCCGTTCAGGCCGCCTCCGGGCGGCTTTTTCGTGGCA
>CAZSFA010000020.1:0-11827 GCA_964606055.1 uncultured Oceaniradius sp. | reverse complement strand
GTCGTTGCAGGTCAGGCGGCGCGCGCGATCACCCGGTTGCGGCCGGCATGCTTGGCCTCGTAAAGCGCTTCATCGGCCTTTTTGAGCAGTTCGGCTGCGTCCTGATCGGCCTGTGCCCGGTCGAGACTGGCAACCCCGACGGATGTCGTCACGCTGATTGCCCGCGCCGAACCGCCGACCTCGAAGGCGTCTTCCTCGATGTCGGCACGCAGACGCTCGGCGATTTCCGCCGCCTCCTGCGCCGAGGTGTCGGGCATCACGATCACGAACTCCTCGCCGCCATACCGGCACACCAGGTCCATGCCGCGCACCCGCCCGCGCAGCCGCCGCGCGAACTCGCGCAGCACCGTATCGCCGCCGACATGGCCGTGCGTGTCATTGACCAGCTTGAAGTGATCGATGTCGGTGATCAGCAGCGACAACGGACGATCGCGCTGGTGGGCGCGCTCGACCAGCGTTGCCAGATGCGCATCGAGGTAGCGGCGATTGTGCAGGCCGGTCAGCCCGTCGGTGACCGCCAGTTCGATCGATTCGGCGACATTGGCGCGCAGGCCGTCATAATAGTGCTTGCGGCGCACCTGCGTGCGCAACCGCGCAATGAACTCGTTGGGGTCCAACGGGCGCACGACGTAGTCGTTCACCCCCAGATCCAGCGCCCGCGAGATCAGCGCGTCGTCCTCGATATCGCTGACGAGGATGATCGGCAGGTAGCGCGTCCGGTCGAGCGAGCGGATCTGCGAGATAAGCCGCAGCGGGTCGAAGTCGGTGAACTGGGCCGACATCACCACGCAGTCATGGCTGCCTTCGGCGGCAGCCCGAACCCCGTCGTGCGGACGGCTGACATGACGCACATTGCCCCGGCCCCGCAGGATCGAGGACAGCCGGTCATGCACTGATATGCGTTCATCGATGAGCAGCACATTGGCGCGGGCGGCCGGGTCCACATGCTGGCGGGCAAGCAGCGCCTCGATCGCGATGTCGCGAGTCGTGTGGGCACGCAGCCGCAACTCGTCGGTGAGCATCTTCAGGCGCGTCAGGCTCTTGACCCGCGCCAGCAACTGCACCTCGTTGACAGGCTTGGTCAGGAAGTCGTCGGCGCCCGCCTTCAGCCCGCGCACGCGGTCTTCCATCTGGTCGAGCGCGGTGACGATGACGACCGGAATGTCCATCGTCTCCGGGCTCGCCTTGACCCGTTCGCAGACCTCAAAACCGTCGATGCCCGGCATCATGATGTCGAGCAGCACGATATCGACCGGCTGGCTCGCCAGTACGGCGAGCGCCTGTTCGCCGTCGAGCGCGGTGATGACGTCGTAGTACTCCATCGTCAGACGCGCTTTGAGCAGGTCGAGATTGAGTTGGTTGTCGTCAACGACGAGGATGCGTGCAGTCATGCGCGTTCAGTCCCGTGCCGAGCGTGCCCGAAGCGGGCAGCTTTTCCAACTGCCGCGACGGTCAACAGCGTTTCGTCGCGAGATCGCGGCGAGGCGCTGCCCGAACCGCCACCCCTGCAAGGCTCAAGCCTCGCCAAGATAGGACTGAATCGTTTCAATAAACTTAGGAACCGAAATCGGTTTGGAGATATAGCCTTCGCACCCGCCTTGACGGATGCGCTCCTCATCGCCCTTCATTGCGAACGCTGTGACGGCGATCACCGGAATGGTGTGCAGGTCGTCGTCAGCCTTGAGCCACTTCGTCACTTCGAGGCCGGAAATCTCCGGCAACTGGATGTCCATGAGGATCAGGTCGGGCTGGTTGGCGCGGGCAAGATCGAGCGCCTCCAGACCGTTGCGCGTGCGCACCGTCTGATAGCCGGTTGCTTCAATGATGTCCCGAAAGAGCTTCATGTTGAGCTCGTTGTCCTCGACAATCATCACGGTCTTGGCCATCATCGGGTCCCCTGTCACACGGCGATTGCCGGAATCGCCGGCCCCATACTGCCTGTGCAGGATATAGCCGCAATTGATTGAAAAAGAGCGAAAATGACCAAGCCAATCACGCAGCGGCCGTCAAGACCGATCGCCGGTGCATGGCGCGGACCCGGACGGAGCCGGCGCACAACGCCGACGACAAGGGCACCGCACCGATGAGCCGTGGCGCCGCCGGCGACGACACCGATCCCGAATCAGTCGCGATTGCCGCGCTCGGCTGGATCGCCGCCGATCCGGACATGCTCGACCGCTTCACCGGCGTGACCGGCATCGCGCCGGCCGCCATGCGCCAGGCCGCCGGGACGCCGGGGTTTCTCGCCGGCGTGCTCGACTTCATCGTGGCACATGAACCAACCCTTCTGCGGTTTTGCGAGACCGAAGGCCTTGATCCCGCCCATGTCGCCCAAGCGGGTCAGGTCTTGCATGGTCCGGCCGGCTGAGCCGCCGCTTGTCGGCTCGACAAGCCGCGCCGTTCGACTTATGTTCTCCAGCTGACACAGCACGTCCAGCGAGGCCGGCATGACGGGGTTCTGCAGGGATTGTCTGGCACCGGCCCGCGATGATGGCGGCCGGCGCTGTGCGGCCTGTGGCGGGCCGCGCATGATCGCCGATCCCGAGCTTGACGCGCTCGCCATCGGCCATATCGATTGCGACGCCTTCTATGCCTCCGTTGAGAAGCGCGACGATCCATCGCTGCAGGACAAGCCGGTGATCATCGGCGGCGGCCGGCGCGGCGTCGTGTCGACGGCCTGCTATATCGCGCGCATTTCGGGTGTCCGGTCGGCGATGCCGATGTTCAAGGCGCTCAAGGCCTGTCCCGACGCCGTGGTCATCAAGCCGGACATGCACAAATACGCCCGCGTCGGTCGTCAGGTCCGCGCGATGATGGAAGATCTGACACCGCTGGTCGAGCCGCTCTCCATCGACGAGGCGTTCCTCGATTTGTCCGGCACGGAAAGGATCCATGGCAACCCGCCTGCCCTCACCCTGGCCGATCTGGCCCGGCGGATCGAAATCGAAATCGGGATCACGGTCTCGGTCGGCCTTTCCTACTGCAAGTTTCTGGCCAAGGTCGCCTCCGACCTCGACAAGCCGCGCGGCTTTTCCGTCATCGGTCGCGCAGAGGCGGTTTCGTTCCTGGCATGCCAGCCGGTAACGCTGATCTGGGGCGTCGGCAAGCGCTTTGCCGCCACGCTCGCCCGCGACGGAATCCAGACCATCGGGCAGTTGCAGGCGATGGACGAGACAACCCTCACCCGCCGCTACGGCACGATGGGTCAGCGCCTTTATCATCTGGCACGCGGCGAGGACGCGCGCACGGTGGCGCGCCGGCAGTCGGTCAAGTCCGTCAGCCACGAGACGACCTTCAACGTCGACCATGCCGATGCCCCGGCGCTGGTGCCCGTGTTGCGGGTGCAGGCCGAAAAGGTGTCGGCGCGGCTCAAGGCCAAGGGCCTGGCCGGGCGCACGGTGACGCTGAAACTCAAGGACGACGGCTTCCAGACGCGAACGCGCAACCGGCGGCTGGATGCGCCCACCCAGCTTGCCGACCGCATCTTCCACACCGCCCTGCCGATGTTGCAGCGCGAACTCGACGGCACGCGCTATCGGCTGCTCGGTGTCGCCGTCTCCGAACTCAGCGACGCCCACGATGCCGATCCCGCCGATCTGGTCGACATCGGCGGCACGCGCCGCGCCAAGGCCGAGCGGGCGATCGACGCCCTGCGCGACCGCTTCGGCGAGCGCGCCGTTGAAACCGGCTACACGTTCGGCACCGACCATCGCGGGCGACCGCAGCGCGATCAGGAAAACGGCAGCTGACGGGCGGTTTGGCCGGCGGCAGGCCATCGCTCCGGCACGGCAATGCCCGTCACACCGCAAACGGCGGCAAACCGTCATGCACGACAATCGAGACGAACTGCTTGTGACCCGCCGGCCCGAGCCGACCGGCGAGCAGGTCCGCTTCTTTCGCACGCACCCCGAGGACCTCGACATCATCTTTAACCGCGAGACGGTCAAGTTGCGCATGATCGGCGTCATGCTGATTCTGGCGTTCGTGCTCGTCGCCGGCTCCAAGGCCGTCGCGTTCGCCTATGGCGCCATGCTGCACCCGTTTGTCCGCGACGTGATCGTCGACATCCTGTTTGAGTTCGGCGCCGCGCTTCTGGGCGGCGCGGCGACCGTACTCTTCATCGAGATCCTGCAAAAGCGGCAGTTCGACGAAAACCTGCGCCTGCGCAAGGAGATCGAACGGCGCATCGCGCGGCTCGATGAGGCCGAACAGGCGGGCTGATCGGACGCGTCAGCCGACAATCACGAGCCAGCCGGCAGACCCACCTGGGCGCGCGCCTCATCGCTGCGCAGTTTCATGTCCTCGCCGCGATAGTGATCGGCGCCATCACCGGCGAGCCACGCAATCGCCTGGGCGACCCATTGGGGCGGGATATGAACTGAAGGGTCGAGTTGCGACACCGGATTGATACCGGACGCCTTGATCTGCACCTGCATCTCAGTGGCCACCGTGCCCGGGCTGAGGCCGACGCAGCGGATCGCGGTGCCCTCGTATTCCTTTTCGACCGAACGGGTAAGCATCAGGACCGCCGCCTTGCTGGCGCAATAGTGGCTCCAGCCCTCCATCGGCGCGGCCGCAGCGCCCGACGACATGTTCACGATCGTGCCCTGCCGCGCCTTTTCCATGAACGGCAGGACGGCACGGATGCAGTGATATGCGCCCTTGAGGTTAATGTCGAAAACCGTGCCCCAGTCGTGGGGCACGGACTCCGAGAGCCGCGCGATCGGCTCGATCGCGCCAGCATTGTTGACCAGAAGACCGACCGAACCGAACGCGTCGACGGTCTCCGCGACAAGGTGCTCGACATCGCCATAGTCCGCCACATCGCACGCGATGGCCCGGGCCGAATCGCCGATTTCGGCGGCGATTGCCGCGATGCAGGCCTGGCTGCGCGCGGCCAGAACGACGTTCATGCCCGCACCGGCGAGATGTCGCGCCGCCGCTTCGCCGATGCCGCGAGATGCGCCGGTGATGATCGCCGTCTTGCCTGAAAGGTCCGCCATGCGCGCTCCTTGTTCCAACTCTTGCGCCGACCGCCCTGGCCCGGCCAATGCCGAATGCACAAACAGCCACCGCCGCGGCGCGCCGCCGCCCGCCATCGGCGCCACGCGTCAGGCCAGATCGATGTCGACCACGCCGGGCACGGCCTTGATGGCCCGCGCCAGCGCCGCATTAACACGGTACTGACCGGGAAGCGCAATCTCGACTTCGCCATCGCCTTCCGATTTCAGCAGGACCAGCGAGACCGGACTTCGACCGGAATCGCCCAGATGCCGCGCGACGGTCTTGAGGGGGCGCGCATCGCGCATGAACACGCGTAGCATCTGCGGTGTCTCGTCCTGCGCCGACGCCTCCAGCAGCGTCATCTCGTTGACCATCATCGACATCGAACCGTCATCGCGGTGACGCACAGAAACCGTCAGCACGAACGATTTGCCGACCTCGGCGACGTCGCCGTACTGGGCCAGCGTTTCGGAAAACATGACGACCTCGTACTGGCCGGTCTGATCCGACAGCGTGATGATCCCCATCTTGTTGCCCGAACGCGTGCGCCGCACCTGTCTGGACGACACCGTTCCCGCCAGCCGACCGGCCTCGGCCCCTGCCTTGATGGCGACGGAAAAGTCAGCGAACGACTGGACGCGCAGCCGCTCGAGCGCCGGACCGTGCGAATCCAGCGGATGGGCGGAGAAGTAAAAGCCCAGCGTGCGCAACTCGCGCATCAGCTTTTCATCGTCGCGCCAGTGCGCCTGCCCGGGCAGCACCAGGCGCTCGGGCTCGGCGGCAGCAACCGTGCCGAAGATGTCGCCCTGTCCGCTCGAGCGTTCCTCGGCGACGCGCTGCGACAGCCCGATGATGCGCTCGAGCCCGGCGCTCATCACCGCGCGCGGATGACCGAAACAGTCCAGCGCGCCCGCATCGATCAACCCTTCCCAGATGCGCCGGCCAACGATCCTCGGATCAACGCGCCGGGCAAAATCCTCAAGACTGTCGAACGGCCGCTCGCGCCGCGTCTCGGCGATATGCTCGGCGGCCGCCTCCCCGACGCCCTTGATGGCCGCCAGCGCCCAGAAGATGCGGTTTTCGCCGACCTCGAAGTCGCGCGCGCAGTCCTGGACCGATGGTGGCGCGACATCGATACCCAACCGCATCGCATCACGCCGGAAGTCATCGAGCTTTTCGGTGTTGGCCATGTCGTAGGTCATCGACGCGGCGAGGAACTCGACCGGATGATGCGCTTTCAGATAGGCGGTCTGGTAGGCAACCATCGCATAGGCGGCGGCGTGCGACTTGTTGAAGCCGTAGTCGGCGAACTTGGCCAGAAGATCGAAGATGAAATCGGCCTGCGCCTGCGACACGCCGCGCTCGCGCGCGCCGTCGACAAAGCGCACGCGCTGTTTGTCCATCTCGGCGCGGATCTTCTTGCCCATCGCCCGCCGCAGCAGATCGGCCTCGCCGAGCGAATAGCCGGCCAGCACCTGGGCGATCTCCATCACCTGTTCCTGATAGATGATGACGCCCTGGGTCTCCGAAACCAGATGGTCAATCTTCTCATGGATCGAGGCGATCTCCTCCTCGCCATGCTTGCGCGCATTGTAGGTGGGAATGTTGTCCATCGGCCCGGGCCGATAGAGCGCAACCAACGCGATGATGTCCTCGATGCGGTCCGGCCGCATGCCGACGATCGCCTTGCGCATGCCGGCGCTTTCCACCTGGAAGATGCCGACCGTTTCGCCGCGCGACAGCATCGCATAGGGCTCGGGATCATCGAGCGGAATGGCCGACAGGTCGATCTCGATGCCGCGCCGCGCAATCAGCCGGACCGCCTTTTCGAGCACCGTCAGGGTCTTGAGGCCGAGGAAGTCGAACTTCACGAGCCCGGCCTTCTCCACCCACTTCATGTTGAACTGGGTGACCGGCAGGTCCGACCGCGGGTCGCGGTAGAGCGGCACAAGCTCCGACAGGGGCCTGTCACCGATCACGATGCCGGCCGCATGGGTGGAGGCGTGGCGGAACAGCCCTTCCAGCTTCAGCGAGATGTCCAGCAATTGGCCGACGATGGGCTCGCGCGCCCGTTCCTCGCCGAACTTCACCTCGCCCTCGATGGCCTTGGCGAGCGTTGTGGGATTGGCCGGATTGTTCGGCACCAGCTTGCACAGCCGGTCGACCTGGCCATAGGGCATTTCCAGCACCCGGCCGACGTCACGCAGCACCGCCCTCGCCTGTAGTGTCCCGAAGGTGATGATCTGGGCAACCTGGTCGCGCCCGTACTTGTCCTGAACGTAGCGGATGACCTCGTCGCGGCGCTCCTGGCAGAAGTCGATGTCGAAATCGGGCATCGACACGCGATGCGGGTTGAGGAACCGCTCAAACAGCAGCGAAAAGCGCAACGGATCGATGTCCGTGATCGTCAGCGCCCAGGCGACGAGCGAGCCCGCGCCCGATCCGCGCCCCGGCCCGACCGGTATGCCTTGCGCCTTCGACCATTTGATGAAGTCGGCAACGATCAGGAAGTAGCCGGGAAACTGCATTGTCTCAATGATATCAAGTTCATGAGACAGCCGCTTGTGATAGTCATCGAACCGGTGCCCGTCGGCCAGACCATGCCGTTCCAACTGCAGGTCGAGCCCGGATTTGGCCTGCCGCCGCAACTCCTGCGCCTCGATCGCGGCCACTTCCTCGGTGCTGGCGGCTTCGGGCGCCGCCACGAACCGCGGCAGGATCGGATCGACGGTCTTGGGATAGAAGGCGCATCTGCGCGCGATCTCGACGGTGTTGGCGAGCGCTTCGGGCAGATCGGCAAAGAGCGCCGCCATCTGCGCTTCCGATTTCAACCAATGATCGCGCGTCAATCGCCGCCGCTGGTCGGACGACAACAGCGCGCCATCGGCAATGGCGATCAACGCGTCATGGGCGTCGTAATCGTCCTCGGACAGGAAATAGGCTTCGTTGGTGGCGACCAGAGGAACGCCATGCCGATAGGCCAGGTCGATGACAGCAGCCTCGACGGCCGGATCCCAGTCGCCCTGGCGCTGGAGTTCGATGTAGAGGCGGTCGCCAAACAGCGCCGACAGCGCGGCAAGCCGGCGCTCGGCCTCCTCGGCCTGATCGGCGGCAACGGCCGATTGCAGCGGACCGGCCGGCCCGCCGGTCAGGCAGATCACGCCTTCGGTCGCGCCCGAAAGCCACGTCTGCCTGACGCGAACGGACCCGACATCGGCTTCGTCGAGATAGGCGCGGCTGACCAGTGCCACAAGATTGCGGTAGCCGGCCTCGGACGCCGCCAAAAGCACCACGGGTGTCGCTTCGATGGTTCCCTGCGCGCCGGGGACGGCCACGCCCGGCGCCTGCGGCGCCGCATCGGTCACGTCAAAGCAAAGATCGACCTGACATCCGATGATCGGCTGAACACCCGCCGCCACGGCGTTCTGGGCAAATTCCAAAGCGCCGAACAGGTTGGCGGTATCGGTGACGGCGATGGCCGGTGCCGCATTGTCCACCGCCCAGCCGATGATGGTCTTCAGGGGCAGAGCCCCCTCCAGCAGCGAGTAGGCCGAATGTGCCCGCAGATGCAAAAACAACGGCTCCGCCATCTGCCCGCCCCGCTCCGCCATGCCGCTCTCCGTCGCCGTGCCTCACCTGTCGCCGGGCAGGCTCGGAGCATCGCATGATGCCGACCGAACCCAATGACCAAGCACCTTCAGACTGCCGTTGCCCGCGGCCGAATTCAACGCCGCCGCACGCCAATCCAACGGCAACAGGTCATACAAAGCCCACGCCGACGGCAACCAGACCAACGAACGCGACAATCGATCCAAACGCCGCCATGTCCTGAATGAAATCGTGAAGAAGGTCCTGCATAACGCTCTCCTGTTCCGCTTATATTTGACTTATGATCCCTTTTTGTTCCCATGTCAACGCGCCTCACCGAACACCGAGCGAATCGGTTGCAAGGCACGGGACGCGTGCGAGGGGACGGCGGTGTTCGGGTGCGGGCCGGACTATTCGAAGGGCACGAGATGGCCGTCACGCAGGGTGACGATGCGGTCCATGCGATGGGCGAGCGTGTGATTGTGTGTGGCAAAAAGGGCCGCCAGCCCCGACTGGCGCACCAGGGCCGCCAGGGCGTCGAACACATAGGCCGAGGTCTCAGGATCGAGATTGCCGGTCGGCTCGTCGGCCAGCAGCACGCGGGGCCCGTTGGCGACCGCGCGCGCGATGGCAACGCGCTGCTGCTCACCACCCGACAGTTCGGCGGGGCGATGGGAGGCGCGCGGTCCAAGCCGCATATAGTCGAGCAGTTCGCGCGCGCGCTCCCTGGCTTCGGCCTCGGTCAGCCCGCGAATGAGCTGCGGCATCATCACGTTTTCAAGCGCCGAGAACTCGGGCAGCAAATGGTGGAACTGGTAGACATAGCCGATGTCGTTGCGGCGACGCGCGGTGCGCTCGCGGTCGCCAAGCGCGCCGCACGGCCGGCCGGCCAGCCAGATCTCGCCGCTGTCGGGCATCTCCAGCAGTCCGGCGACGTGCAGGAGCGTTGACTTTCCCGCGCCCGACGGCGCCACCAGCGCAACCATTTCGCCATCGGCGATGGCAAGGTCGACCCCGCGCAGCACCTCAAGGTCGTGTTCGGCCTCGCGATAGGCGCGCGCGACATTGTCCAGCCGCAGGACCGGTGCGGCCATCACTCATACCTCAGCGCTTCGACCGGATCGAGCCGGGCGGCACGGCGCGCCGGGATGATGGCGGCAAGGAACGACAGAACGAGCGACAGCCCGATCACCGCCGCCGTTTCGCCCGGATTGATGCGGGCCGGTATCTCGCTGAGGAACCGGATGGTCGGATCCCACACGTCGGTGCCCGAGACCGCGTTCATCAGCCGCTGGATCGGACGGATGTTCCAGCAAACGAGCAGACCCAGCAGAAGGCCCGAGAACGTGCCGACCAGCCCGACGCCGGTGCCCGCCATGATGAAGATGCGCAGGATCGCCGATTGCGAGGCGCCCATGGTGCGCAGGATGGCGATGCCACGCCCCTTCTCCTTGACCAGCATGATGAGGCTGGAGACGATGTTGAGCGAGGCGACGATGATGACCGTCGACAGGATCAGGAACATCGCGTTGCGCTCGATCACGAGCGCGGAGAAGAAGGCCGAGTTGCGCTGGCGCCAGTCGACCATGAAGACCGGGCGCTCGCTGACGGCCTCGATGTCGGCCTTGTAGGCATCGACCGCATCGGGGTCCTCGACGAACACCTCGATGAACTGGGCGATGTCCTCGGCGTTGAAATAGAGCTGCGCCTCCTCAAGCGGCATGAAGATGATCGAGGCGTCATATTCGGACATGCCCATCTCGAAGATGGCGGCGACCGGATATGACTTGACGCGCGGCGTGGTGCCGAACGGCGTGACATCGCCCTGCGGCGACACCAGCGTGATGGTGTCGCCGGCAACCAGCCCCAGACTGCGCGCCATGCGGATGCCGATGACGACCGCCTCGCCGCCGTCGAGTGCGTCGAGCGAGCCTTCGATGATGTTGCCCGACACCGAACTGAGCCGGGCCAGATCCTGGGTGCGCACGCCACGCACCAGCGCGCCCGTTCCCGCACCGACATTGCCCGAGGCCAGCGTCTGGCCCTCGACGACGGGCAGCGCCAGTTCGACGCCGTCAACGAGCGCGATCCGCGTTGCCACATCGGCGTAGTCGTCGAGCGGGCGCTCGAGCGGCTGCACGATCACGTGACCGTTCAGTCCCAGGATGCGATCGAGCAGTTCGCCGCGAAACCCGTTCATCACCGCCATCACGATGATCAGAGCGGCAACGCCCAGCGTCACGCCGGTCAGCGAGATCAGCGTGATGATCGAGACCGCCGCCTCCCGCCGCCG
The DNA here is from genome assembly GCA_964606055.1 of uncultured Oceaniradius sp. Classification (GTDB taxonomy): domain Bacteria; phylum Pseudomonadota; class Alphaproteobacteria; order Rhizobiales; family Rhizobiaceae; genus Roseitalea. Next base: position 942 of record CAZSFA010000020.1, on the reverse strand, counting down.
CGGCCGCAGATAGCGCCAGGCAACCATGCGTTCAAACGAGGAGAACGGCCCGGCGCCGGCGCGTCGCCCTGTGTCCGGCTCGCCCGTCGGCGTCGCGGCGCCGGTCGTCGCGTCAGTGCTCAAGGGGCATGGCTCCGGTTATGCGGTCGATGGCGGTTTCCGGCGCGCAGTTGATCTTCTCGCCGGTCGCGCGCACCTTGACCTCGACCTCGCCGGCGGCGACGCCGCGCGGCCCGACGATCACCTGCCACGGCACGCCGATCAGGTCGGCGGTGGCAAACTTTGCGCCCGGCCGCTGGGCCGTGTCGTCCAGCAGCGGATCGACGCCCGCCTTCGACAGTGCCGCATAGACCTGCCCGGCAATCGCGTCACACCCGTCATCGCCGGGCTTCATGTTGATGATGACCGCGCCGAACGGAGCAACGCTCGCCGGCCAGATGATGCCGTTGTCGTCGTGCGAGGCTTCGATGATCGCCGCCACAAGGCGCGAGGGGCCGATGCCGTACGATCCCATCGAAACCGGCGCGTCATGGCCGTCCGGGCCAGTGACCGTCGCGCCCATCGGCTCGGAGTACTTGGTGCCGAAATGGAAGATGTGGCCGACCTCGATGCCGCGCGCCGACAGCCGCTGGTCGTCGGCAATGCCGCTCCAGATGCCCTCGTCGTGCATCTCGTCGGTCGCCGCGTAAGGGTGGGTCCACGCATCGACGATCGCGGCCATTGCCGCATCGTCGGCAAAATCGACATCGGCGCCCGGAACGGTCATGTCCAGAAACGCCCGATCGCAGAACACCTCGGACTCGCCGGTATCGGCCAGGATGATGAACTCATGGCTGAGATCACCGCCGATGGGCCCGGTGTCGGCGCGCATCGGGATCGACTTCATGCCCAGCCGCTCGAAGGTGCGCAGATAGGCAACGAACATGCGGTTGTAGGCCGCTC
>CAZSFA010000019.1:0-28814 GCA_964606055.1 uncultured Oceaniradius sp. | reverse complement strand
CTCTTGTCTAGTCTCCGGCTGCGTGGACGGATCCCGGAACCGAGGGGTCCGCAGAGCAGAGGGTTACAGGTGGGCAACGATGCAGACAGAGCAGGCAGGATCGACAATCGCGTGCGGCAGTTGCGCCGGGCGCGCGCACTCACACAGATCGATCTTGGCGACCTGTTGGGCGTGTCGAGGCAGACGATCAATGCGATCGAAAACGGCCGCTACGAACCGGGGCTCAGGCTTGCGTTCAGCATTGCGCGCGTTTTTGCCGGTCGTATCGAGGATGTCTTCCAGCCATCTGACGAAGCATCCTCGGCTTGGGGAAGCATCATGATCACGATACCGGAGCGGCTCGACGCCGGCGACGTTGTCTTGAGGCCGCATCGCGCATCGGACCTTGCGGCGTTTCAGGCATTCGTCGCGGACCGCGAGGCAACCCGGTTCATGGCCTTCACCGCCGAACAGAAAACACCCGGTGGGGCGGCGGCGATGATGGACGCCGTCATCGAAAGCTACGCGACCGACGCTCCCATCTGCTCGTTGACCATCGCCGACACCGAAGACGGGCGGTATCTGGGCTCGGTCGGCGGGGCGGAGGCGGGTGAGGGCGCAATGGAGGTCTTCGTGACGGTACTGCCGGGAGCTCAGGGACGGGGTGTGGGTACCGCCGCCATGCGTGCACTGGGCGACCACCTTTTTGCCACCTCCGGAGCAACCGAGTTGCGCGCTGATGTCGTGGCCGAGAACCTTCCGTCCGTTCGCTTGTTCGAAAGACTTGGCTACCGAAAGGTCGGACCCGTCGAGCGCGCCGCCAGCGAAGGAGCATTCGGACACCGCGACATGCAGGGCGTCCGGTACGTGCTGACCGCCAAGGCTCACAGGACCGCGAAGGATCGTGACAGATGACCCTTGCACTCGACCTTGTGAAGATCCCCGTCACCGACCTGTCCACATCGGTTTCCTTCTATGAGGCAGCGCTGGGGCTGAGGGCCGCATTCGTGTCGGATGAGTACGGATGGGCGCAGCTCGATGGCGCTTCGTTCGCTTTCGCTCTTTATGTGCCCGACCGTGGCGGCGGTGGCCGTCCATTGGGCGGCACGGTCGACTTCCATCTCAGTCATGACCGGCTCGACACGCTCCATGCGGGGGCCGCAAAGGCAGCGCCGGACGCGGCCATTCACACCAATGCCGATGGCAGTCGATCACTGGAGTTCAGCGACCCCGACGGCAACATCGTCAAGGTTATGGAAAGACGCGGCGTTTCCGGCTGACATGCGGGACGGAGCCAGCCGGTTGCGACGGTGTTTGCCGGACGCAAGCGCCAGCTTGGCCGTCAATGCCAACGGAACGCCGGCCGGTCGTTCAGGCCTTCGGAGACTCCGCGATTGGTGTTTCCGGTGGCGCGCTTTGCCACGGCAGGCGACCCTCGATCTCCAGTTGCAGCGCGAAGCTGAGGAACGTGCGGATCGCGACGATCACCGCCAGCACCGCAAGGTTGGGCAGCGTCGGCTCGATGGTGACCGTGCCGATGATATCGGCCGCCAGGAGGAACTCCAGCCCCACCAGAATGCCGCGCGCCAGCGTCAGCCGGAACGTATGATAGGCTTTGTGCCGCTCAGCGGGATCGAGATACTGGCGGCCGGCAAGCCACACGGCCAGGGCCGCACCGATGATGATCGCGACCACGCCCAGCACCTCGGCGACGAAGGCGATGAAATGCAGCGTCGGCTCGAACCAGTCGGGCGTCGGAATGCCGGCAAGATTGCCGTGGTTGGTGGGCGTGTCCATCATCGATCCTCTGCGGTTGACCGGGAGCGATCGCCGCAATGGCGGGCGGGCGCGTCGTGCCGATCCGGGTCCTTTCGTCGTTCCCCTTTACCCGAACCCTGCGATCGCTTATTTGCGCTCGCGCAACAGAACCACCCGCATCTGTAGGCGGGACTGGAAAGGAGATCAGACCATGGCCGAATCCGGCGACATTTCCCTTGTATTCCCCGATGGATCGCAGCGCGCCTTCGCGGCCGGCACGACCGGCACCGATGTCGCCGCCTCCATCTCCAAATCGCTTGCCAAGAAAGCCGTCGCGATCGCGCTTGATGGCGAACTGCGCGATCTGGCCGACCCGGTCACCGATGGCACCATCGAGATCGTCACGCGCGACGACCCGCGCGCTCTCGAACTGATCCGGCATGACGCGGCCCATGTGATGGCTGAAGCCGTGCAGGCATTGTGGCCCGGCACCCAGGTCACCATCGGCCCGGTGATCGAAAACGGCTTTTTCTATGACTTCGCCAAGAACGAGCCCTTCACGCCCGATGACCTGCCGGTCATCGAGAAAAAGATGCGCGAGATCATCAAACGCAATGCGCGCTTTGAGAAGGACGTCTGGAGCCGCGACCGGGCCAAACAGGTCTTCGGCGACATGGGCGAGCGCTACAAGGTCGAACTGGTCGATGCAATTCCGGAAGGCGAAGACCTCAGGATCTACCGCCAGGGCGAATGGTTCGACCTGTGCCGTGGCCCGCACATGGCATCGACCGGCCAGATCGGCGACGCGTTCAAGCTGACCAAGGTGGCGGGCGCCTATTGGCGCGGCGATTCCGACAACGAGATGTTGTCGCGAATCTATGGCACCGCGTGGGCCAGCAAGCAGCAGCTCGACGCCTACCTGCACATGATCGAGGAGGCCGAAAAACGCGACCATCGCCGGCTTGGCCGCGAGATGGACCTGTTCCATTTCCAGGAGGAGGGGCCCGGCACCGTGTTCTGGCACGGCAAGGGTTGGCGTATCTTCCAGACCGTGGTGGCCTACATGCGCCGCCGGCTTGAGGGCGTCTATGACGAGGTCAACGCGCCCCAGGTGCTGGTGTCCGATCTGTGGGAGACCTCCGGCCACTGGCAATGGTACAAGGAGAACATGTTCGGCGTTCAGTCGGCCGACCCCAACGCCGAGGATCAGCGGACCTTCGCGCTCAAGCCGATGAACTGCCCCGGCCATGTGCAGATCTTCAAGCATGGCCTGAAGTCCTACCGCGATCTGCCGATCCGGCTTGCCGAATTCGGTGTGGTGCATCGCTATGAGCCATCGGGCGCGTTGCACGGCCTGCTGCGCGTGCGCGGTTTCACCCAGGACGACGCGCACGTGTTCTGCACCGAGGAGCAGCTGGAAGCCGAAATCATGCGGATCAACGATCTGATGATGTCGGTCTATGCCGATTTCGGCTTTGAGGACGTGCTCGTCAAACTGGCGACACGGCCCGAAAAGCGCGTCGGCACCGATGCCATGTGGGACCATGCCGAGGACATCCTGCACCGTGCGCTGCTGCGCATGGAGGCCGAATCGGGCGGCCGCATCAAGGCCGGCGTCAATGAAGGCGAGGGCACGTTCTACGGTCCCAAGTTCGAGTACACGCTCAAGGACGCGATCGGCCGCGAATGGCAGTGCGGCACCACGCAGGTGGACTTCAACCTGCCCGAACGGTTCGGCGCGTTCTACATCGGCGCGGACTCCGAAAAGAAACAGCCCGTGATGATCCACCGTGCGATCGTCGGCTCGCTGGAGCGCTTCATGGGCATCGTGCTCGAGAACCACGCCGGCCATCTGCCGCTGTGGCTGTCGCCGGTCCAAGCGGTCGTGGCGACCATCACGTCGGATGCCGATCCGTATGCCGAGGAACTGGCGCAGGCGCTGCGCGCGGCCGGGCTTCAGGCACAAACGGACCTGCGCAACGAGAAGATCAACTACAAGGTGCGCGAGCACTCGGTCACCAAGGTTCCGGTGATTCTGGTGTGCGGGCGCCGCGAGGCCGAAGAGCGCACCGTTTCGATGCGGCGGCTGGGATCGCGCGATCAGACGATCATGGACTTCGATGCGGTCGTGGCCGCTCTGGCCGAGGAAGCAACGCCCCCCGACATCGCCCGCGCGCGATCCGGTCGGGCGGCCGCTGCGTAATGGCCGGTGCACGCCGTTCGGTTTTTTCGGACAGCCATTCACCGAGTTGCTACACTCGTGCACCAACTGTGAGCCACTGAACCGGAACGTCATGTCACGCCAGATGCGCTTTGCCGAGTTGACCTATGCACGCCCGACCGACCCGCCGATCAAGCGTTGGGTCATTCGCCGGGTGGAGAACCTGTCCGGCCGCGAGCGGCTGGCCGATCTCTACGAGTTCTGGCGCGACGAGATCTTCGGAAAGCAGGACGGTGTCTTCACCGAGATGCTCAATCTCATTGAGGTGAATCTCGATGCCGGCGGCCAATGGCCGCCGACCAACCTGCCCGATACACCTTTGGTGATGGTCGCCAATCACCCCTACGGCATTGGGGACGGCATCGCGTTCCTGTCTCTGGCCGAACGGCTCGGCCGCCCGTTCCGCGTGATCATCAACAATGATCTTCTCAAAGTGCCCGAGATCCGACCCTACTCGCTGCCGGTGTCCTTTGAGGAATCAAAGGAGGCGCTGGCGCTGAACCTTGCCACCCGCCGCGAGGCGCAGCGTTTGCTCAAGGAAGGGGTGACGATCGTCATCTTCCCCTCCGGCGGCGTGGCGACCGCGCCCAAGGGCCTTGGCCGCGCCCGCGATCTGCCGTGGAAGATGTTCGTTGCGCGGCTCGTGCAGTCGGCGCGGGCATCGGTCATCCCAGTATATTTCGAGGGGCAGAACGGCCGTGTGTTCCACCTCGTCAGCCAGTTCTCGTTGACATTGCGGACATCGCTCCTGATCCGCGAGTTCCAAAGGCTGTACGGCAAGCAGATCAGGGCCTGCATCGGCGAGGTCATGACCTGGGATGAGTTGTCCGCCTTCACCGACCGCAAGGACCTTCTGACCCATCTGCACGACAGCGTGTTCCGGCTCGATACCAGCGGCGGCATGGGTATGCGGGAGACCGAGATCCGCAACGGACCCTGCGGCTGAGCGGCCAAGCTGTACAAGCGCGCTGAACGCGCAATCGGATTGAAAACGACCGTCTATTGAACGGTGACGGGCGATTCGCCGGTGGCCATGACGCGGACGGTAACGTCCCGGCCCGCTTCGACGACAATGTCACGCTGGTAGATCTGCTCGCGGTGCTTGGCGACGACCGTGTACTCGCCGGCGGCAAGGATCATCTCCGGGTAGGCGCCGACATGCTCTGCCAACACGTCGCCCGAAACGCCCACAACCGACCATGCCGTATCGGCAAGCGGATAGCCGTCCTCCGACCGCACCAGATTGAGCGTGACCTGCGCGGCGCGGTGCTCGATCGATGCTTCGGTCAACTGGCCGGCATCGACAACGAGATCCGCGCGGATGTTGGCGTTCACATCGCCGTAGCTGGAGACGATGTGATAGGTGCCCGCTGGCAGCCGCACCGTCTTGCCCGGCGGCACGTCCGGCGCGACGATGACGCGCTCGCCCTCGGTGACCGTCCGATAGATGTCGAACCGCAGTTCCGAGCGGTGCACGGTGCTGCCGTCGGGCAGCATGGCTTCCAGTCTGATGCCGCCGGCGTTCAGCACCATCGATTTGGTCTGGGTTTCGGCGCCCAGATCAATGCGCGCGGTTGCATCGGCGCGCCCGAAGGCGGCGTGGACCAGGTAGCTGCCGGGCTCGAGATCGAAGCGCGCCGGCCCGCCGCGCGCCATTGCGATCAGCGGCAGCTTGCCGTCAAGGCCCGCCTGCGCACCGAACACGCGCCAGACCATGCCATCGGCAACCGCACCGCTTTCCTCGGTCAGCCTTGCATCGAGCAGCAACCGCGCGGAGACCACGCCGAACAGCGGCGCGACGCGCTCGGCCGGCGCATAGGACAGGCTTGGCGATGCATCCTGGGCAAAGCAGGCGCGCGTGATGGCAAGCACCGCAATCAGCGTCGCCAGCAGCACCGCAAGGACGGCGCGCGCAGCGGTGTCTGGAAGCGTCGAGGCGTTCATGATCGCTAGAAAGCCGAATCGAAAGGCAAATTCAAGGCAGAAGCGGTGCGCGGCATCGTTGACCGCCCTTGCCGGGCGTTTCAAGAAAGATGAGTTTTGAGGGCAACTATTGCAGTCCATGCCACCGGCGCGATACTCCCGTCGCCAACCGATGACCGAATGCCCGATGGAGCTGATGTGACCGACCTGATCGACAAACCCGCAAACGTGGCGACGCAAGAGCCGGTGCTTGCGTTTCTCGAACGACGTCGTTCGGTTCCGCTGGGCATGTTCAACGGCGAAGGGCCGGACGAGGCGCAGTTGCGGCGGCTCCTGACCATCGCCGCGCGCGTGCCCGACCATGGCCGGCTGGAGCCGTGGCGCTTCATCATCTATTCGCCGCAGGCTGGACAACGCATCGGCGAGCGCCTTGCCGATCTTGCCGAGCAACTGCGCGGGCCGCTGCGGCCCGAGGACCGCGAACGCGAGCGCAACCGCATCAACCGGGCACCGGTCGCAATTGGCGTCGTCTCCTCGCCCAAGCCGCACGACACGATTCCGCAATGGGAACAGTTCCTGTCGGCCGGAGCGGTGGCGATGAACCTTGTCACGGCCGCCACCGCGCTCGGCTTTGCCGCCAACTGGATCACCGGCTGGTACAGTGACAATGCGCAGGCGCGCGAGATCCTGGGCCTGGCGCCCGAGGAGCGCATGGCGGGCATCGTGCATCTGGGCAGCACCGACCGCACCGTTGCCGATCGCCCGCGCCCAGACATCGACGCGCTGATCAGCCACGCCCCGCACGGTTAACGATCGCCTGCCAGCCATGGTGAACCAAACGTAAACCAAATCGCTCCTAGACTGCGCGGAGCGAATTTGGGGTGCACGCAATTGCTGGTCAGGCATTTTCTGAAGTGGAAGGACGCGGCCGATGTCGGCCGGCGCACGGCGGCGGCTTCCGCGCTGGCGCGCGCCTATCTGGGCTCGGAACTCGATGTCGATGAACGCGTCGCTGCCGAAGCGGCGCTGACGCTCCTGGTCGAAGACCCGTCGCCCAAGGTCCGCCTTGCATTGGCCGAGGCGTTGTCGACGAGCCACGATGCGCCGGTGCAGGTGATCACCGCGCTCGCCCGCGACCAGGCGGAGATTGCCGGACTGGTCATCGGACGCTCGCCGGTGATCGGCGAACGCGACATGATCGAGCGCGCGCGCAACGCCTCGTCGCAATTGCAATGCCTGATTGCGGCGCGACCCGAAGTGCCGCATCGGCTGGCGCTGGCGCTCGCCCGCAATGGCAGCGCGCAATGTGCGGCCACATTGTTGGCCAATGCCAATGCGCGCGTCGACGCCGATGTGCGTCAGGTGCTCGTCGACCGGTTCGCCGACGTGCCGGCGGTGCGCGGCGCGCTGCTCGACCGCGCCGGGCTCGAACCGCATCTGCGCTACCGGCTGTTGAAGGCGGCCGGCGCCGCGCTCGCGGAAAGCGGCCTGTTGCAGCGGGCTGTGGGCGCCGATGCCGCAAGTCCTGTCATGCGCGACAATGAGCAGCGGGCCCTTTGCACGTTGTTGGCCGATCCGCCCGCCGATGACGGCGACGCGCTGATCGATGCGATCCGCCAGGGCGGCGACCTGACCGCTGTTCTTCTGGTGCGGCTCGCCTGCCACGGTCAGATCGACTTTCTTGCACGCCTTTTTGCCGACCTTGCCGGATTGCCGGTTCGGCGCGTCACCGCGCTTTTGGCGCAGGACCGGCCAACCCAGTTGCGCGCACTTCTGGCGCGCGCCGGACTGGCCCAAAGCGTGCAGCCGGTGCTGATGGAGGCGATCGGCCTGTGGCGCGAGGTTGCAATCGGAAGGCTCGCCGCCGGCGTGCAGGAAGTCACGCGGCGCATCATTGAGGCGATGCATGAGCGCGACGACCGTGCGCGCGATGCCGCAAATGACGACATTCTCGATCTGCTGCGCGCAATCCATGTCGAGGCGATGCGCGACAATGCACGCGCCCATGCCCGCGCGCTGGCGGCCGCCTGATCGCTGCAAGGCGCGGCGATCGCTCTCACCCACCATGGCGCAACGCCGGCTCCGTCTTTGGCGCAACCAAATCGTCGTCGCCGACGTATGCAGGGTAGGCGGCGTATCGATCACGCCGCTTTGGACGCGATGATGATGTGAGAGGAAGAAATGGACTTGTATCGAGTGCGGCCGAGCGACGGTGTCGTCTGGATCACCGGGGCGAGCACCGGCATCGGCCGTGCCGTGGCGATCGCGATGTCCCAGAAGGGCTATGACGTGGTGGCCAGCGCGCGCGGCGCCGACAAGCTTGAGGAAGTGGTAGCCGAGAGCAAGGCACATCTGGGGTCCATCGCCGCGGTTCCGTGCGATGTGACCGATCGCGCCGCCATGGCCGGGGCCGTCGCGCGCATCGAAGCCGATCACGGACCGATTGCGCTCGCCGTCTTCAACGCCGGCAGCTACTGGCCGACACCGGGCGAGGCGCTCGACATCGATGCATTCGAGAAGACCTATCAGATCAACCTGTTTGGTGTGCTGTACGGTCTGGTGCCGACGGTCGAGCGGATGAAGGCGCGCGGCCGCGGCCATGTCGTGCTGGTCGGTTCGGTGTCGGGTTATTCGGGCCTGCCGTTGGCGTCGGCATATGGTGCGACCAAAGCGGCGCTGAACAACATGGCCGAGTCGCTCAAGTTCGACTTCGACAAGCTCAACATCCGCGTTCAGGTGGTCAATCCGGGCTTCATCGATACACCCGCGACCAGGACGAACGACTTCGACATGCCGGCGCTCATGCCGGTCGACGCTGCGGCGCGCGCCATGATCGGCGGCATCGAAAACGGCGGGTTCGAGGTTACCTTCCCGCGCCGGTTCACCTGGCTTCTGAAGCTGCTGCGGCTCATGCCGCATCCGCTCTATTTCTGGATCATGAAGCGGGCAACGCGCTGGAACAAGCGGCCGTTCGATTTCGGCGACACCACGCCCGCATCCGTCACGCGGACGGCGTGACCGGTGCTTCGATCGACCGGCGCAGGTCGGCCTGCGCGGCCTCGTCGAGCGGAAAGTTCCACATCAGCGCGATCGCGCCCGCCTTGAGTACGATCGGCACCCATCCATAGATGGCCGCCAGCGCCATCAGGGAACCTGCGTCCTGCGACGGGCCGGCGCCGGCCTGAAACCCGAATGCGTCCAGCAGCGGAAAGGCAAGCCCGACGGCAAGCGCAAGCGACAGCTTGGTCGCAAGGCTCCAGGCGGCGAAGTAAAGCCCCGAACGCTGTTCCCCGGACGCGGCGGTGTCGACGTCGATGACATCGGCCTGGATCGCCGGCGGGATCGCCAGGTCAAAGCCTACCAACAGGCCCGTGATCGCGCAGATTGCGGCAAAGGCCGCAACATCGCCTTCGGACAGGAGCGGTGCGGGTGCGAACACGATCGCCGCCGCAATCATACCGAGCGACCAGGCACGGTGCTTGCCGATGCGTCGTGCCGCCCATGCCGCAATCGGCACCCCGGCGATCCCGCAGGCGAAATAGAGAAACAGGAGCCCGCCTTGCAGCGCGGGCACACCGAGCACATCGCCGACAAAGAACAGGAACAGTGTTGCCGGTATGCCGTTGGCCAGACCGTTGAGGAAAAAGGCAGCGATCAACCGCAGGAACGGCCGGTTGCGCCGCAGATGCCCGAGCCCTTGGCGCCATTTGACCGGTGCGCGCGTGAACTCCGTCGGTTCGGGCACGGTTGTCACCGCGATGGCACCGAACAGCGGCAACGTCACCGCGACGACGATCCCGAGCAATGCCAGACCGTGAAAGGACCGGGCATCGTCAATGCCAAGCGAGAACGGCAACGCAATGGCCGCGAGCGTGCCGACCAGCGTGAAGCCCTCGCGCCATCCGGCAATGGTCGTGCGGGCGCGGTAGCCGCCGGCCATCTCGGCGCCCCAGGCAAAGAACGGCAGGACCGAGGCGGTGTAGCCGACCGAAAGCAGCGCACCCCACGCCCCAAGATAAAGCGCGCCCGCATCGGCGGGCGGCCAGAACACCATGAACGCGGCAAACCCGGTCACCGGCAGGGAGATGGCAAACAGCGTCCGCCGCCTTCCGAACCCGGTGCGCATCCTGTCGGCGACAAGACCGATGAGCGGGTCGTTGAGCGCGTCGACGACGCGTACGAACAGCAGCGCCGCGCCCACCGACGCCAGCGAAAGGCCGACTGCCTCGGCATAAAAGGTCGGCACGAGGATGTAGAGCGGCAGCGTGAGCGCCGCCAGCGGCATTGCGGGCAGGGCGTAGGCCATCACCCGGATGAGCGGCGGGGCGTCCGAACCCATGAGTGTTGCGGACGCGCGGCCCATTGAGCGTGTCTCCTGGCGCGGGTGCGCGTTGGCCAGAGGGCCGGCGGCGCCCGTTCCTGCCTAATGCGCCGGTTTGGCGAACGTCATCTGGCGCACGTCGATGAACTCGCCGCGAAATCCGGCCTCGCAATAGTGCAGGTAGAACTCCCACAACCGCTTGAACCGGTCGTCGAACCCCTTGGCCGATACCTGCGGCCATGCGCCCAGGAACCGCTCGCGCCAGGCCGCAAGCGTGCGCGCATAGTCCTGCGGGAAGATGCGTTCATCGACGAGCTTGAGCGAATGACGGCCGCCCAGTTCGTAGAGCGCCGAAGGCGGCGGCAGCATGCCGCCGGGGAAGACGTAGCGCTGGATGAAGTCGGGCTGCCCGCGATAGACCGGAAAGGCCGCATCGTTGATGGTGATGATCTGCAGGCCCGCCTTGCCGCCCGGTTTGAGCACGTCGCGCACCTTGGCGAAATAGGTCTCCCAGTATTCTTCGCCAACCGCCTCGAACATCTCGATCGAGACGACCTTGTCATAGGTCTCGGTCTCGTCGCGATAATCCTGGAACTTCAATGTCACCCTGTCCTGAAGCCCGGCCCGGCGTATGCGGTCGCGCGCATAGTCGAACTGCTCGCGGCTGATCGTCAGCCCGGTGACGCGGCAGCCGATCTCGCGGGCGGCAAACTCGGCGAACCCGCCCCAGCCACAGCCGATCTCCAGCACATGGTCGTCGCGGCCGATACCGGCGGCCTTTGCCAGCGCCCGGTACTTGGCCGCCTGCGCGCTTTCCAGATCGTTCGCGCCGGTCTCATAGAGCGCCGATGAGTACGTCATCGAGGGGTCGAGCCAGAGCGCATAGAAATCGTTGCCCAGATCGTAGTGTGCAGCGATGTTCTTCTTGGCCTTGGCGCGCGTGTTGCGGTTGAACCAGTGGCGAATGCGCGAAAAGAACCGGACAGTCGCGCCGGCAGTCGCAAGCCGGTTGCCCAACTCTTCGTTGACGACGAACAGTTCCAGGAACGTCGTCACATCCGGGCTCTCCCAGTCGCCGTCCATGTAGCTTTCCGCAACGCCGATCGTGCCGCCCGAAATCGCGCGCCGCGGCAGGTTCCAGTTGTGCAGGATCACTGCCGCGTCGGGCCCGTCGGCGCGGCCGTGAATGCGCACCGTGCGACCATCGGGCATGCGCAGCGTCAACTGGCCGCGCGGCAGGTGCAGTGCCGCACGGATCGCGATCCGCGCCTTCAGCGGCAAGCCGCTCAGATAGCGGCGCAGGTTCTGCGGTGTCAGCGTTTCGGCCGCCGAAACCCAATCGGGGACCGCCCGTTGTTGGAGCGTTTTAGTCATGGCCATCCACCCGCCCTAGTTGTTCTTGTGCCCGCGCGGGAGCGTTATTCGGCGGGGCCGGGAGCCGTATCGGTGTAGGAGACCGACTGCGGCGGTTGGCCCCGTGAATGAAATTTCGCGCCCTTGAGCCACAATTTCAAGGCTTCCCAGTGAATTCCGGCCATCACCTTGAGCGCCATGAAAGGCAACCGGGCCATCTGGCCGGCAAGCGATGCGCTGGTCATCGGCCGCGCCTGGCCGGAAAAGGTCGCCGACAAAAGCGCGTCGGCCCCTTCTGTTTCAAGGATGCGGATGCGCACTTGTTGGCCCGGCGGCACGACCCGGAAATGGTAGCGCATGCCCATGTCGATGAACGGCGAAACATAGAAGATCTTGTTGCGTTCCTGCCGCACGCCCGCATCGGTCAACTGGCCGGGTTCGACCGCGCAGACATAGGTGTGCCGTTCACCGAACGTGTTGCGCACCTCGTAGATGATCGCGGTCAGGCCGTCGTCGCCGTCATAGCAGAAATAGACCGACAGCGGATTGAACGCGTAGCCGAACAGCCTCGGATAGGCGAGCAGCAGGATCCGCGCCGGCCGCGCAAGGCCCGCCTCGACCACCAGATCGCCCGTGTGTTCGCGCAACGTCTTGCCGGTGTCGCGGTCGGGCAGGTGGTCGCGCTGGTGGAAGGCGCAGACATTGGCGCGATCGACCGAGAACAGCCAGCTTGCGCGATCGGCGCGATCGAGCTGATCAAGATCGAACAGCATCGAGAACACGCGGTAGGTGAACCGGTTGCCGAATGGCTTGAGGCGCGCATGCATCACCTTGCCCGGATACAGAAGGGCCGCTTGGGCCGGCGGCGGGAACGGTGAGGCGTCCGGTGCCGTCGGCGATGGGGCGATGCGTGCGTGCGCGTTCATGAACCGAACCTAGGCGGCGGCCGCCGGCAGTGGAAGCGCGGATGCGTCATGGCGCCAGGGTATGAAGCCGCCGAGCGCTTCGGCAGCGAGGAGCCCCGAACGCAATCCGTCCTCATGGAAGCCGAAACCGGTCCAGGCGCCCGCAAACCAGACATCGCGCCGGCCCTGGATCTGCGGCAGCCGCGCCTGTGCGGCAAAGGCTGATGTGTCGAACTGGGGGTGGTCGAACGACCACTCGCCGAAGACGGTGCCGGCGGCCGGTTCCCGCGTCGGGTTGAGGCTGACGAAGATCGGATGGCGGGGGTCGATGTTTTGCAGCCGGTTCATCCAGTAGGTCACGCAGATGTCGCCGTCTTCGCCGCGCGCGCTCTCGCGCAGATAGTTCCAGGCGGCCCAGGCGCGGCGCCGGCGCGGCATGAACGAGGTGTCGCGATGCAGGACAACCCTGTTGGGCCGGTAGGGCACCGCGCTCAGGATCGACGTCTCGTCCGCATCGGCATCGCCCAGAATGCGCAACGCCTGATCCGAATGGGTGGCCATCACCACGGCGTCGTAGTGCTCGGCGGGCCTGTTGCCGGCGATCACGATCACGCCGCCCTGGGGGTGGCGCCCGACATGGGTGACCGGCTTGCCCGTGCGCACCTCGCCGCTGAACTGGGCGAGCAACTTGTCCATATAGGTCCGCGAGCCGCCCGAAACCGTGCGCCACAGCGGCGGGCGCGTCTCCAGGAGCCGGTGATTGTCGAAGAACTGGATGAACGAGCGCGCCGGAAAATCGAGCATCCGCAGTTTCGGCGTCGACCAGATCGCCGCCGCCATCGGGATCAGGTAGTCATCGCGGAAACGGCGCGAAAACCGGCGCAGCGCCAGATACTGGCCGATCGTCCGGCCTTCCAGAACGCCGTTCTCGCGATCGGTTCGGGCGATGCGGTTGAAGCGGAAGATCTCGCGTAGCATCCACAGGAAGGGCGGCGAGGCGATGTTCCGCTTTTGCGCGAAGACCGACAGGTAGTTTTGGCCGCACCATTCGCGTGCGCCGCCATCAAGTGACATCGCAAAGCTCATATTGGTCTGTTCGGACGGCACGTCGAGGTGCTCGAACAGCGCGCACAGTTCGGGATAATTGCGGTCGTTGAAGACGATGAAGCCGACATCGACGGGCAATTGGACGCCATCATAGTCGATGTCGACCGTGCAGGTGTGCCCGCCAAGGCGGTCTTCGGCCTCATAAAGCGTGACACGGTTGGTGAACGACAGCGACCACGCCGCTGAAACCCCAGAGATGCCGCTGCCGATGACGGCGATGCGCTTGCCCCCGCCGGCGGCAGTCACAAACTGCCCCGGCTCCGGTTTGATTGTCACGCGGCTTGCCCCCTCATGAGTTCATAGGCAGCGAGCGCCCGCTTGCGCGCTGCCGGGTGGTCGACGATCGGTTCGGGGTAGGTCGTGCCGAGCCTGACGCCGGCGTCCGCCAGCACCTGCGCCGGCGCCTCCCAGGGTTCGTGGATATGCTGGTCGGGCAAGCGCGCGAGTTCGGGCACGAAGCGCCGCACATAGGTGCCCTGCGTGTCGAACTTGTTGCCTTGGAGAATCGGGTTGAAAACGCGGAAATACGGAGCCGCATCGGCGCCGGAGCCGGCCACCCATTGCCAACTCGCCGTGTTCGATGCCGGATCGGCATCGACGAGCGTGTCCCAGAACCATCGTTCGCCGTGCCGCCAGTCGGTCAGCAGATGCTTGACCAGAAACGAGGCGACGATCATGCGGACGCGATTGTGCATCCAGCCGGTTTGCCACAACTGGCGCATGCCCGCATCGACGATCGGATATCCGGTTTGCCCGCGCTGCCAGGCGCGCAGCGTTGCCGTGTCCTCGCGCCAGGGAAATGCGTCAAAGCCGCGGTTGAAGTTGGCGGTCTTCAGGTCGCGGTTGTGAAACAGCAAATGATAGGAGAACTCGCGCCAGACCAGTTCCTTGAGGAACGTGGTGCGGTCGGGACCCGAACTGACCTCCGCCTCGATCGCAGCCTGCCAGATCGCAAAAGGCGTGATCTCGCCAAAGGCAAGGTGCGGCGACAGCCGCGATGTGCCTTCCATGCCCGGCAGGTCGCGTTGCGTCTGGTAGCCGTTCAGCGACGACGCGATGAAATCCGAAAGCCGCTTGTGCGCACCCGCTTCGCCCGGTGTCCATGTTTCGGCCAGACCGGTGGACCAGTCCGGTTTGGTTGGCAAAAGGTTCCAATCACAAAGCGTGTCGGTCGCCAGCGGGCGGCCAAAGGCGGCAATCCGTTCAGGCGCCGGCGCCGGCAGGCGCGGTTCGTCGAGCGCGGTCAACGCTCTCCAGAAGGGCGAATAGACCCTGTACGGCTCACCCGATTTCGTTGTCAGCGCCGTCGGTTCGTGCAGCAGCGCACCATCGAAACTGTGAACGGCAAGGCCGCGTTGGCGAAGATCGGCTTTGACCGCCTGATCGGCCCGCGCCTGGTCCGGCGCATAGCGCCGGTTCCACAAGACGGTGCCGGCGCCGGTCGCGGCGATCACGTCGTCCAGCGCCGTACGGGGATCGCCGCGCCGCAGCACAAGCGACAGGCCACGCGTCAGAAGGCTTGCGCTCAGGGTGTCGAGTGAATGGTGCAGCCACCAGCGCGATGCCGCACCCGGCGGCAAGGCGCTTTGGTTGCCGTCATCGAGCACGAAAAGCGCAACGACCGGCCGGCCGGACTGGGCTGCGGTCGAGAGCGCCAGATTGTCACCGATGCGCAGGTCCGACCGGAACCAGACGATGACAGGCGCATTGGGCAGATCGGTCGGACGCATGAAATGTCAGGTCAGTTTCATAGGGTGCAACGGCCGAAAAACGGCGGCGCAGAAATGCGGACGTTCATGGGGTGGATTACGCCGCCTTCGATGCATTGGATCATTCCGCGTCGGTTTCATCTTGCGTCGATGTTCATGGTCGATAGTAGGAGGCCGGACACGCGCCTCAAAGGACGGACACCATGAAAATCGGCATCGTTGGAACGGGTATGGTTGGCAGCGCGACGGCCTATGCGATGGCGTTGCGCGGCGTCGGTACGGACATCATCCTGGTCGATCAGTCGCGCGACCTCGCCGAAGCCCATGCGCAGGACATTTCCCACGCCGTGCCGTTCGGCGGGCCGGTCGATGTGCTGGCTGGAGAGTACGATGATTTGAAGGGCGCGGGCATCGTCGTGATCGCCGCCGGCGTGAGCCAGAAGCCCGGCGAGAGCCGTTTGGCGCTGCTGGGCCGCAACACGGCCGTGTTTCGCGATGTGATCGGCGCGGTCAGAGCGGTCGCGCCCGATGCGATCCTGCTGATCGCGTCCAATCCGGTCGACCTGATGACCTACGCGGCGCAACGCATCTCCGGTCTCGACGCGGGCCGGGTGATCGGGTCGGGCACGATCCTCGACACGGCCCGTTTTCGCGTGCTTCTGGGCGCCCATCTGGGCATCGCCCCGCGCTCGGTGCATGCCTATGTCATCGGCGAGCATGGCGACAGTGAAGTCGCGGTCTGGTCGAGCGCGATGGCCGGGTCGGTGCCGGTTCTGTCGTTTGCCGAGCAGACGGGGCGCGCGATCACCGAGCCGATGCGCGCGCAGATGACGACTGCGGTGCGCAATGCCGCCTATGCCATCATCAAGGGCAAGGGCGCGACCTATTACGGTATCGGGGCGGGCCTGGCGCGGATCGCCAATGCCGTCATCTCCGACGAGCAGGCGGTTCTGACCGTCTCCACCGTGACCGAGGACATCGAGGGGCTCACCGATGTGCCGCTTTCGGTGCCGCGCATCGTGGGCGCCAAGGGCGTGACAGCCGAACTGCGGCCCAATCTCGATCAGGCCGAGCATTTGGCGCTTGCGGCGAGTGCCAGCACGATCGCCGAATACAAGCCGGGCATCGACCAGGCGCTCGACTGATCTCATACCGGTGCGCGCGCGGACAGCCGGCACCTTGGCGAGAATGCGAAATCGGTCTGGAACGGGTAGGACGGTTCGGGCCTTCGCCGGTTTTTCAAGGTAGTGATCGCCTGATTGACCGCGCCATCGGTCAGCGCCATCAGCGGCGGATTGGCGATCGCGGCGAGTTCGGGCGAAAGATAGCCCGACTTGACCACGATGATGGATACTTCGGCCGGTTCGATGCCCAGGCGCCGGAAGTCGTCGAGCGTGTGAAACGGCCGCCGGCGCTGCGTCAGCACGATCCGCAGCCCGTGCGCGGAGACCACCGCTTCGACATCGCCGGAAGCGGCCGACCCGACAATGCGCTCAACGACGGCTTGCACCTGCAATTGCGTGCTGTCTGAGCCAAGGCTTGCGCCGATCTGCAACGCGCATGGGTTGCCCACGCCTGCCTTGGCGGCCGCAAGCGCGGCCGGCGCATCGGCAATGCCGACAATGGCGGCACCCGTCACGCCCTGCGCGATCAACGCGGCCAGCACGTCGGCGCGGTCGCCAACGCCGCCGCCCGTCGGGTTGTCGCCGCTGTCGGCGAGGATGACGGGCCGGCTTTGCGCACGCGCGGCCAGACGCACTGCGTCGGCGAGCGACGCGGTCGCCATGCCGAAATCGAACTCCGTGCGCGCCTGCCAGTAGCCGAGCGCCAATGCCTCGGCACTGGCGGCAATGGCCGCGCCATCGGTACCGGTGACCACGGCCGCAGCGGTGGCGCGGGGCGTATCGGCCCAGACATAGCCGACCATCAGATTTGCGTCGCAAACGCCCGCGCGCGCGTCATGGTCTGGCAACGCGGCATAGAGCGACCGTGTCGGTTCGTCGTCCGTCGAGGTGCGTTCGCCGGGCATCAGGACCGGGACCGGCACCCAGCCGACCATGTGTCGTTTGCCGCTGGCGATGGTGTCGGCCAGCATCCGCAGCGCCCTGGCATGGGTTTCGGCGACGTCGATATGCGGCGCGGTGCGGAATGCGGCGAAGATGTCGATCGCGTCGACGACGGCCTGCGTGACGTTGCCATGCAGATCGTAGGAAACGGCCAGCGGCATGTCCGGGCCGATGAGGTCGCGCACCGCGCCAAGCAAGTCGCCTTCGGGGTCGTCGACGTCCTCGACATGCATCGCGCCATGCAAGGGCATGAAGACGCCATCGGCGGGCAGCGCGGCGTTCATCCGCGACAACAACCGTTCCTTGAACACCCGGTAGGTTTGCGACGTCAACGCGCCGCCGGGCACCGACCGCGCATGAAACAGCCCGGCCAACTTGACGCCGTGGGGCGCCAGCGGCGCAAGCTGAGCGGCAAGGGCGTCCCCCTCGACCACGGTGAAGTCGGCCTCGGTCTGCATGAGCGGCGAGTAGGTCGAACACTCGGTGTGCAGGCCGCCGGTGAGGATGCGCATGTCCGCCGGCCTCAGAGCTGCGGCATGGCGCGCGCAAGTGCGAAAAATCGGTCGGCGTCCTTGTTGGCCGGCTCGGTCCAGCCGGCTTCTGCAACCGCGAAAAAGCGCGGGAACAGCATGTGGTTGCGCTGCGCGGTATCGTGCAGATGCTCACACCAAATGCCGGCCTGCACGCCTTTGACGCGGGCCATTTGCGCTTCGGTCAGCCCTTCGACCGCCTCATAGGCATAGGTGTGTTCGGGCGTCGACGTGCCGGCCCAACTGGCGCCGGGTTCGTGCCAGCCATCGGCTTGAACCATGTCCAGGTAGTAGGCTTGGCCGGGGCTGGCGATCACATCGTAGCCCTCGCTCGCCAGTTCAGCGATCACGTCGGGCCTCTGCCAGGCCACCAGCAGCGTGCCCTCCGGATCGACGCCGCCGCCATGGCTGACCTCGTTCCAGCCGGCAAGCCGTTTGCCCAGACTTTGGACCATGGCTTGCACGCGGCGCAGCATGTGGGCCTGCAACTGCTGGCTGGTGGTCATGCCTTCGTGCTCCATCAGCGCCAGCGCCTTGGGCGATTTGAGCCAGGCATGGCTGTCGATCTCGGTTGCTGCGACGTGATTGACCTCGTCGGCGCCGACATGGATGAAAGGCGAGGGGAAGAGCGCTGCCACCTCGGTGAACACAGCCTGGAGGAAATCGTAGCTCTCCTGCATTGCCGGGTTCAGCGCGTTGTTGGGATAGCCCTGGATCGAACGGTAACTGTCGGCCGGCTCACCCGGATCGCGCAGGTGCGGATAGGCCGTCAGCACGCAGTGGCAATGACCGGGTATGTCGATCTCCGGCACGATGGTGATGTTGAGCCGTTCGGCATAGTCGACAAGCGCTCGTACCTCGTCCTGGGCGTAGTAGCCCCCATACGGACGGTCGATGTGCGCGTATTGGCCGGGCACTTGCAGCCCGGGACCGCGAAACGCGCCGACCCGCGTCAACTCGGGAAATGCCTTGATCTCGAGCCGCCAGCCCTCATCGTCGGTCAGATGCCATTGCAGCGTGTTCAGGCGCGACCATGCCATCACGTCGAGCAGGCGCTTGAGCTCGTCGATGGTCCAGAAATGACGCGAGACATCAACATGGCTGCCGCGCCATTCAAAGCGCGGCGCGTCGTCGATGGTCCCGTTCCGTGGCTGCGCGCAGCGCGGGTCGGTGGCCGCGTTGTGGAAGGCCTGCGCGAGCGCGGTCAGGCCGTAGGCGCGGCCCGCCGGCGCGCCATAGCGAAGATGCGCCGCGCCGTCATCGAAGGTCAGCCGGTAGGCTTCCCGATCAAGTCCGGCATCATGCGCGAAGGTGAGCGCCAGCGCATCGGCCGCATCGAAACGGAACGGTCGGCGCGCCGGTCCGAACAGGCGCCCGGCGAGTGCATCGATCTCGGCGACGGCTGCGGTTTCCTCGGGGCTGGCGTCGCTCGGCGCGTAGGGGCGCGCGGCATCCATCCAGCTGTCGACGGTCACCGCGTTGGGCCACGGCACGACGCCGAGCGGGCTCGCCAGCGCGCCTTCGGGAACGTCGCGCAGCGCGCCGCTGTCGTCGCCGGCGGTTGAAACGTCGGTGCAGGCAACCGGGATCAGGCGTCCGCCGGCAAGCGTGAGATAGGCCGATTTCGGCCCGTCGGTGCGGTGATGGGCCGCGTTCACCAGTCCCCTGATCGTGAACCGCCACGTTTCTCCCGGTGCGAGCGTCAGATCGGCGGGCGGATCGACCTCGTGGAAGTTGGCCAGCCGATTGACCAGGACCGCGTTGTCGGCCTGCGCCCCGATCGCCGCGCGCACGATCGACGCATAGGCGAGGCGGAAGCCGCTCAGAAGCGTATCGCTGCCGTTGAACAGGCACATCTCCAGGGCAGCCTCGGCGGGCGTTGCGGCAGGGTGAAATCGGGCCTCGAGGCGAAGCTGGGCGGTCATGGGGCAGGGGTCCTGTACCAGATGGTGCGGATTGGAAGCTGTGCGCCGGCCGTGCCGGCCACAGGGCGGTCGTCAGGCGATGGCCGCCTCGGCCTCGCCGGAGGCGAGCAATGTCGGATCGATGGCGCTCAGCGGCACGCGGCGCGGAAACGCCGACCCGTCGGCGGCGAACAGATGGCAATCGCCCGACCGGAAACCCATCGTGATGGCCTCGCCGATCCGGGCTGGCGCCGCACCATCGAGCAGCGCGCAGAACGGGCGTTCATCGCCTTCGACCGGCGCATAGGCAACGGTATGGATGCCCAGTCGCTCGACGACGCCGGGCACCGCCTCGATCGTGCCGTCGCCTTCACCGAACAGGATGTGCTCGGGCCGGATGCCGAGCGTCATCGCCTGTCCTTCAAGACCGGCGCCCGCATCGACCGGCAGCGTGACCTCGGCACCGGACGGCAAGGCGACGGTCACGCTTTCCGATGTGCTGGCGGTGCAAGTGACGGCGACGAAGTTCATGCGCGGATTGCCGATGAAGCCGGCAACGAACAGGTTCTGCGGCATGTGGTAGAGTTCGAGAGGCGTGCCCACCTGCGCGACGATGCCTTCGTCGAGGACCACGATCCGGTCGGCCATGGTCATCGCCTCGACCTGATCATGGGTCACATAGACCATGGTGGCACCCAGATCGTCGTGCAGCTTGGTCAGTTCGACGCGCATTTCCGCACGCAGCGCCGCATCGAGGTTCGAAAGCGGTTCATCGAACAGGAACACCTCCGGCTCGCGCACGATCGCGCGTCCGATCGCAACGCGCTGGCGCTGGCCGCCCGACAACTGTCCGGGCTTGTGGCGGAGCCGTTCATGCAGCTTGAGGATGTCGGCCGCGCGCTCGACCTTCTCCTTGACCTGCGGTTCGGCCAGCCGTTCCACGCGCAGCGGGAACGCGATGTTCTCGTAAACGTTCATGTGCGGGTAAAGCGCATAGGACTGGAACACCATCGAGATGCCGCGCTTGACCGGCGCCAGATCGTTGACGATCTGGTTGTCGATCTCGATGTTGCCGGCGCTGATTTCCTCAAGGCCCGCGATCATGCGCAACAGTGTCGACTTGCCGCAGCCCGATGGGCCGACAAAGACGATGAACTCGCCCTGTTCGACCTCGAGCGAAACGCCTTTGATCACTTCCATCGCGCCGAAGCTCTTGCGCACGCCGTCAAGCTTGAGCTGGCCCATCAGAGCCCTCCGTCCAAAAAAAGTGGGTGTGCAAGCCCGGCATCGGCCGGGCTTGCAGCGGGCAGGTGTTCTACTTGGCGTCTTCGATCAGTTCGGCCGCGAACTCCACGGCCTCCGCTGCGTCGACTTCACCCAGAACGACGCCCTGGACGGCCTCGATCACCGCGTCCTGCACGGCGACATAGTCGGTGACGAACGGCTCCGGGCCGCCGCTTTCGATGGTCGCCAGGAACGGTCCCCATGTGGGGTCTTCCTCAATGAGCGTGGCGACGCGCGGATGGTCGCGCAGCGGCGTCAGGCCACCGGCGATCTCGAACTCCATCTGGTTGTCCGGATTGGTCAGCCATTTGCCCAGCGACAAGGCGGCGTCCTCCATGCCCGAACCGTTGAAGACGGCCAGGCTGTCGGTGATCAGCAGCGTCGAGTTGGTGCCGCTGGGGCCGGCCGGAACAGGAGCGACACCCCATGCGACATCGTCGGGCATGAACTGGCGCTCCCAGGGGCCGGAGATCATCATCGCGATCTGCTGTTCCTGGAACAGCGGGCGCAGGCCGGCGCGGTCATAGGCGGCCGGGCCGGGCTGGGAGACTTCGGCAAGGCGGCCGTAGAACTCGAGTGCCGCGACCGTCTCGGCCGTGTTGAAGACGACGTCGCCGTTGTCGTCGATCACCGCGCCGTTGTTGGAGTAAAGATAGTTCAGGAACTGGTGCATGGTGTTGTCGAAGTCGGCTGCAACCAGCCCGACACCGGACGCATCGGTGTTGTCGCTGACGGCCTTGGCCGCTTCAAACATCTCGTCCCACGTGGCCGGCGGGCTCTCGGGATCGAGGCCGGCGGCCTCGAACAGCCCCTTGTTCCAGTAGAGCGCCTTGGTCGAAAAGGCGCGCGGCAGGCCCCATTGTTCGCCACCGGCGGTGATGGTGCCAAGGATCGGTGGCGCGTAGGTGGCGCGCTCCTCATCGGTCATGGCGACCGAGATGATCAGCTCGTTCTCTGCAAGCTGCTTGAGCGTGCGCGAACCCATATAGGCGATGGCGGGCGGATCGCCGGCCTGCGCGAGCGTGGTCGACTTGGACTGGCACTGGCCCCAGGGCACGTACTCGACGTCGACGTCGTAGCCCGCGTTTTCGGCCTCCCATTCGGCGATGAGGCGGTTCTGGACGACGATGTCCTCGCCCTGATCGTCGCCGCAGCTGATCATGTGCAGCCGTTCCTGCGCGCCGGCGCTGCCGGCGATGCTGATCGCGCCGATGGCGACCGACAGTGTGAGCAGTTTCTTCATTGGTTTCTCCCTGGGTTGCGGTTGTGGTGTCTGACTATTCCTTGACCGCGCCGGCGGTGAGGCCGGCGACAATGTAGCGTTGCAGAAACACGTAGACGAAGAGCACCGGAACGATGCCGACGAGGCTCGCAGCCATCAACTCGTTCCAGACGACGGTCTGCCGGCCGAAGAACTGGAACAGACCCACCGGCAGCGGGTTGAGTTCGTTGACCGAGTTGAACGTCAGCGCGAACAGGAACTGTTGCGCGTAGGCGGCGATGAACGTGGTGATCGCGACAACCATGATGCCGGGCAGCGAGATCGGCATGATCACGCGCCACAGGATGTAGAGCCGGCCGGCACCGTCGACGAGCGCGGCCTCCTCGAGTTCCCTTGGGATCTTCATCATGTACGAGCGCAGCAGCCAGATGCCCGTCGGGATGATGAAGGCGACACCCGGCGCGATCATCGCAAAATAGGTGTTCAGGATGCCGAGCTGCTGCATGACCTTGTAGAGCGGGATGATCAGCACCGCGCCCGAGACCATGTTGACGGCAAGGAACGCAGCAAGCAGCGAGTTGCGGCCCTTGAACTCCATGCGCGAGAACGCATAGGCGGCCGGGATCACCGCCATCAGTCCGATCAGCGTTACCGCCGCCGCGATGAACAGCGAGTTGAGCATGTAGCGCCACAAGAGCGGCACGCTCGACCACATCGAGATGTAGGCCTCAAAGCTCATGTTGTCGGTGAAGAAGCGGTACGGGACGTTGAACAGCTCGGTCATCGGCCGCATCGAGACCATGAACGCCTCGACGAACGGCGCCAGCACGAACGTCAGGAACAGCGCGATGCCCGCATAGATCAGCACGTACTCCCACCAGCGGTAGCGGTCGATCATTGGCCCACCTCCCGGCGGTTGAAGCGCGAGATCATAGCGAAATAGAAGGCCGAGAACACCGACAGGAACAGGACGATCATCACCGCGCGCGCCGCGCCTTCGCCGTAGCGGAAGCGCGAGATCGCGGTTTTGTAGGTGTCGATGATCATAGTCGTGGTCGCGCCGCGCGGCCCGCCTTCGGTGAGGATCCAGATGATGTCGAAGGAGTTGAACGTCCAGATCGCCGACAGCAGCGACATGGTGGCGATCGCCGGCATGATCAGCGGCAGCGTGATGCGCCGGAAGCGGTAGAGGCGTGATGCGCCATCGGTCCAGGCGGCTTCGTAAAGATCGCGCGGAATGCCCTGCATGGCTGCCAGCAGGTAGACGGTCACCAGTGGCGTTCCGATCCAGACATCGGTGACGATGGTGGCATAGAACGCCGAACTTCGAGAGCCCAAAAACTCGAACGGCCCGGCCAGGATGCCGATGTTCTGTGCAACGCCCGAGATCATTCCGAACTGGCCGTTGTACATCCACGCCCAAAGGTAGACGCCCACCGCGATCGGCACGACCCATGGCGGCATCACCAGGACGCGGAAAAGGGTCCGGCCCGGCACCATCGCATTCAGCAGCACCGCGCCGATCGTGCCGAGCACGATCTTGAGCGCCACCGATATCGCCATCCAGTAGAAGGTGCGCGCCATCACCTCGGGAAAGCGGCGCTCGAACATGCGCTCGTAGTTTTCAAAGCCGACATAGTTCGACGTCGCACGCATCGAGGAATCGGTGAACGACAGCCGAACCGTCTCGACCAGCGGCCACGCGACGATGATCAGCGTTATGATCGCCGCGGGCGCGAGCAGGACATAGGGGAACCAGTCGGTTTTCTTCCTGGCCGTTTCGGCCCGCGCCAGTGCGCCGGTGCCCGTGGATTCGGTTGCGATGGCCATCTAGGCCACCTGCCGGTTGCTGAGGCCGTAGCTGTCGAAGCGTGCCCATGCTTCGGCCAGATCGAGCACCTGCCGTTTTGCCATCGCCTCGTCGAGCTTGAGCGCCGTCAGGCCGGCCTCCAGCGCGTCGAGCACCGTGACCTTGAGCGGCACGCCGTCATCGATGAAGGCGAAGATGTCGCGCGCCATCGCATCGTCGGCGCCGTAATGGTTGCCCGATGTCTGCCCATCGATGACACTGGCGTCCATCAGCGTGCGGTAGCTGTCTGAATCGGTCACCTTGAACTGGTTGCGCACGAAATCGCCCTCGGCCATGCCGCGCGTGCCCATCACCGCAAAGCGGCGATACTCGTCCGGCACGTTCAGATTGGTGTGGAACGCCATCACGGCGCCGTCCTGGTATTCGATGTTGGCGACCTGGTAGTCGATGATGTCGCCGGCGCCGTCGAAGGCCGAGTTGCCGCCGTTCCAGCGCGGCACGAACGGGTTGGGACGGCCGTCCAGCCGGTCGCCATAGTCCTGACCGTACAGGATGTAGCCCGGTGTTTCCTCGGGCCGGTTTTCGGGGACGAACGTCTTGCGCCCGCCGAAGCTGGACACGTAACGCGGACGGCAGCCCACCACGCCCTGATAGAGATCGAGGTCGTGGCAGCATTTCTCCAGCATGAAGCCGCCCGAGTAGCCGACCATGCGGCGCCAATCGAGCATGAAGAACGCGCCATGATGCGGGCCGATATGCTCGCTGGCCTCGATCGAGACGATCCGGCCGAGCATGTTCTGCGCCTGCGCCTTCTTGAGCGCCACGTAGAGCGGCGAGTAGCGGAGTACGAGCCCGATCATCACTCGCTGGTGGCCGCCATGGGCCCGCATCAGGTCCAGCAGTTCCCAGGTCTCCGCGTCTGAGACGACCACCGGCTTTTCGGTGAAGATATGCGGTGTATCCGACCGCAGCGCCTCGCGCAGATGGCCGATGTGCAAATGGTTCGGCGAGCCGACCATCACCATGTCGGGCCGCGTGTCCGCAATCATCTGGCTGGCGGTTTCAAAGCCTGGGATCGATTGGCCGGAGGTCTTTTCCAGGTAGTCCAGCCCCGCAGGCGTCGGGTCGACATAGCCGACGAACCGGGCATCGGGCTTGTACTTTCGGAAGTTGGTCGCAACCGTCGATATGCGGGCTCCCAAGCCTGCGATGGCAATCTTCACGCGACATCTCCCAACGGTTGTGTCTCCAAAGGATCTGCATCGACCGCCGCGCGCAGCGCGGCGAAGACGGCCGGGTCGAACCGGCGTGGGCCCTCCGCCGGCGCAAATCCGAACGCGGCGAGCGCCGCATCGGGCTGACCCGATGCGCACGATGCATGGATCGCGCGGACGCCTGAGCGCGCCAGGAGGTCCGCCGCGCCGTCCGGTCTGACGCCGCCGCCGGGCATGATCGTGATCCGGTCGCCGGCACGGTCGGTCAACTCCGCGATGCGACCGATCCCCTCAGCCACCGTCAGCGCCTGCCCGGATGTCAGGATGTGGTCGAACCCCAGCGCGATCGCCTGTTCGAGGGCGTCGAACGGATCGGCGCACATGTCGAACGCGCGATGCAGCGTCAAACCCATGCCTTCGGCCGTGGCCGCAAGACGCTCGAGCGCGGTCAGATCGAGTGCGTTTTCGGCTGTCAGCGCGCCGATGACGACGCCTTCCAGACCAGCCTCACGGGCGCGCGTGATGTCGTCGTCCATCACCGCAAGGTCGGCCGCATCATAGCGGAAATCGCCATCGCGCGGCCGGATCAGCGCCCGTACCGGCACTGGCAGCGCGGCGGCTGCGGCCATCAGGCCGGCCGAAGGCGTCAGGCCGCCGAGGCCCAGCGCGCTGCACAGTTCGATCCGGTCGGCGCCCGCGTGCGCCGCCGCCGAGGCGCAGCCTGCCGTGTCGACGCAGATTTCGATCGCCGCGCTCATGCTGCGTCCTTCCGCGACGGTCGCGCCTGACGCGCGGCAATGGCCGCACCGATCAGACCGCCGTCGCGCACGTGTTCGCCGGCGACGAGCAGCGGCGTTTGTGGCCGGGCGAGCACGAGCGGTTCGAGCGCGGCGTTGATTCGCGCAATCAGCGAAGGCTCGGAGGCCAGACCGCCGCCAACCGGGATCACATCGGGCCCGAGCGTGTTGACCACCATCGAAAGCGACCGGGCGATGATCGCCGACCAGATGTCGAGCGTGCGATCCGCATCCGCGTCGCCCGCCAACGCTGCGGCGGTGATGTCGGTGCTTGCGGATCGGGTGCCATGCAGGTGTCGGTGGATGCGCTCCATGCCGCGTGCCGAGCCGATCGCGTCCAGGCACCCGATCAGTCCGCATCCGCAGGCGAAGGCCGGCATGTCGGGAACGCGCCCGCCGGCGGTCGGATCGACGGCCGGCCCGTGCCCCCATTCGCCGCCAATGCCTGCCCGTGCCGGCAAGAGCGCCCTGTCGATGACGACGCCGCCGCCGACACCGCTGCCGAGGATGACGGCGAAGACGACGCGGGCACCGCGCCCGGCGCCGTGGTGCGCCTCGGCAAGAGCGAAACAATCGGCATCGTTGGCAATGTGGACCGGTCGGCCCAGCGCCCGTTCAAGATCGGCGGCAAGCATCCGGCCATCAAGGCAGGGAATGTTGGCGATGTCGGCGCGCCCGGTGAGGGGATCGACAACGCCGGCAATCGACAGGGCCACCGCCGATGTGCCGCTCGCCGCCATGCCGGCACGGAGCGCCGCGATGAAGGCATCGAAATCGTCCAGCGGTGTCGGTGTTGCGCCCATGCGCCGGGGAAGGTTCGCGCCCTCTGCGCGCCCATGGCGGATGAAGCTGCCGCCAATATCGAAACAAGCTAGGCCGTCGACACGCTGACCCAAGACACGCTCCCCGGGCCGCCCACCATAAGCTGCGGCCATGGCAAACGAAAACCGGTTTCCGCCGATAAATCAAGGCCACCGCGCGCGAATGCCGGACAAACGGAATTGCAATACCGCCACACGCGAGGACCGGTCCGGTGCCCATTTCGCCGGTCGCAATGCGGAAACGGCAGAGACCAAGAGCTGGCGCAAAACAAAGCCGCTTCGGACGGTTTGTCCGAAGCGGCCAAGGCCGGCGTGTGCAGCGGCCATCTTCCGAAATTGGCTCCCCAGGCAAGATTCGAACTTGCGACCGATCGATTAACAGTCGAGCGCTCTACCGCTGAGCTACTGGGGAAAACTCGCGCTGGCGGCCTATAACAAAGTGGCGCGGCAGTTGCAAAGGGCGATTTTCCACGTTTGCCGTTCTTGGTCGGCCAGCCATGGCGTCTTGAACGTGTGCCGACCGTGACCCTATATGCAGCCATCGTCGACGACACTGGATCATTGGTCAATGCCCACTTCGCTGGATCAGCCGGCTACACTGCAAACTGAAGCGGCCGATCAGGACCGCAAGCGATACCGCCTGTTCGGTCGGGAGTTCGCCATTCCGGGCGGCCGCAAGACCCGAATCGGCATCGGCATCGGGCTCAGTTTCGCCGGTCTGTTCGGCTTCCTGCCGATACTGGGCTTCTGGATGATTCCGCTCGGCCTGTTCATCCTGTCGCACGAGTTTCACGTGCTTCGCCGTGTTCGCCGCCGCTGGGCGGTGCGCATGGCGCGTCGCCGCGCCCGCCGCATGGCGGCTGTGGCCGGCTGATACGCGTCAGTCGAACAGCGTCTCGTCGGCGAAATCGAGCCCGAAGCCCGGCGCGTCGGGCACCCGCACCACGCCATTGGACGGCAGCGGCTCGGATTTGAACATGCCGCCGAAGCACGGAACGATCTCGTCCGAGCCGGGGCTCGGATTGAGATACTCGCAAAACGGCGTGTGCGGCTGCGTCGCCACGAAATGGTAGGAGTAGGCGCCTGATCCATGCGGCACGACCGGCGTGTCGTGGGCGGCCGCCATGGCCGAAATGCGCAACAGTTCGGTCAGTCCGCCGCACCACATCACGTCCGGCTGGATGATGTCGATCGCGCCTGTCTCAAGCAGGTTCTTGAAGCCATAGCGCGTGTACTCGTGCTCCCCGGTCGTCCATTTCTGCCAGGGGCATGCCGCCCGAAGTTCGCGGTACCCGTCGATGTCGTCCGGCGACAACGCTTCTTCGAACCAGTTGATGTTCAGGTGCCGCGTGGCGTTGGCAAGGTCGATCGCGTAGCGCCGGCTGAGCGCCATCCAGCAGTCGACCATGAGCGGAAAGTCCGGACCGACCGTGTCGCGCCAGCCTTCCAGGAACTTCACATTCTCGCGCAGGCCCGAATGCCCCTCGTCGGGCGCGTAGGGCAGGGGCACCTTGCCGCCCCAGAAGCCGAACTCCTTGGCTTTGTCGGGACGCGACGAAGTCTGGTAGCACGGGATTTCATCGCGCACCCTGCCGCCGATCATGTCGCATATCGGCTCCTCGCGCAGTCGGCCCAGCAGATCCCAGATCGCCAGATCGACGGCGCTGATGGCCGACACCGTTACGCCCTTTTGCCCGTAATAGAGGCTTGAGAGGTACATCTGATCCCAGATGCGGTTGACTTCGACCGGATCGGCTCCAACCACGAACCGCTCGAAATGCGCCCCGATCAGGTGCGCGGCCACCTCGCCGCCAAACCCGGCGGATACGCCACGCGTGCCGTCTTCGGCCTCGACCATGACCACGATGCCGCCGAGCACGTTGATGCCCC
>CAZSFA010000018.1:0-29977 GCA_964606055.1 uncultured Oceaniradius sp. | reverse complement strand
GGCTGATCAACGACCTCAAGGAGGTCTACAACAACGCGACGATCTTCATCACGCACGATTTTGGCGTGGTGGCCGATGTTGCAGACCGTGTGGCGGTCATGTGTTGGGGCAAGGTGATCGAGGAGGGCCCCAAGGAGCAGATCCTGATGCGGCCCAAGGAGCCTTACACCAAGCTGCTGGTCGATGCGATGCCGCTGTTGCAGACCACGCGCAGTCCCGACGAGACCCGCAACGACCCGCCGGTCGTCGAGGTCAAATCGCTGCACAAGATCTATGAAAGCGGCCCCAAACAGGTGCACGCACTGAACGACGCCAGCTTCGTCCTGCGGGCCGGCGAAACGCTGGGCGTGGTCGGTGAAAGCGGTTCTGGCAAGTCGACGCTTGCAAAGGCGCTGATCCGGCTGGCCGAGCCGACATCTGGCGCGGTGATCATCAACGAGGAAGACTTCCTGGCGCTGACCGGCGATGATCTGGTGCGGGCGCGCAAGAACATCCAGATGATCTTCCAGGACCCGTACGGTTCGCTCAATCCCTCGCAAACGGTCGGCTATATGGTGACACGTGGGCTGCATCTGATGGGCGTTGGCGCGGCAGAGGCGCGCGAGCGGGCGATCGCATTGCTTGACAAGGTCGGCCTTGGCGAGAACGCGATGCACCGCACGCCGCGCAACTTCTCGGGCGGCCAGCGCCAGCGCATCGGCATTGCGCGCGCCTTGTCCATGCAGCCCGATGTGGTGATCGCCGACGAGAGCGTCTCCGCGCTTGATCTTTCGGTCCAGAAACAGGTGCTTCAGCTGATGAACGACCTGCAGGCCGAATTCCGCATGGCGATCATCTTCATCACGCACGATCTGCGGGTCGCGGCGCAGATTTCCGACTACATCACGGTCATGGAAAGGGGCGTGATGGTCGAGTTCGGCACCGCCGACCAGGTGTTCAACGCGCCCAAGCACGAGTACACCAAACGGCTCCTTGCGGCCGCGCCGGGTCGCGACTGGAGCCCGCCGCGGCTCGACCGCGATGAAGCGGCACGCATCGCCGCCAGCATCGAGCGGGGCTGAACGGTCCACCGGTTGCGCCTTGGTGCCGGCGGCGCCTCGCCGCCGGTCCAGCGTTGGCGTGTCGGTCGTTTGGCGCTCAACGCAGGTCGACCCACTCGCTTCCGGCTTCGTGACTGTCCGCGCAGGCGTGGACGAACCGCACCCCGCGCGCGCCGTCGCGCACATCGGGCAGTTCGACGAGTCCCGACGGCAGTTCCCGGCCGGACTGCGCGGCTGCGATGGCAAGGCCCATCTCGGCGTAAAGATTGGCCCAGGCGTCGGCCAGCGCCTCGGGGTGGCCGCGTGGCAGGTGCACCAGCCGTTCCACCGCCGGCTTTATGCCTGATCCATGGCCGCGCAGCAGGTGTTGCTCCGGCTCTCCAAGCGGTGCGTATTTCAGGCTCTCGGGGTGTTCCTGATCCCAACTCAGGCCGCCTTCGTCGCCCCAGATGCGGAAGCGCAGCCCGCAATGCTGGCCCGGCGCGGCCTGTGAAACCCACAAAAGGCCCGGCACATCGCCTTCCATCCTGATCGAGATGTGGGCGGTGTCTTCAAGGTCCTTGGGGGCGCCGCAAACATGGAACTCGGCACGCAGCCGTTCGATGTCCCGGCCAGCGACGTAGTGCAGCATGTGATAGGCATGTGTGCCGATGTCGCCGATGGCCGATGACCTCCCTGCCTTTTGCGGGTCCTGCCGCCACGCCTGACCGCGAACTGTCGGGTCTGGCGGCGGCGCGGCCCATTCCTGCAGGTATTCGATGTGGACGTGGCGAAGCGTGCCGATCGCACCGTCGGCGATCATGTGGCGCGCCTGACGCACCATGGCATGGTGCGCGAACGGGTAGGTGACGAAGAAGGGCAGGCCGATCCGGTCGACGGCGGCGACCAGCGCGTCGGCGTCCTCGATCCGCGTCGTCATGGGCTTGTCGAGGATGACCGGGATGCCGGCATCAAGGAATGCGCCTGCGATCTCGAAATGCGACCAGTTGGGCGTGCAGATCGTCACCGCGTCGATGCCGTCGGCGCGGCTGGCCTCGGTTGCCGCCATCTGCCGGTAGTCCGCATAGGCGCGGTCTTCGGAGATCATCCAGTCCCGTGCCGATGCGGCCGCCCGTTCGGGATCGGATGACAAAGCGCCGGCGACGATCTGCCAATGGTTGGAAAGGCGGGCGCCCGATGCGTGCCAATGGCCGACCAGACCGCCGCGACCGCCACCGACAAAACCCAGCCGCAGCCGGCGATCGAGCAGGGGCTGGCGCAGGTCGGCAAAATCCTCAAACGGCATGGGTCGTCTCCTCGTTGAACGCTTGCTTTGCAGGTCTTGCGATGCGCCCGGTCGATGGCGTCCGTCCGGTGCGGTCATGCCACTGGTCCGCGCCCCTTGACGCGCCCGCGCCCGGATCGGACATTTGCGCGCTATTGGAATGCAAGCGGGACAGGGCCATGCCAGCCACCTTGAAAGATGTTGCCGAACTGGCCGGCGTGTCCACCTCCGCCGTCTCGCGCACCTTCACGCCGGGCGCCTCGGTGTCCAAGACGATGCGCACGCGCGTTGAGGAAGCTGCGCGCGCATTGGGCTACAGCCCCAACTTTCTGGCCCGCAGCCTGACGACGCGACGCACCAAGCTGATCGGCCTTGTGTCGAACAACTTCCACAATCCGGTCTTCCTGCAGGTGTTCGACCTCTTTACCCGGACGCTGCAGGAGCGGGACCTGCGACCGCTGTTGCTCAACCTGACCGACGAGACCGACCCCGCCCATTCGGTGCGCATGATGCAGCAATACAGCGTCGATGGCGTCATCGTCGCATCGTCGACGCTGCCGCCGGAGTTTGCCAAGGCGTTCGCCGATGCCGGCGTTCCGGTGATCCATTCCTTCGGCCGGTTCTCGGGATCCCCGCAGGTCAACGTGGTCGGCGTCAACAATGTCGAGTGCGGCCGGATCGCGGCCCGCGAGTTGATCGGCCGCGGCTACACGCGCATCGGGTTTCTTGGCGGGCCCGAACGGGCGACTTCCACGCAGGACCGGTTGCAGGGGTTTTTGGAGGTGGCTGCCGCCCACGCGGGCGTTGATGTCCGCCACAGCTTCGCGCCGGCCTATTCGTTCGATGCCGGCCGCGACGAGATGGACCGGCTTCTGGATGCGACGCCGCAGGAGGCGTACTTCTGCGGCGATGACGTGCTGTCGATCGGCGCGATGGCCGCCATCGCACGCGCGGGGCTGGCCGTGCCCGGCGATATCGGCATCATCGGCCTCAACGACATGGAAATGGCGCGCTGGGAGAACATCGACCTGACGACGATCCACCAGCCGATCCCCGAGATCATCAATGCGTCGATCGAACTGGTCGTTGCGATGCTCGATGAGCCCGACAAGGCCCCTGAATCGCGCCTGTTCACGTGCCGGGTCGTCGAGCGTGGCACGCTCAGGCCCCGCGCCGACGCCGGCGCTGTCGCAACCTCGCAATCGACGGTGCGCGCGGGTCACGGTGGCGCCACCGGCTAGCGGAACATGGGCGGCCGCGCTTCGACCCAGGCGCCGCCGGCCTTGCCCGATTGAGCCACCGCGAACACCGCCGCCATCGAACGCAGTCCGTCCTCGGCGCGCGGGTAGAGATCGGCCGCGGGGTCCATTGCCCGGCCTTGCCTGCGCGCGGTGATGGCTTCGGCCAGATCGGTGTAGATGTTGGCGAACGCCAGCGGCATGCCCTCGGCATGCCCGATCGTGACGCGCGAGGTGCGGTCGGCTTCGGCGGACAGGTTCGCCTCGCCGCGTTCGATTACTTCCAGGCGCCCGTTGAGCGGCATGAAGTAGAGCTGGTTGGGCTGTTCCTGCGACCAGCGCAGGCCGCCCGTTTCACCGAACACTTCGATGCCGAGGCCATGCTGGCGACCGATGGCGACCGACGATGTCCAGAGCCGGCCGACCGCGCCGCCGTCCATGCGCAGATTGACCATGGCGTCGTCTTCAAGGGTGCGCGTGGCGATCGCCGACACGCAATCGGCGGCCAGCCGATCGACCTGTTGGCCGGTGACGAAACTGGCCATGTGCAGTGCATGAATGCCGCAGTCGGCGAACTGCGCCGATACGCCCGCCTGATCGGGATCGTAGCGCCAGCGCACGCGCGGATTGTCCGCATCGGCCGCATCGGCATGATGGCCATGTGAGAACTCGGCCTTGAACACGCGTACCCGTCCGATGTCGCCGCGGGCAATCATCGCGCGCATGTGGCGCACGAGCGAATAGCCGGTGTAGCCGTAGTTGACCGCGCAGATGCGGCCCGCCGCCCGGGCCGTGCGCACGATGTCCTCGCCTTCCTCGACGGTCATCGTCATCGGCTTTTCGCACAGGACGTCAAAGCCCGCTTCGAGGAACGCCTTGGCAATCTCGTAGTGTGTCGCGTTGGGTGTGGCCACCGTTACCAGATCGACGCGATCGGGGCGGTCCGTTTCGCCCTCCAGCATCTGTTGCCAGTCGCCATAGGCGCGGTCTTCGGCCAGCCCCAGCGAACGGCCGAACCGCCGGCCTTGCTCGGCCCGATGGTCGAGCGCACCGGCGGCGAAGTCGAAAAGCCCGTCAAGGCGCGCCGCCAGCCGATGCGCCGGGCCGATCTGGCTGCCTTCGCCACCGCCGACGAGCCCCCATTTCAGCCTCGCCATTGCCATGCCGCGCTCCTCTCTCGCCCTGGGCGCGATCGATGCCCATCGCGTGCTGTCGCGACGGGACGTGCGCCGGCTCTTGTGTCATCCGGCTTGTTGCAACCGCTTGCAAAGCCGATATAGACTAGCCAAAAGATCGTCAACCGATAAACGGTGCACGGTGACGACGTAACCTGGCTGTTGGGGGGAGACAATGAGCGCAAGCGGCCAAACCGTGCGGCTGACAGCCGCGCAGGCGATCGTTCGATATCTGGCCAGCCAGTACATCGAGATCGACGGCGTCGAGCGCCGCGTGTGCGGAGGCGGTTTCGGCATTTTCGGCCATGGCAACGTGCCCTGTCTGGGCGAAGCGCTGCACGACCATCAGGACGTGCTGCCGCTCTATCGCGGCCAGAACGAGCAGAGCATGGGGTTTGCCGCGGCCGGCTATGCGAAATACCACCTGCGACGCCGGTTCATGTTCTGCACCGCGTCGGCCGGGCCGGGCACGGCGAACCTTCTGACCGCATCGGCGTTGGCGCACGCCAATCGCCTGCCGATGCTGATGCTGTGTGGCGATACGTTCCTGACGCGGCTGCCCGACCCGGTGCTGCAGCAGTTGGAGCATTTCGGCAATCCGGCGCTGGGCGTCAACGACGCGTTCAAGGCGGTCAGCCGCTATTGGGACCGCATCACGCATCCCGCGCAGATCATCCAGAGCCTGCCGTCGGCGCTGGCGACGATGCTCGATCCGGCCGATTGCGGCCCGGCGTTCCTGGGCTTGCCGCAGGATGTGCAAGGCTGGGCGCATGACTATCCGTCCGCGTTCTTTGACACCAAGGTGCATCGCATTCGGCGGATTGCGGCCGATGTCGACGAGATTGCCGGCGCGGCGGCGCTGTTGCGCTCGGCCGAGCGCCCGATGATCATCGCCGGTGGCGGCGTTCAGTATTCGGGCGCGGTGGCCGAGTTGACCGCATTCGCGCAGGACCACCACATCCCCGTGGTCGAGACGATCGCCGGGCGGGCCAACCTGGTCGACGACCACCCGTTCAACATCGGCCCGATCGGTGTGACCGGATCGAACTCGGCCAATGCGATCGCCGCCAAAGCCGATGTGATCCTTGCCGTCGGCACGCGTCTTCAGGATTTCACCACCGGATCATGGACTGCGTTCGCCAAGGATGCGGCGCTGATCGGTCTGAACGTCGCGCGCCACGATGCAATCAAGCACATGTCCGCGCCGATCGTCGGCGATGCCAAGCGCACATTGCCCGACCTGTCGCGGGCGCTTGAGGGCTACCGCGCACCGGCGACATGGGTGTCGACGGCGCGGTCCGAACGCGCCCACTGGACGGCGTATGTCGCGCGCAACACCGAGCCGGGCAACGGCCCCAACTCCTATGCCCATGCGATCGGCGTGGTGAACGGACTTGTCGACAGGCGCGACCGGATCGTCGCGGCCGCTGGCGGGCTGCCGGCCGAAGTGACGGCCAACTGGAAGACGCTCGATGTGGGTACGGTCGACGTCGAGTTCGGGTTTTCCTGCATGGGCTACGAGATTTCCGGCGCGTGGGGCGCGCGGATCGCGCAAAGTGAGGTCGAGCCCGACCGCGACACGGTTGTGTTCATCGGCGACGGCTCGTATCTGCTGATGAACTCGGACATCTACTCATCCGTCCTCAGCCGGAAGAAGCTGATCGTGCTTGTTTTGGACAATGGCGGCTTTGCGGTCATCAACAAGTTGCAGAACAACATGGGCGCGGAGAGCTTCAACAATCTGATTGCCGATTGCCCGACGATCCCCGAACCGTTCGCCGTCGACTTCGAGGCGCATGCCCGCGCCATGGGTGCGGTCGCCGAGACCGTCGAAAATCCGGCGGAGTTGGCAGAAGCGTTCAAGCGGGCCCAGACAAGCGAGAAAACACACGTGATTTGCATGAAAGTTGATCCCTATATCGGCTGGACCGACGAAGGCCATGCCTGGTGGGAAGTGGGCACGCCCCAAATCAGCGAGAAGGCCGGGGTGCGCGATGCCCACCGGCAGGTTGAGGATGGCCGTCAACGCCAGCGGCAGGGCATCTGATGGCGCGCACACGACTGACATTGGACAAGCCGTTTCTGGTTATCGGCCGCGCCGGCATCGACTTCTACCCCGACCCGCCGGGCGTGCGCACCGAGGATGGCGAACGCTTCGTGTCGCACCTTGGCGGCTCGTCTGCCAACATCTGCGTGGCAATCGTCAAGCAGGGCGGCAAGGCGGCGCTCGTGACGCGCGTGTCCGATGATGCGATCGGCCGTTTTTGCGTCAATCAGCTCAATCACTACGGTGTCGATGCCTCGCAGGTGCGCGTGCAGGGCGGCGAGGCCCGCACATCGCTTGCGGTGGTCGAGAGCCGCGTCGAGGACCACCAGTCGATCATCTACCGCAATGGCGCGGCCGACTTCGAGATGAACACGGCCGACATCGAGGCGATCGACTGGAGTGCCTATGGCGCGGTCATCACGACCGGAACAGTGTTTGCCGCCGAGCCGTCGCGTTCGGCCGCGTTCTCTGCGCTTGAGACCGCGCGCGCCAAGGGGCTGCCGGTCATCTTCGACGTCGATTACCGGCCCTATTCCTGGCCGTCCGCCGCCGTGGCGTCCGATGTCTACTCGCGGGCGGCGGCGCTGTGCGACATCGTCGTCGGCAATGACGAGGAGTTCGGCTTCATGGCCGGCGGCTTCGACAAGGGGCTGGCCAAGGCCCGGGAACTGGCCGACACCAGCGCCGACATCATCGTCTACAAGATGGGCGAGAAGGGCGCGGTGACCTTCGCCGATGGCGCCGAAATACACACCGGCATCTTTCCGGTGGACGTGCTCAAGCCGACCGGCGCGGGCGATTCCTTCATGGGCAGTTTCATTGCGTCGCTGGCGACCGGGCGGCCCGTCAGGGAGGCCGTGCTGCGCGGCTCTGCGGCTGCCGCGATCGTCGTCTCGAACGTCGGGTGCGCGCCGGCCATGCCGACCGTTGCGACGCTCGAGCAGTTTCTGGCCGATCATCCAGGCCCGACTGCCAACTGAAGGTCTGACGGCATGCACATCGCCCCGTTCGACAATGCCAACCGTCCCATCGTCGATGTCGATGATGCGACCGTTCCGCTCAACTACTTCAACATCGTCAAGCTCAAGCGCGGCGATGCGTTCGAGTATGCGGTGCCCGGCTATGAGACCTGCATTGTCCCCGCGACCGGGACAATCAGCGTCGCCGTCGAGGGGCTGACGGTCGATGATCTGGGCGGGCGCGGTGTCGATGTCTGGGATGGCGAGCCTGAAGGCGTTTATGTTCCGACCGGGTTGCGCGCGCGGATGGTGTGCGTCTCAGATCATGCCGAGGTGTTCGTTGCCGGCGCCCGGTTCGATGGCGTTCTGGAGCCGTTCGCGGTGCGATCCGACGATCTCGATCTGGTGCAATACGGGCCGGACGAAACCCGGCACGACGAGACCTACAACTTCCGGTTTCGCCCCGATCATGGCTCGGGCCTGCAGATGCTGCAGCGCGAGGACGGCAAGTCGGGCGACGCCTATCATGTGGTCGATGGTTCGACGATCTGCCTTGATCGCGGCTACCATCCGTGCTGTGCCCTGCCAGGCTATGAGATGTATTACTTCACGATTCTGGGCGGGCTGTCGCAGCGGCCGCTGGTGCAATACTTCCAGCCCAGCCACGCCGACCAGATCGAGACCATACCCGGAATCAAAGACATGATCGCCAAGTTCAAATGACGCTTGCAACGTTGCGCGATGTGCTGCAACCGGCGCTGGCGAACGGTCGCGCTGTGTGCGGACTTGTGGTGCTCGGCTGGGAGGATGCGCGCGCCTATGTCGCCGCCGCCGAGGCGGAGGGCGCGCCGGTGATCCTGCAGGCCGGCCCCGGATGCCGGGCACACACGCCGCTGCCGGTGCTTGCGGCCATGTTCCGGCATCTGGCGACCCACGCTTCGGTGCCGGTCGTCGCCCATCTCGATCACGGATACCATGCGGACGAGTGCGCCGAGGCGATCGATTGCGGGTTCACCTCGGTGATGTTCGATGGTTCACGCAAACCGCTCGCGCAGAACATCGACGAGACGGCAAGGATCGTCGAGATGGCCCACGGGGCCGGTGTCTCCTGCGAGGGAGAGATCGGCTTTGTCGGCTATGCCGATGGCGAGCCGTCCAACGGCACCGATCCGGCGGAGGCGGCGCGCTTTGCCGCCGAAACCGGCGTCGACGCGATGGCCGTGTCGATCGGCAATGTGCATCTGAAGCAGGAAAGCGATGTCAGCATCGACCGCGACAGGCTGGCCGCCATTGAAGCCGTGACCGACGTGCCGCTGGTCATCCATGGCGGATCGGGCGTTCCGCCGGCCGTCCGGGCGGATTTGGCCGCGCACAGCGCGGTCTGCAAGTTCAACATCGGAACCGAACTGCGCCGGGCCTTCGGCACTGCGCTCCGGGCGTCGCTTGCCGGCGATCCGGAACGGTTCGACCGCGCCGCCATCCTGAAGGATGTCGAGGCGCCGATCACCGAAGCCGCGCGCGCCGCCATCGGCTCGGTGCGGCCGGCGACCCGGTAGCGCGCCGGCGGTTCTCGGATCATCGGAACGATAGCCGCGTCTTGCATCGGCAGGCGCAATGTGCCGTCAGGCCGCAGTTCGGTCCGGCGCCGTCTGCTCTGTCAGCCATTCGATGAGATCGTGCATCGCCGCTTCGGCGCCATGCGCATCGCGCTTGCGGAACCGCTCGACCACGGCGCCATGCAAGCGCTGGCTCGTTGCCGGCTCGATGCCTGGTGCCTCCCGGTTGCATATCAGCGTTATGGCCGCCGCGATGACCGGCACCAACTGCATCAGCAGTGGCGATCGCGTGGCGTCCAGCAACGCCTTGTGGAAGCCCAGATCCGCGGCCACGAAATCCTCCGGTGAGGGCGCGGTTCGCGGTCTTGCGATGTCATCGAGCGCCAGCCGCTTCTGCCAGGCCCGTTCGACCTGCGCCCGGTGCCGGTCATCGGCCGATGCCGTTGCAAGCCGGGCCGCACCCGGTTCGAGCGCTGCGCGGGCGACAAGAAGGTCATGCAGAAGTGGCCCTGTCTGGCCTGAATCGAGCCGCCATTGCAGCACGTCGGGGTCGAGCAGGCGCCAGTTGTTCCGCGGCAGGACGCGAGTGCCATCGGAGGTGCGACTGCGGATCATGCCCTTGCCGGCCAGCACGCGACACGCTTCGCGCAGGACCGACCGGCTGACCTTCAGTTCGGCGCACAGGTCGGCCTCGCGCGGAATCGTTCCGCCTTCCTGCCAGTCGCCGCGCGCAATGCGAGAACCGATCGCGTTGACGGCGTGACCGATCATCCCGCCCATCTGGGTGAGACCGGGCAGCGTCACGCCCGGTATGTGTCGCGGCAGCTTGGACATGGGGCGGATGGCACCTTCTTCGTTCATCGGGCGCCGAACCGGAATGGTACTACAACGCGATACTGTGTGATTATTTCGTCGTTTTCTCGAAATGAAGTTGCAATTCGAGACAATCGACCCATCCCAAATGAATCGATTCGTTTATGTTATATTCCCATGCATTCGTTTCGTGAATTGCATCAATAAATTGTATCAGGTTGCATTATATCATATGAAGATGTTGCGTAAGTGGCACATGTAACGAAATTTGGTGAAAGTGTTACAATCTGTAACGGTCGATACTTGTCGAGAAGCTTTCTTCGAAAATAGGTGGATCGGATGCGTGGCGCCGACCGCGCGAATCATCCGGCCGTGCGCAGTCGTGCGACCGTGCAGTTTCATTGAAGAGGGCACCATCGATGCGCAAGGGGCAATTTCAATCACAAAGCACCGGATTGAGGCGGGCCTTGCTCGCGGGCACGTCCGCCGGGGCGATTGTTCTGGCCATGGGCGTTGCGTTGCTTCCAGCCCCGTCGATCGCTCAGGAGATTGGGGATAGCGCCGCGCAAGGCGCCGGAACGCCAAGCGATCCGACGATCCTGACCGGCGGCGCCCCGATCACCAACCTTGTTCCTGGGGGTACCAACGGTGTCATCGACACCAATGGCGGCGCCAACAATCCCGCCTCGATCACGCTTGGCGTTGGCGCGACGATCTGGGTCCACGACAGCAACGAAGATGTCGATGCCGAAACGGCGACCGTCCAGGGCGATTTCATCATCGCCGACAACGTCGGGTTCGCGCTGGTCGGCTTTGCGGTTTCCGACAATCCGGGCGGCGCGCCGACAAAGAGCGGCGATGCGGTCCTCACCATCAACGGCGATCTGAGGGGTGCTGACGACAATCCCATTGGCGGCACGCTTTTCATCGGGGTCGAGACGGGCGTCGATCAGGACAAGAGCGCGTTCAACGTCCTGGGCAGCACGAATATGGAGAACCTGCTGCTTTTTGGCACCGGAGCTGGCCCGGATTCGGATGGCGGCAACCTCGCCGCGCGTTTCGGCGACAATCAGTCCGACACCGTCAGAGTGGACTCCTTCGGCGTGTCAGGTGGCGCGGGTGAGCAGGATGAGTCCTCGGGTGGAGACGTGAATGTCACCATTCAAGCGGACACAGACATCGAGTTTCTGTCGCTCTCGGGTGGATCGGGCGGGGATGCCGCCGGTCAGGATAGCGGCGGGCTCGGCGGCGATGCCCGACTGACGATCACGGACGAGGATGGCGCAGACTTCGGGGACATCACCGTCCAGGGTGGTGAGGGCGGAAACGTTGGAAGTGTTAGTGGCGGCAACGGCGGAATCGCCATTCTGACCGTCAAGGGCGACCTCACTGCCACCAACATCGCCATCACTGGCGGCGAGGATGGCGAAGGCGGCGGTCCTGGGCAGGGTGGCCGCGGCGCTTCGGCCCAGCTTCTTGCCGGCGGTGACATCAGCGCCAAGTCGATCACGCTCGACGACAATGGTCGCAATGCTGTCCTGTTGCTGGACGGCGAGGACGCTCAATCCGTCTATGCCGACATCAGCGCCGAATCCGGCGGTGATGGCACGGTTCAAACAGCCAACACCACCGGCGTGACCTTCAACGGCAACATCGGGGGCGGTGACGAGGGCTACCGGCATGTGGGCGTGGTCCGCGTCGGCGAGGACAACATCGTCACGTTCAACGGCTATGTCTGGACGGGAACCTTCGAGATCACGAACGGCAAAGGCAACGACGACGCGGTTCCGCTCCTGACGTTCAACGCCGGTCTGCCTGGTTACGGCAAGCAGCCGGCCCAGGTCACGATCATC
The DNA here is from genome assembly GCA_964606055.1 of uncultured Oceaniradius sp. Classification (GTDB taxonomy): domain Bacteria; phylum Pseudomonadota; class Alphaproteobacteria; order Rhizobiales; family Rhizobiaceae; genus Roseitalea. The sequence goes on along the minus strand of CAZSFA010000018.1, from coordinate 18,032 downwards.
GACGAGGTCACATTGAAACTCGATGATGCCAACATCGTGTTGGGTGCCAATGTCGGCGTCGGCGACACCGTGTTCGACAACACACGCAGCAACCTTGACGTCGAGAACGTCAGTGAGAACGGCGTGGTCATCAGTCTGTCGTCCAACATTGGCGACGGCGATGTCATCTTCATCGACAACAGCGGTACGATCGATACCCAAGGCAACGGCTCCAGCGAGTTTGCCAGGTTCGCGGTCAACCAGAATGCCCTGACGATGTTCGAGCTTTCGCTCGACGATGGCCAAAGTGAAGACAGTCAGCTGGTCATCAATGCCAAACGGCGCTCGTTTGGGGACATGGCAGACATTCTCGGCGTTACAGAGGAGCAGGCCGCAGCGCTGCAATCGATGGTCGATGCCTCCAACGCTGCCTTCGAGGAAGAAGGCAATGAAGAGGAAGACGAAGCGCTGGTCGATGCGATCTCGGCTGCCCTGAACGACACCGATGGCGCTGGCGGCGCGTTCTCGCAACAGGCGGCCAACGCCGCAAAATCGCTGACCACGCAGGAGGATACCCTGGGCGGCGCATCCGAGACCGCGTTCGTGTTCAGCAATCAGATCATGAAGCAAGTCTTCGATCAGCTGCAAAGCCGGCGCGACGGAGCCAATGGCGGCGGCTTTGCGGGTGGAGACCCGGTCTACCGTGCCGATGCGGCCGATGCGGCATGGGTCAATCCGTTCGGCGGTTTTGCCACGGCCGATGGCGATGGGCTGCGTGCGGGCTATGACGCGGCCTATGGCGGCGTTGCCTTCGGCATTGACGGTGGCGACGACGACTTCACGTTCGGCCTGCTCGGCGCCTACACCTATTCGGAACTGGACGGTGACGGCATCGGCGGCGCGCAGCTGACCGCCAACAGCTACCAGATCGGCACCTATGGCGCATACAATGGCGACGCCTTCCACGTGGATGGCTTTGCGAGCTTCGGATGGTCCTACAACGACCTGTCGCGCACGGTGGCGCTTGCCGGACCCGTTGCCGGCGTTGCCAAGGCAGACTTCAGCGCGACACAGTTCAGTGCCGGCATCGGGGCGGGCGTGCCGTTTGCCATCGGCCAGAACACCTTCCTGACGCCGCAGGCCAGCCTTGCCTACTTCTCATACGGAGCGGACGGCTACACCGAGACCGGGACGGCAGCGATCGCAACTGGCCTGCAGACCGTGGAGACCGAGCGCGTCAACCAGGTGACGGGCACGCTGGCTGCTCGCCTGCATGGCACCTACCAAACCGGTGGCGGCACGACCGTGGCTCCGGAAGCGACGGTCGGCTTGGTCTTCGACATGCTCGACGATGACGCGGTCGCGACCGCGCGGTTCGCCGGCGGCGGCAGCGCGTTCCAGGTGACCGGAACCGACACCGACGACATCGGCGCGCTGGTCGGCGTGGGCGTCACATTCGACAATGCCGACTGGTCGGCCAGCTTCAACTATGACGGCGACATTCGCGGCAACTTCCAGAACCACACCGGAAGCGCCGAGTTCCGCTGGAAGTTCTGACGCCTTCGGATTGCGCGGGCGGCTGCCCGTTCGCCGAGCCCGTCATCATGCCCCCGTCGATCAGCCGATCGGCGGGGGTTTCGCGTTGCTGTTCTGGCTGCCGTTCAGGGTGGCGGCGATCCGGCGCCGGCAGTGACGCCGCCTCGGTTTGCGGGCGTCTCGTGGCCCGTTGAGATCGTTCACAGCGACTTTCCCCTGATGCTTTGTTGACAGGCTCCGGGCTGGCTGCAAAAAGTTGTCCGGACAAATTTGGAGCGTGTTTCATGTCTGATCTGGTCTGGCCGGGCGATGCCAAGCTTGCGCTGTCGATCGTCGTCAATGTCGAGGAAGGCTCGGAGATGACCATCGCCGACGGCGACAAGAAACCCGAGCCGGTCGACGAACTGGGCGTCGCGCTCGGCATTCCGATCCGCAACTTCGTCAACGAAAGCAACTATCAGTATGGCATTCGCGCCGGCGCGCCGCGCATTCTCGATCTGCTTGACGAGTACCGGTTCGAGACCACTTTCACGGCCGCCGCGCTGGCGCTGGAACGCGCACCTGAGATGACCGGGCGGATCGTTGCCCAGGGGCACGAGGTGTGCTCGCACGGATGGCGCTGGATTCACCAGTTTTCCTACGACGAGGACCGCGAGCGCGATTTCATCCGCAAGGCGGCCGACAGCATCGAGACGACGACCGGGACGCGCCCGGCCGGTTGGCTGAGCCGATACCTGCACACCGAACGAACGCGCCGGCTGCTGGTGGAAGAGGGCTTCACCTATCACATGGACGATCTGTCCGACGATGTGCCGCGCTGGGAGGCGGTCGACATGGGCGGCGGTGTCACAAGGCCGATCGTGTGCGTGCCCTATGCGATCGACACCAACGACATGAAGTTCTGGACGTCGCCGTCCTACACGCCCGAGCAATGGCTGGCCTATGTGACCAACAGCTTCGACTGGCTGCTTGACGAGGCGCGCCGCAAGGGGCCGCGCATGATGTCGGTCGGACTGCACCTGCGGATCATCGGCCGGCCGGGCCGGATGTGGGCCCTGCAGCGGCTGTTTGACCATGTTGCCGACACGCCCGATGTGTGGATCACCAGCCGCCGCGCGATTGCCGAAACCTTCGCCAACCAAAACCCGTGGACCGGGCCGGCGCAATGAGCGTGCCGGATATGGACCGGTTCGAACCGGCGCTCGCCGCGGCGGTGCGGTCGGCGGCCAGTGAAGACGGTGTTGAGGCGGCGCTCGCGCATCTGACGGGACTGGCGGTTGCCGCGCTGGGCGACGCCGACGCCATTGACCGCGAAGGTGCGCTGTTGCCCGGCGAACGCGACTACCGCGTGTCGGGCGTCTTCCTGATCACGCCCGACCGCACCTACAACATGCTGATCGCCAATCAGGGCTTTCCGCCCGAGCAGCGGCGTCTGGCGATCCCGATCGCCTGGAACCATCCGGGGACGGTGGTCGAGACGGAACAACCGCTGCTGCTCGAAAACACGGACGACCACCCCAGCTTCCGGCAGTTTCTGAAGTCGAGCCGAATGGGGTCGTCGGTCTATGTGCCGATGTTCGACGCTTCGGGCGTCATGTTCGGGCAGATCGTCGTCGCCGCGCAGGTGCGCTGGACCTACCGGCCGCGCGATCTGGCGGCGATGCAGGCGATCGCCGTCGAAGGCGCGACGCTCTGGGACCGGTTGGATGGCGCTGCCTGGCTCGCCGGCGACTATCCGCCGGCGGACATCTGGGATGCATCGACCAGAACGGTCGACACACAACAGACAAACAACGCCTGACGGCACGGGGGACGAACGTTTGACGGTTCAGAAGAACACAGCCGCGATCGACGCATTTGCGGATCATGTCGCCGGGAGCACATTCGAGGCGCTTTCCGACATCGAAACCGGCAAGGCCAAGACGTTTCTGCTCGATTCAATCGGCGTCGGCATAGCCGGCAGCGGCGGTGCCTCGATGGACGCGCTCCGGGCCATCGTCTCGTCCTGGGGGACCGGCGAGGAGGCGACGGTCTGGGTGACGGGCGAACGCATGCCGGCGCAACAGGCGGCGATCATCAACTCCTATCAGATCCACTGCCTCGAGTTCGACTGCGTCCACGAGGGGGCGGTCGTCCACCCCATGGCAACGGTTCTGAGCGCGATGATCGCCCATGCCGAACGGCGCACTCTGGCCGGTGCCCCGGTCAACGGGCGCGATTTCCTGGCAGCACTCTGCGCGGGTATCGATGTTGCGACCCTGATTGGTGTCGCCGCGAACGGCCCGGTGCGTTTCTTCCGCCCGGCAACGGCAGGTGGGCTGGGCGCTGCGGCCGCGTTGGCGCGCATGGAGGGTTTGGACGCGACCGGCGTCAAGAACGCCATCGGCGCCACCTACAGCCAGACATCGGGCACGCTTCAGGCCCATGCGGAAGGCTCGATGCTGCTCGGCTTGCAAATCGGCTTCAACGCGCGCGCCGCGCTGTGTGCGCTGGATCTGGCCAAGGCCGGCATTCGCGCGCCGCATGACGTGATCGACGGCCAATACGGCTATCTGCAACTGATCGAGAACGGCGATTTCGATCTCGCACCCGCGCTGGAAGCGCTGAGCCAGCCGAGCCAGATCACGCAACTGGCGCACAAGCCGTTCCCCAGCGGCCGGCTGACCCATGGCGTGGTCGATGCATTGGCTCAGGTGATGGGCGAACGCGGGATCGGCGCCGACGACATCGCCGGCGTGCATTGCCGCGTCCCGCCGCTGGTCTATCGTCTTGTCGGCCGGCCGGACGTGGCCGAACCCGAAGCCAACTACGCCAAACTGTGTCTGCGCTTCATCGCGGGCGTCTATCTGGCGCGCGGGCGTGTGGATGTGCCCGACTTCAAGTCCACCGACATGCTCAACGACCCCGAAGTGCATCGGCAGGCCGCCAAGGTCGAGATGGAACTCGATGACAATCCCGATCCGAACGCGCTCGACCCGCAAAGCTTCACGTTCACGTTCGCCGATGGGTCAACCCATGCCCTGACGCTCGATCATGTGGTCGGGCACCCCAAACGGCCGCTGACCGACGCGCAAAATGAAGAGAAGTTCCGACGCTGCGTCAGCTATGGCCGGCAGCCCGTAAAGGCCGGTGCGGCCGATGCGCTCGTCGAGACGATCGCACGGCTTGAAGACGTCGATGATGTGTCCGTTCTGGCCGCGATGACCGTCGGCGAAAGCGCCGCCGGCGCCTGAGGCGTATCTGCGTCGGCTTATTGTTTCTTGACAACGTCCGGTCATGGCCTAATTTGTCCGGACAAATTCGACGACGAGGTTTGCCTTGGTTTCTTCCGCCCACGAGGTCGCCCCCAATCGCTATCGCGAGCGGTTCGGGCGCTATTACGAAGACTTCACCATCGGAGATGTGTACGAGCACCGTCCGGGCCGCACCATCACTCAGACCGAGAACACCTGGTTCACGCTGCTGACGATGAACACCCATCCGATGCACTTTGACGAGGAGTACGCAAAGCACTCCGAGTTCGGAAAGACCATCGTCTGCTCGCCGTTCACGGTGGCACTGATCGTCGGCATGAGCGTCACCGACCTCAGCCAGAAAGCGATCGCCAATCTGGGCTGGACGGATATCAAGCTGACCCATCCGCTGTTTGCCGATGACACGCTGACCGCGGAGTCCGAGGTGCTGGAAAAACGCGAATCCAAGTCGCGGCCCCATGCCGGCATCGTCACCGCCAAGACGCGCGGCTTCAATCAGGACGGCACGATGGTGTGCGAGTTCAGCCGCACCATGCTGATCGCCAAACGCGGTTTCGAGAACGAGGATCGGGCAGGCTACTAGGCCGCCCGACCGCTTGGGAGCTAGGACATGAACGTGGTTGTACCGATCGACGATGAGGCCGGCGCCGAAGAGGCGATGATCCTGGACAGCGTCGAGAAATGGCTCGAACGCGATGTGCGCCCGCACGTGTTGCGTCTTGAACACGCCGACGAGTACCCGCACGAAATGGTCGCGCAGATGAAGGAGTTGGGCCTTTTCGGCGCGACGATCTCGGCCGACTATGGCGGGCTCGGGCTTAACGCGACGACCTATGCGCGGATGATCGAGAAGATCTCGGAAACCTGGATGTCGCTGACCGGCATCATCAACAGCCATCTGATCATGGCCGCTTGCGTGGAGCGCAATGGTACCGAGGCACAAAAGCAGGCGTTCCTGCCGCGATTTGCCACCGGCGAGTTGCGCGGCGGGCTGGCGCTGACGGAGCCCGACGCGGGCACCGATCTGCAGGCGATCCGCACGCGCGCCCGCAAGGATGGCGACGACTATGTCATCAACGGCACCAAGACCTGGATCACCAACGGCATCGAAGGCTCGTGCTACGCGCTGCTGGTCAAGACCGATCCCGACGCCGATCCGCGCCACAAGGGCATGAGCATGTTCATCGCCGAGAAGGGTGAGGGGTTCTCGGTCTCCAAGCGGCTCGAAAAGCTCGGCTACAAGGGCATCGACAGCGCCGAACTGGTGTTCGAGAACTATCGCATTCCGGCCGACCGCCTGATCGGCGGCGTGGAAGGCAAGGGCATGCAGGCCGCGCTTGGCGGGCTGGAACTGGGTCGCATCAACATTGCCGCGCGTGGCTGCGGCCTGGCGTCGGCGGCGCTGCGCGACAGCGTCGAGTATGCCCAGGTCCGCAAGACGTTCGGCAAGCCGATCTGGCAGCATCAGGCCATTCAGCTCAAGCTGGGCGAAATGGCGACCCGGCTGCAGGCGGCGCGACTTCTCACTTACGATGCGGCCCGCACCTACGATCGCGGGGAGCGCTGTGACATGGAGGCAGGCATGGCGAAGTTCTTCGCATCGGAGAGCGCCGTCGAAAACGCACTGGAAGCCATGCGCATCCACGGCGGTTACGGCTATTCCAAGGAGTACCACGTCGAGCGGTACTTCCGCGATGCGCCGCTGATGTGCATCGGCGAGGGCACCAACGAGATTCAGCGGATGATCATCGCCAAGCAACTGGTTGAACGCAACAAGATCTAGGCAAAGAACCCGATCGGAGGCGGGCGCGAGCCCGGGCGGGACAAAGCCACAAGAGGGAGAGACCAACAATGAATGCGACTCTACGTATGCTGACACTGGCCGGCGCGACGGCCTTTACCATGTCGGCGGCCATGGCCGCCGAGTGGGATGTTTCGATCCCGTGGGGGCCGAGCGAGTTCCACACCGTCAATGCTCAGAACTTCGCGGATGCGGTGGCCGAGGCGACCGACGGCGCGGTCACGATGACCGTACACCCGGGCGGAGCGCTCGGCATCCGGGCCAATGAGTCTCTGCGCGCGGTCGAGGACGGCGCGGTGCAGATGGCCGAGTTCGCCGCATTCCAGAATGTCGGCGATGTGCCGATCCTGGGCATCGAGTCGATCCCGTTCCTGATCAGCGACTATGCGCAGTTGCGGATGATGCATGACATCGTGCGGCCGACATGGGAGGCCGAACTGGAAAAGCGCAACCAGAAGGCGCTCTATATCGTTCCCTGGCCCAGCCAGAACTTCTTCACCAAGGAACCGATCGCAGCAGCCGACGATTTCGACGGCGTGCGGATGCGGACCTACGACGCCAACACCGCCACCATGGTGCAGCGCCTTGGCATGGTGGCGCAGCAGATGAACAATGCCGACATCGTGCCGGCGCTGGCCACGGGCCGGCTCGACGCGGTCATGACGTCTGGCTCGACGGCGGTTGCCCAGAAGTACTGGGAGTTTCTCAACCACACCTACAACACCAACCATCTGTGGGCATCGAACATCATGTCGGTGAACCTTGATGCGTGGAACGAACTGACACCCGAACAGCAGTCGACGATCGAAGCGCTCGCGGCCGAAATGGAGCCGGGCTTCTGGGCCGTTTCCGAAGGCGAGCACGCCAAGCGGATGCAGGAACTGATCGACAACGGCATGACCGTGCAGGCGCCCAGCCCCGACATGCTGGCATCGATGCAGGACGCGACCGCCGACATGGCCGACGAGTTCGCCGAGCGCGTCGGGCAGGAAGCCGCTGACGCCATCGACCAGTTCAGGGCGGGCCTTTAGGCCGATCCTCATCGAACCCGACTTGGCCGGCCGTGACGACGATCCAACCACGGTCGGCCATTGACGCGGCGCACCGGTGACGGGCGAGGCCATGCAGCGTTTGCTCAAGCTCATAGACGCGATCTGTTTTGCCGGTGGCGTGTTTGCCTGCGCGGCAATCGCCGCGCTCGCCCTCATGCTGATCGCCGAGGTCGTTCTGACATCGACCATTGAATGGTCGCAGCCGTGGGCGGTCGAGTACAGCGCCTACATGCTGGCAGCCGGCCTGTTCGCCGGTTCGGGTTGGACGTTACGCACCGGCGGGCACATCCGCGTCAACGCGGTCGTCATGATGCTGCCGGCCGCCATCCAACGCTGGCTCGATCTCACGGTCACCGTGTTGGCGCTCGGGCTTCTGGTCTATGTCAGCATGGCGGTCACCGAAAACGCCTGGCGCAGTTTTCAGGTCGGCTCGCTGAGTTTCTATCCGACGCGCACGCCACTCTTTTATCCGCAGGCGATGCTTGCCGCCTCGATCTGGATCCTGACGCTCGCCATGCTTGCGCGCCTTATCCGGCTGATCACCGGGCAAGCGCCTGACGACAGGTCGGCGGCGCTGGGCGCAGAACCGGAAAAACCAGCGTGACCGCACCGCTCCTCTTCATCGTGTTGGCGCTTGCGGCGCTTCTTCTGGCCGGGGTCTGGGTCGGCGTGGCGCTGATGTCGGTCGGCATCCTGTCGCTCGAACTGTTCCGCTCGATGCGGGTCGACCGGTTCCTTGCCGGCGACATATGGGGCACGGCGACGGCGCTCGAACTGGTGACGTTGCCGCTCTTCATCCTGATGGGCGAAATCCTGTTTCGCACGCGCCTTTCGGAAAACCTGTTCTCCGGGCTGAGCCCATGGGTGCGGGTGCTTCCCGGCCGGCTGCTGCATGTCAACGTGCTTGGCTGCACGCTGTTTGCGGCCGTTTCGGGCTCATCGGCGGCGACCACGGCGACGGTCGGCCGCATCACGCTGCAGGAACTGGAGGCGCGCGGCTACGACCGGCGGCTGTCGGCCGGTTCGCTCGCCGGGTCGGGCACGATGGGGTTCCTGATCCCGCCCTCGATCCCGCTGATCGTCTATGGCGTTCTGGCGCAGGTTTCGATCCTCGACCTGTTCGTTGCCGGCATCGTGCCGGGGCTGATCCTCGCGCTTCTCTTCATGGCCTACATTGCGCTGCGGGCGACGATCAATCCTGCGCTGGCTCCGGCTGAAACGGACGAAGTGACATGGTCGGACCGGTTTCGGGCACTGGGGCAATTGCTGCCGACCGTGATGCTGATGCTGCTCGTCATCGGGTCGATGTATCTCGGCTTTGCCTCGGTCACTGAGGCCGCAGCGATCGGCGTGCTGGGTGCGCTGATCCTGACCATGTGGGAGCGGCAGTTCACGTTCTCGATCATCGGTGCGGCGCTGATGGGCACGGTCAAGACCTGCAGCCTGATCGGCCTGATCATCACAGGGGCGCTGTTTCTGTCCAAGGCGATGGCGCGGTTGCAGATTCCGACCGAGGTCGCCACGGCGATCGATGCGATGCAGCTGACGCCGCTGATGCTCATCGTGCTGCTGTTGCTGTTCTATCTGGCGCTCGGCTTCTTCCTCGACGGGCTTTCCACGATCGTGATGACGCTGCCGGTCACGCTGCCGCTGATCATCAACGCCGGATTCGATCCCATCTGGTTCGGCGTGTTCCTGATCATCACCATCGAGATGGCCCAGATCACGCCGCCCATCGGCTTCAACCTCTTTGTCATACACAGTCTGAACGGCGAGAAGATCGGCCGGCTGGCGGTCGCCGCCGCGCCGTTCTGTCTGCTCATGATCGCGTTCGTGATGCTGCTGGTGTTCGTGCCCGAGATCGTCCTGTGGCTGCCATCAACGCTCAGATGACGGCACGGTCAGGCTTCTTCAAGCGTGCGCCCGTAGCCGGCGATGCGCGCCGCGATTCCGTTGTGCCGCAGGGCGTGGCGATAAAGGGCGGCATTGACGGCAATCACCGGCTTGCCCAGCCACTGTTCGACCGCGCCGGCATGGACGGCGAACGGCAGGTTCGTGCCGAACTGGACGATCGCGTCCACATCGCCGGTATCGATGCGGTCGATCATGGCCATCATCGCATCGACCGGGACGGCGGCAATGTCGGTCGGGCTGGTGCAGGCAAACCCTTCAATGGTCGAAACCGAATAGCCCCATTCCTCGAAGAACGCCTTGGTGCGCGCATTGGCGGCAGGCGTATAGGGCGTGAAGATGGCGATCGTGCGCACGTCCGAAAACAGGGCCAGCGCCTCGATGCAGGCGTCGGCGGCGGAAGTGACGGGCAGACCGAACCGCGCCTTGAGATCGGTGCGCAGGCGTTCGCTCGCCGCCTTGCCGTCCCAGACCGAATCCGAGGAGACTCCGAGCACCAGATGATCGGGGTCCGCCGTCATCACGCGCTCAATTGCGTCCATGGTGGCCTCTCGCGCCACAGCGATCAATTTGGCAAAGTCGTCGTCGTTGGCGATTGTCATGTCCGGCACTTGGATTCGGGCAACGTGGTGCGACACGTCCGGGATGTGAAAGCCAAGGAAATCGCGTTCAACGGTGGTGTTTGTCGACGGCACCACAATGCCGAAGCGCTTCGCACTTTCAACGGGATAGGACATGTTGTTCACCTCATGGACGCTACGCGACGGATCGGGTTGTCACAGAGCAAGGCACGATAGCAATGCGTAACTCGGATGCCGATCTGCTTGTCGACATCGATGGCGCCATCGCGACGGTGACCATCAACCGTCCCGACAAGCACAATGCGCTGAACCTGGCGATCTGGTCTAGGATCGGGCCGACCATGGCGACGCTCGATGCCGACCCGGCGGTCAAGGTCATCGTCTTCACCGGCGCCGGCGGCAAGGCGTTTTCGGCGGGCGCCGACATGTCCGAATTTGCCCAAACATACCGGACCATCGAGACGACGCGGGACTACAGTGCGCTGGTGCGTGCCGCGCAGCAGGCGGTGCATGACGCCGCCAAGCCCGTTCTGGCCATGATCGACGGCATTTGCGTCGGCGGCGGTTGCGGGCTGGCGCTGGCGTGCGATCTGCGTTTTGCCAGCGACACCAGCCGTTTCGCCATCACGCCGGCACGGATCGGTGCGGCCTACTCCTTCGGCGACACCAAGCAGCTTGTCGACCTGGTCGGCCCGGCGCGGGCCAAGGACATCCTGTTCTCGGGCGCGCTGATCGATGCGGGCCGCGCCGAGCGGATCGGACTGGTCGATCACGTCCATGCCAAGGACGCGCTGGCGGCACAGGTTCGCGCCTATGCGGAGCGCCTGTGCGGCGTCTCGCAATCCTCGATCCGGGTGGCCAAACAGATGGTCAACGCGATCAAGGCCGGCGCGGACACCGAAACCGAACCGCTGCGCGAGGCGTTCGAGCGCACGTTCGCGCAGGCCGATTTTCGCGAAGGCTATGATGCCTTCCTGAACAAGCGAAAGCCGGACTTCGGCTGACGCCGTCACTGTGACAACGCCGTTTCGAGCGCTTCGCCGATGGCAAGAAGGCGCAGATCCCGCCACGGCGCGGCGACCAACTGGACGCCGGTCGGCAGTTGACCGCTCGCCGCCGGGACGGGAACCGACAGGGCCGGGCATCCCGCGCAGTTGGCGAGCGTGGTGAAATCGGCCTGGTTGGCCGGGACGGCATCGCCATGGGCGAATGCTGGCTGGGGCGCGGTCGGCATCATGATCAGATCGACGGCACGCAGGGCGCGATGGCACGCCGCGCGGGCGTTCGCCATGCGGTCGAGCGCCTCGACCATCCGTGCCGATGGCAAGTTCGCGCCAAAAGCGAGCAGCGCACGAAATTGATCGCTGACGCCACGGACGCCGGCGTCGAGCAGATCGGCCATGACGACCGCGCCCTCGGCCTCGGCCAGCATCAGGCCGCCGCGCCGGGTCGGTCCGGGCCGCCAGCCATCCAGATCGATGTCGATCACTTTGGCGCCAAGCGATCGAAGGGCCGTGCGCGCGGTGCTCAGATCGGCAAGGACATCGGAGGCGCAATCGACCTCATCGATCTGTGTCGGCACGCCGATCCTGATGCCGGCGAGATCGGCAAGGCGCGCTCCATCGTCAGGCCACCGGGCCGGTGCGCCCAATGCGCGCGGATCGTCATCGCGCCCGGCCATGGCGGTCAGCCACGCGCGCAGTTCGCCGACGGTGCGCGTCAAGGGGCCGATCGTGTCCAGCGACGGGCTGAGAAACGAAAGGCCCTGCCGGCCCACAAGGCCGTCGGTCGGCTTGATGCCGGCGGTGCCGCAATAAGCGGCCGGAATGCGCACCGAACCCATCGTGTCGGTGCCGACGGCCATGTCGACATGCCCGGCTGCAACTGCGGCACCCGATCCACCGCTTGATCCGCCCGGCGTGAAGCCGTCGCGCAGCGGGTTCTGGCAGACGCCGAAATGGGGATTGTCGGTGGTTGCGCCGAGCGCGCCTTCATGAAGGTTCAAGGTGCCGATGATGATGGCGCCGGCCGCCCGCAGCCGTGCGACGACACCGCTGTCCTGGCCCGCTGGCCGTGCCTGATAGGCGCCGATGCCAGCCGTCCAGGGCAGGCCGGCGACGGCCAGATTGTCCTTGATGCCGACGCACCGGCCGTCCAGTGGCCCAATCGTCTGACCGGCCGTCAGGCGCGCATCGCTTTGTGCGGCGGCCCGCCGCGCGCCTTCGGCGTCGACCGAGATGAAGATTGCGCTGTGCGCATTGTCGCGCTCGATCGCGGCAAGGGCCGTCTCGACGCGTTCGATTGCGCTTCGTGGCTCGGGCATCAGGCGCGTTCGTCGACCAGCCGGATCGGCTTTTGCCGCGTTTCGATGCCGGTCACCGATGCCGTCTCGCCCGGTGCGCACAGCGTCACGCCAATGGCAACGCCGAGCCGCGTCCGCAAAACCGTCTCCATCTGGCCGGCCATGTCATCGGGGCGATCGTTCACTTCGAGCACGGCGGTCATCTCGTCACGGCCATCGGCGCTTGTCACGTGGCAATAGTACTCGCCGGTAACCTGCGGGAACTGCGCGGCCAGCAGCGCGCCGATGCCTTGCGGGTAGATGTTGATGCCGCGCAGCTTCACCATGTTGTCGCTGCGGCCCAGAAAGCCCGCCATGCGCCGCATCGGAATGCCGAGCGGGTTGTCGCCGGCGACTTCGCGCGTGACGTCGTGGGAGTTGAAGCGGATGATCGGGAACACATCGTCCTTGTAAAGGCAGGTGCAGACGAGGTCGCCGATCTCGCCCGGCTCGACGGGCTGCCGTGTGTCGACATCGAGCAGTTCGATAAACTGGGCATCCTCCATCATGTGCATGCCGCTGCGGTCGGGGCCTTCGCCGGCGATCGCGCCGGTGTCTCCGATGCCGTACCAGTCATAGACCGCGGCGCCGCCCCACAGAGCCGACATGTCGTCCTTGTTCTCGGCGCCCATGTGACCGCTGATCAGCTTGATCGCGATGTCCTCGCCCGGCACGAGCCCGTTCTCCCGTGCAACTGTTGCGAGGCGCTTGATGTAGTCGCCAAAGCCGACGATCGCTGTTGCGCCGAAGGCGTGCATCAAGTTGACCTGGTTGACCGATCGCGTTTCGACGCCGGTGCCCGCCGACAGAAGCGGCGCGCCGATCCAGTGGTTGATCGCTTCGCGCACATAGTGGCCGCCATTGACCATGCCATGGCCGTAGACCGAGTGGATGACGTCGCGGTTGGTCATGCCGTGCAGGCGGTAGAGGCGACCCAAAAGGCGTGACTGCACCTCGCGGCTCTTGGGGCCGAACAAGAGCGGCTGCGGCTTGCCGGTGGTGCCGCTGGTCGTCTGGAAGATCAGGGCAGGGCGCTCGTCGTCGGCATAGGTGTCCAGGCCATGGAAGTCGCCGATGGGCGGATGGGCCTCGACCGAGGCCATCAGATCGGACTTGGAGTAGGTGGGCAGCTTGCCGATGTCATCAAGCGAACCGATGTCGCCCGGCTCGATGCCCTTGTCGCCCCACAGGCGCTGGTAGAACGGGATCTTCCAGGCAAAGGCAACGATCTTGCCGAACTGCGCGTTCTGGCGCGCGCGCAGCTCATCGCGGCTCATGCCCTCATAGGTGCCCAGGAAATCGGGGCCGATCGGGTACCTGCTGCGCATATCGGCAAGGTCGAGGGCTGCGAAGTAGTCCATACATAAATTCCTTCAGGTCAGGGCATGCTGTGCCGGAATGCGGCCATGTCGCCGGCGTCGGGCAGGCCCATCGTGGTGTCGATGATCGGGCCGATGCCGCGCGCATCGATGCCGGCCGCTTCCATGAGCGAAATTGCCTTGGCAAGAATGGCGGCTTCGGTCATGGGCCGGGCGGGATCCCCGGTTGCGTCGGCGGCGGCAAAACGGCGCGTCTGACCATCGGTCAGGGTGACAGTGATTGCCGCGCCATAATGGTCGGGGTAGGCGTCCTCGATGGGTTGCGACAGGGCGACGGACGCCTTGCTGCGCAGGCCTGCGGTCTCGGGATCGTCGCGCCGCGCCGCGCCGAAGTCATCGAGTTGGGGCGCGCCGGACACAAGCGTCACCGCCGCCGCGTGCTGGAGGCTGAACTTGGCTTCGACGTCCGACGAGGGCGTCGGCCGATCACAGAAGCGGATGGCATCGCCATAGGTCTCGATCGTCAACGCCGCGATCGCATCGGCTCGGCCATTGAGTTGGTCGCGCGCTGCCAATGCGGCGTCGATTGTCGGATGGGCGTGGCGGCAGGCGGCCCAGGGCTTGAAACTGGTGTCGTATACGAGCCACGGCCCATCGGTATCTGCGGTGACCCTTGTTGGCATGGCGTCGGGGGCGGTGGCCGCGAAGAAACCCTGCTCGCCTTCGAGAATGTAGGCCGGGCCGGTCATGCCCTTTTCGGCCATGATGGCCGCTGTCAGTCCATCCTCGGCGGCGCGCGCTGTGTGCCAGTGCTTGGTCATCACGCGCTCGTGCCGGCAGCGCCACAAACCGCTCGCGGTGGAGCCGGCATTGCCCAGCGCGGACATGAAACCGTGGCGATCAAGACCGATGGCAAACGCGACGCCGGCCGCCGCGCCGAAAGGGCCGCATGAACCGGTGTTGTGCCAGTTGGCATAGTGGCCCGGCCCGACCGAGCGGCCGATGCGGATCAACGCCTCATAACCCCTTACGACACCACCGAGAAAGTCGGCGGGGCTGAGATCGCGCGCCTCGGCGGCAGCCAGTACGGCGGGAATTACCACCGGCCCGGGATGCAGGATCGACGTGCGGTGAATGTCGTCCATTTCATGGATGTTGCCCAGCCCGCCATTGGCGAACGCGGCGGCGGCAGGCGCAACGCCGCGCGACCCGCCAACGACCCGGCAGGCGCCATCGCCGAACAGGCTTACCGCACTCGTGAACTGCGCGCCCGCCGGCGTGGTCGCGCCGATCGCCGCGCAACCTATCCAGTCCATGACATGCAATGCGGCGCGGCGCTGATCATCGATCGTGATCGGCCGATCCAGGATATCGAACAGTTGGCTGGTCAGGCTTGGCGGCATGGAATGGCTGTTCGTGAAATTTGTCCGGACATATTTACGCGCTGGCTTGATGTGCGCAATAACTAATTCGCGTTGGGCGATCGCCTGACATGGAGACCAACAGATGATCGCGGGCGGTGATGCCAATCGATAGCAGGCAGATGATCGGGGAGGCGCTGCGGCGTTCGCCCGCCGGCCACCGGATCTACCTGGCCGGGTGCGCGGGCGAGCCGACGGCGACGCTTGATGCGCTGCAAGCCGATCCGGAGTTGGGCGCCGGGCGCCGCTTCACCGGAGTGTGGATCCCAGGCGTCAACCGGCGCGACCCAATCGCCGGCGTTCGGGATGCGTCGGCGGATGTGTTCTTCATGACGCCGGCGCTGCGCGACGGATTCGCACGGGGCAGTGTGCGGCACCATCCGCTCGGCTACAGCGCGATCTGGGCGCGTCTTTCGCGGCTGGCGCCGACAACGACCGCATTTGTTTCTGTTGCACCGCCAAAGGATGGCCGGGTCGGCCTTGGACCAACCGCCGATTTCACCCCGGCGCTGGTGGCTGGCGGCGCGCGCCTTGTCGGCGAGATCAACCCCAACCTGCCGCAGCCGGTGCACGCAATCACGGTGCCGGTCGAGCGTTTCGATGCGTTGATCGAAGCCCCGGCCGCGCCGCTCGGCTATGATGCCGGCACCATCGATCCGGTGGTGGCGACGATTGCCGAGACAGTTGCCGGCCTCATCGATGATGGCGACACGGTGCAGTTTGGCCTTGGCAAGATGCAGGCCGCGACCCTGCCGCGCCTTGCGGGCCATCGGGGTCTTGGCTTCCACGGCGGGATGATGTCGACGCCCATTCTTGCGCCGTTGGAAGCGGGCGTCTTTGCCAAGGGGCTCGTGACCGGCGTGGCGCTGGGCAGCGCCGATTTCTATGAGCGCGTGGCGGCTCGGCCGGACATTCGCTTTGCGCCGGTGTCGCACACACACAATGCGGCCGTGCTGGCGCAGACCGAACGGCTGGTGTCGGTGGCCTCGGCGCTGGAGGTCGATCTTTACGGTCAGGTCAACGCAGAGATGGTCGGCGGGCGGCAGGTTTCGGGCAATGGCGGCATCGCCGAGTTTGCCCGTGGCGCGATGGCCTCGCGCGGTGGCCGTTCGATCGTCGCACTGCCGTCGACGGCAGGCAAAGGTACGCGCAGCCGGATCGTCGTGACGCTTTCGCCGGAAGCTGTGTGTTCAATTGCGCGCAGTGACATAGATGTTGTTGTGACCGAACACGGTGTGGCACGGTTGCGCGAGGCAGATATCGACAGTCGGGCGCGGGCGTTGATCGACATCGCAAGCCCCGGCTTTCGCGATATGCTGGCCAGCCAGTGGGATAAACTGCGCGCGGGGCTCTGATTGTGCGCGGGAGGACAAGAGTTTGGTATCGAAACTGCGGTACCAGAAGATTTTCGAGCTTCTGCACCAACGCATCACCGATGGCACCTATGCGGTTGGCTCGACCCTGCCCACCGAGCAGGAGTTGTGCGCCGAGTTCGACGTCAGCCGCTACACGGTGCGCGAGGCGTTGCGCCGTCTGACCGAAATCGGCCTTGTCGCACGGCGACAGGGATCGGGTTCGGAAGTGCTGAGCGCCGAGCGCCGCAACAACTACGTGCAAACGATGCGGTCGCTGCGCGAGTTGTACGACTATGCCGCCGAGACCAATCTGGAGGTTCTGTCAACCGGCATCGACGTGCCTGATCAGGCGATGTCAGACCAGCTGGGCCGGCTTGCCGGCCGCGAATGGTTGCGCGTCGATGGCATACGCCGCGCCAAGACCGGCGAGCCGATCTGCTACGTCAAGGTCTATGTGCATGGCGACTATCGCGATATCGCGCCCGAACTGCCGACGTTGAAGGGGCCGTTCTACAGCTATCTGGAAGCCCATCACGGCGTGTCGATCGTCGAGGTGGTGCAGACGATCTCGGCGGCTCCCGCGCCGCCCGAGGCGGTGGCGGCGATCGGCGTCGGCGAGGGCGAGATGATGATCAAGGTCGAGCGCCGCTATCTGGGTACGGCCGACGCGCCGATCCAGATTTCGCTGAACTGGCACCGGATCGAGACGTTCTCCTATGAAATGTCGATCAGGCGCGAGGATTCCACCTGAACCCGCTTAGGTCTTCGGCGGCGTCCGTGCCGTGACGGCCTCAATCACACCCTCCGCGACGCCGGCTTCCCGCAACACCTGCCCGGTGTGTTCGCCAAGCTCAGGCAGGGTGGGATCCGGTCGCCCCGGTTCGCCATGGAACCTGATGGGCGTGCCGATGTGCAGGTTTCCGTCCGCATCGCTGAACAGCATGTCCCGGGCGGCGATCTGGTCTGAGTGGAACGCTTCGTGCAGGTCGAGCACGGGGCCGAAGCAGACGTCCTTGTCGGCAAACCACCCAACCCAATCGTCGCGGCTGCGCGTGGCGAACGTCTCGGCGAGGAACTGCTTGACCGGCGCCTGGCCCGGGCCGGCAGGGCCGCAGGCAGCCTCGATCAGGTCGGGTCGCCCGAGCGCGTTGAGGAGGTTGTGGACGAACTTGTGTTCGACGCCGCCGAGCGCGATGTGGCGATCATCGGCGGTTCGATAGACCGAGAAGAACGCATAGCCTCCAAAAGAACGCTCATCCCGCACCACCGGCGCACGGTCCTCGGCGAACACCGGCCCCGTCACGTTGGGTAGCCAGGACATGAGTGCGTCCTGCATCGAGATGTCGATGTGATCACCAAGGCCGGTCTGCGTGCGGCGCAAGAGCGCCATAAGGATCGCCGACAGCGCGACCAGCGAACCGGTCAGGTCGGCGACCGGCATGCCGGGATTGTTGGGCTCGCCGTCCTTGCCCAGATTGAGCG
>CAZSFA010000017.1:0-30415 GCA_964606055.1 uncultured Oceaniradius sp. | reverse complement strand
AGCGCTATCGTCACGTGATGGGGCTGATCCGTTCGATGCGCGGCGGCAAGGACTACGATGCGCAATGGAACCAGCGCATGCGCGGGTCCGGCCCCTACGCCTGGCAGATCAGCCGGCGCATGGAGATGACCTGCAAGCGGCTCAAGCTGAACATGCGCGGCAAGCCGCTGCGCACCGACCTGTTCGCCGGCGCCGACGCGCAGGCCGAACAACTGGCGCTGTTGTGACGTGCACCCCCTGACCACGGCGCCATGCGCGGGCCGGTGGCGGCTGTGTCCCCTGCCGCCGCCGGCCTTGCGGCGAATCGACACCCATGATGCTTTGGCCACATGCCAAGACGAACCGACACCGATGGCGGCGGACCCGATTTCGCCCTTGAGGCGCAGATGCGCGCACAGGGGTGCGCCATGATCTGCGGCGTCGACGAGGTGGGGCGCGGCCCGCTCGCCGGACCGGTGGTGGCGGCCGCCGTCATCCTCGATCCGCGCCATCCGATCGCCGGCCTTGACGATTCCAAGGCGCTGACCGCCTCGCGGCGACACGCGGTCTACGATGCGATCATGGCACAGGCCGTCGCGGTCGCCGTCGCCAGCCGCAGCGCCGCCAGCATCGATGACAGCGACATCCGCAAGGCGACGCTCGGCGCGATGGCCCACTGCGTGAACGCGCTTGCGGTGCGCGCCGATGGCGTTCTGGTCGATGGCCGCGATGTACCGCCAGGTCTGGCCCGATCGGTCCGCGCGCGCGCGATCGTCGGCGGCGACGGGCTCAGCGCCTCGATTGCCGCCGCATCGGTCGTTGCCAAGGTGTCGCGCGATGCGATGATGGTGCGGCTGTGCGACGCCCACCCGCCCTACGGGTTTTCGGGGCACAAGGGCTATGGCGCGGCGGCACATCGCGCCGCGATCGCCCGGGCGGGCGGCGTCGCGCGCGTGCACCGCTTCTCGTTCCGGCCGCTGCGCACCGATTGACCACCACAAAGAGGATGTTGACACAGCCCGCGCCCGATCCATAACCGGCCTGTGCTCCGGTGCGCCGACGCGCCGGACGTTGCGGGGGACAAGCCATGGCCGGAGAGGCCGACGAACATGACGGGTTCTGGCTCTACGATCTGAAGGTTGAGACGGTGGTCGTCGACCGGCCGGCGGTGTGCCGGCATGTCAAGGGCGAGAGCTTTCGCGTCGAGGGCGAAACGCTGATCTTCGCGCCCGGCCATCAGGTGTCGATGTACGCGCTCGCGGCGCTGCTGCCGCTGCTGCCGGCCAAACAGCGCGTGACCGATCCGAACGACTGGATGTCGACCGACAGCGACGTCGCCTGCCCCGACCCGCATTGCGGCGGCCGGTTTCGCATAACGCGCACCGGCAAGCGCTGGTTCCGCCACGCCGAAACCACCGGGCTGCCCGGACAGCGCACAACACCCTACTGGCAAGGCGGAGACGACAAGCCATGACCACCGTCCAAACCACCGAACTGCGATCCGGCCACCGGATTTCGCGGGTGATCCGGGGCGGCTGGCAGCTGGCGGGCGGGCATGGCCCGGTCGATCCGGCACGCGCCATCGCCGACATGGAGGCCTTTGTCGACGCGGGCATCACCACGTTCGATTGCGCCGACATCTACACCGGCGTCGAGGCGATGATCGGCCGCTTCATCGCCGATGTGCGCCAGCGGCGCGGCGCGGCCTTCGCCGACCAGATCGTCGTTCACACCAAGCTGGTGCCGGATCTGTCGCGGCTGGCCGATCTGCGCGCCGACGAGGTCGAGACGATCATCGACCGGTCGCTCAAGCGGCTCAGTCTGGAGCGGCTGCATCTGGTGCAGTTCTTCTGGTGGGATTTGTCGATCGGCGACCCGGTGGCCGCGCTCGAACCGCTGATCCGGCTCAAGGAAAAGGGCAAGATCGGCCATCTGGGCCTGACCAACTGGGACATTGACGGGATCGCGCCATTCGCCGATGCCGGTTTCGACATCGTCTCGGCGCAGGTGCAGTATTCGGTGCTCGACCGGCGTCCGGCGGGCGCGCTGGCCGGTTGGGCCGCCGAACGCGACGTGCATCTTTTGTGCTACGGCACGCTGGCCGGCGGCTTCCTGACCGAGCAATGGCTGGGCGCCGACGACCCCGGTTTTGCGTTCGAGAACCGGTCGCTGATCAAGTACCGTCTGATCATCGACGAGTTCGGGCCATGGTCGCTCTTCCAGGCGCTGCTTGCGGCGCTGAAACAGATCGCCGACAGGCACGGCGTCGGCATCGGCGCGGTCGCCACACGCTATGTGCTCGACCAGCCGCAGGTCGCGGCGGCGATCGTCGGCGCGCGCTACGCCCGCCACCTGCCGCGCACACTGGAGGTGTTCGACCTTGCGCTGGACGACGCCGATCGCGCGCAGATCGACCAGATCATCGCGCAGGCGCAAGGGCCGTCCGGACCGGTCTATGGCCTTGAAAGCGACCGCGCCGGTCGTCACGGCCGCATCATGAAGTATGAGTTGAACGCCGCACCCGCCGCATGAAGCCTGCCGGCCGCCGGCTCATGGCGGTTCCGCGCTGCGGCGAGTCACGAAGGCCTCGTTCCCGCACGCGCAAAAAGACCCGGCCGTGAGTTGAGTCAGGGCCGGGCGTGGTTGTGCGTCAGCGGGCGATGCCGCCGGTCAGTTGAGGTTCGATTTGACCTGCGCGAGCGAGTCCGCAAACAGCTTGTCGCTGGTCTTGGCCGTCACCTTTTCGCCAAGCAGGCGCTCGGCGGCATCGACGGCAACATCGACGGCGGACGAGCGCACGGCGTTGACGGCATCGATCTCGGCCTGGGCGATTTTCTGCTCGGCCAGCGCGGTGCGCCGGGCAACGTATTCCTCGGTGCGTTCCTTGGCCTCGGCGGTGATCTGCTCGGCCTCGCGCCTGGCGGCATCGACGATCGAGCCGGCTTCCTGCTCGGCTTCCTGGCGCTTGCGCTGGTATTCGGCGAGCAGTTGCTGTGCCTCATCGCGCAGCCGGCGCGCCTCTTCGAGCTGGTTGCGGATGCGATCGCTGCGACCGTCCAGCGATTTGGTCACGAAGCCCGGCACCTTCAGATAGATGATGATGCCGAAGAAAATGATCAGGCCGACCAGCGCCCAGAAACTTGAGTCGATCATGGCCCTCTCCTAGCGCCGCACCGCGGCTATGGCGGCGTCGATCTCGGACGCCTTGGCCTTGGTGCCGACCAGTTGGTCGACGATGGCGGCGGTGGCGTCCTGAGCGATCGTGCCCACCTCGGCCATCGCCTTGGCGCGAATCTCGCCGATGCGACCCTCGGCCTCTTCGAGCCGGGTTGCCAGATCGGCCTCGACGCGGCTGCGTTCGGCCTCGGCATCGGCCTTGGCCTGATCGCGCGCCTTCTGGCCGATGTCGCCGGCGGTGGCGCGTGCCTGGGCAAGCTCCTGCTCATAGGCGGCAAGCGCTGCGTCGGACTCCTCCTGCAACCGCTGCGCCATGTCGAGGTCCTGGGCGATGCGGTCCTGACGGTCCTCGAGAATCTCACCGATCCGCGGCGAGATCACCCGCGCGATGAACCAGTAGAAAAACCCGAAGGTGATCGCCAGCCAGAACAGCTGCGAGGCATAGGTGGACGTCTCGAATGGCGGGAAGCCGGCCGAGGCCTCGGCGCCGGTTTCGGCGGTGGCTGCAAGCGCTGATGCGATGAACATGGTCTGTCCCCGTTTTCGTCATTGCGGCAGGCGCGGAGCGATGTGCCCCGCGCCTGGCCGATCAGACAGCAAACAGGAGCAGCAGCGCGACCAGCAGCGAGAAGATGCCGAGCGCCTCGGTCACGGCGAAGCCGAAGATCAGGCGGCCGAACTGGCCGTCGGCGGCCGACGGGTTGCGCAGGGCACCCGACAGGTAGCTGCCGAAGATCTGGCCCAGGCCGAGCGCCGCGCCGGCCATGCCAAAGCAGGCAAGGCCCGCGCCGATGAATTTCGCTGCTTCCGCTTCCATTGTCGTGCTCCTTTGAGTGGAATGTGCGAAGGATGGTCACGGCGCGATGCGCCGCGATGTCGAAAACCTAGTGGTTGGGGTGCACCGCGTCGTTGAGATACATGCAGGTGAGAACCGCAAAGACGTAGGCCTGAAGGAAAGAAACCAGGAACTCCAGCGCCGTCATGGCAACCACCATGATCAGCGGCAGGATCGCGCCGGCAACGCCGACCGCGCCGATCGAGGTCATCGAGACCACAAAACCGGCAAAGACCTTGAGCGCGGTGTGGCCGGCCAGCATGTTGGCGAACAGGCGCACCGAAAGGCTGATCGGCCGCGACAGGAACGAGATGACCTCGATGGCGACCACCAGCGGGATGACCGCCATGGGCACGCCATCGGGCACGAACAGCCCCAGAAACTTCATGCGGTGCTTCATGAAGCCGTAGATGATCACGGTCAGGATGACGACCATGGCCAGCGCGAAGGTGACGATGATGTGGCTGGTCACGGTGAAGAAGTACGGCACCATGCCGAACAGGTTCGCAAACAGGACGAACATGAACAGCGAAAAGACGAGCGGGAAGAACCTCATGCCCTGCGTGCCGGCGGCATCGCGCAGCATGGAGGCGACGAACTCGTAGGAGAGTTCGGCCATCGACTGCAGGCGCGTGGGCACCAGGCCGCGATTGGCCGAGCCGAAATACAGGAACGCCGAGGCGGTCGCGGCGGTGGCGACCATGAACAGCGAGGAATTCGTAAAGGACAGGTCGAGACCGGCGATGTTTTCCAGTGGAACAATCGGCGTGATTTCAAACTGCTTGATGGGATCGTTCGCCACCTTGCCCGTCTCCCGGTTTCACAAAAGCCGACCTAACGATGGGTCGGCTTGTCGTCTTCTTGCGCTTTCGCGCGGTCCCTTAGCCCGTGTGGGCGGGGTTCGGCAACCCGGCCCGTGGCGCGCATAACATTCAAAACGCCGGCGGCAAATCCCAACATGAGAAATACGATCAATCCCCAGGGCGTTGTGCCCGCAAATTGGTCGATCAGATAGCCCATCCCGGCACCAACCAGTACGCCGGCGACAAATTCGCTGCCAATCTTCAGCCCGGCGCCGATGCCGCTCATGTCGCCTTGCGCCCGTTGCGGCGCTGGCGCGGTTTCGGCGGCAGCCTGGTCGAGCTTTTCGGCCAATGCCTTTCGGCGCCGGTCTAGATGGTCACCATCGCCGGCGCCCGGCTGCCGGCCGTTTTCGGCGTCCGGCCCGGAGCCGGATGTCGGCGCTGGCTTCGATGAACCTGCCATGTTTGCTGCCTTTGGCGGGCGGACCGGCCGGCATCCTTGAAGGCGAGCCGGCGCCCTTTACGTTGCGGCGCACAATAGTTTTCGGCCCGCACCCCGTCAAGCCGGCGAGCGACCTGCGGACAGACCCGGATTCACTTGATAAATCAGAGAGTTAGACGAACCTGATCATTTCGTCGCATGGGCGCGGCAGGGCCGGCGGGTCGATCAGCTCCAGCCGCCATTGTGGGTGCGGTAGAAGATATGCAGGCCGATGCGCGTCAGCCGCTTCATCGAACGCGCCCAGCGCGGATTGACGTAGGTGGCGTGGTAGTGCGTGGACGAGCCGACATCGTCGAGCCAGATTTTTCCGGCGGTCGCCGCCATGCCGATGTCCTTGGCCATCTGCCAATGGTGCGGCGAATTCACGCGGTCGCGGATGCCGTCGCAGGCAAACGAGAACTGGCAGCGATTGCGCCAGTGGCGATTCTGGTAGACCACGCCGCAGATCGAGTTCGGATAGGTGGGGTTGCGCACGCGGTTGAGGATGACCTGCGCGACCGCGGCCTGGCCGCGCGCGATTTCGCCGCGCGCCTCGAAATAGATGCCCTCGGCAAGGCACTTCTGCTCGCGGTCGGAGAAGACGCGCGGCGGCAGCGGATTGTCGGCCCAGTGATGGTCGTTCTTGGGCACGGGCGGGATGAACCGGCCACGGGTGGCCTCCTGCTTGCCCAGAAGGCTCTCGAACGGCGATTCCTGCGCGAAATCGGGTTCGGGCGGCGCATAGGCGGTGGCCAGCACGTCCGGCACCGGGTTGGTGACAAGCGAGGCGATCATCGTCGGCACGCCCGGATCGACGCGCGCGGGCTTGCGCGGGTGGAAGGCGAGCGCGATGTCGAGTGCCTCGCCACCGATGCGAGGCTTGGCGAACACCATCTCGACCTCGTCGCTGGTCAGTGGCTCGGTCAGGCTCGACTGGCGCTCCAGGATCGAACCGGCGGAGAAGTCGCGCGGCGGCGCGGCGGGCGTGACGGCGGTGATGCGCCCCGATTTCTCGGCGCGGTTGATGCGCGATTCGTCCGGCGTGTCGGGCAGCGCGGTCGCATCGGAGATCATGGCCACCGCGCCGATGCCATTGTCCATCGACCGGGGTTTTTCAATCGCGCCGGTGATGCCCGGATCGATGCCGAACGCCAGTTCGGCCTGATGGATCGAGCCGACGCCGGACCGGTTGATGTGCACGCGCCAGCGGTCGCCGGCGGGTCCGTGCGCTCCGCTGACGAGGCTCGACATGTCCTGGAAGGCGACCGAGGCCGGATTTGAGACGACGATAGCGCCAGCCATGGCCACGGTGAGGCCAAGCGACATTCCAAGCGAACGCATACGGGACAAGACGCAACTCCATCGAACGCGAAAGACGCGGGGTCGGTGATGTCGGCGCAAATTGAGGCATTAACCTTGATGAGCGGTTAAGCGCCCGGTCACGTTTTGTGAAAAATCGTCGAAAGCCGGGACAGGGTTAACGCGAGCGCCGCGCGGGCCGGCGGCCGGGCCTTTCGGCGGGCGGTGTCTTGCGCGCCTTGTGCGCATACGGGTTCTCGGAGGTGCGCGTCATGATCCGGATCGGCACACCGGGCAGATCGAAGTCGGCCCGCAGCGCATTGGTCAGATAGCGCAGATAGGCGGCCGGCAGCGCCTCGGGCCGCGAGCACGACAGCACGAAGCCCGGCGGGCGGGTCTTGGCCTGGGTGATGTATTTGAGCTTGATGCGGCGGCCGGAGACGGCCGGCGGCGGGTGGTGGCGGGCCACATCGTCGAGCCAGCGATTGAGTTGGGCGGTCGCGATGCGGCTGTTCCAGACGCGATGGGTCGCCAATACCGCATCCATCAGCTTGTCGAGGCGATGGCCGGTGCGCGCCGACACCGGCACGATGCGCACGCCGCGGATCTGCGGCAGCAACCGTTCGGTGCGCTCGCGCAGATCGGCCAGCGTTGCCTGCCGGTCCTTGACCAGATCCCATTTGTTGAACGCGATGACCGGCGCACGGCCCTCGCGGACGATCAGGTCGATGATCTGCAGATCCTGCTTTTCGAACGGCGCCAGCGCATCGAGCACGATGACCACCACTTCGGCAAAGCGGATGGCGCGCAGCGCGTCGCCCACCGACATCTGTTCGAGCCGCTCGACAACGCGCGCCTTGCGCCGCATGCCGGCGGTGTCGAACAGCCGCATCGGCCGGTCGCGCCAACGCCAGTCGACGGCGATCGAATCGCGCGTGATGCCGGCCTCGGGGCCGGTCAGCAGCCGGTCCTCGCCGATCAGCGCGTTGATCATCGTCGACTTGCCGGCATTGGGTCGGCCGACGACGGCGATCCTGAGCGGGCGGGTCTCGTCATAGGCCGGCGGCGCGTCGGCCTCGCCTTCGGCAATGACCACATCGGTCTGAGGTTCATCGTCCGGCTCGTCGGCCCGCAACGCGCGCTCCTCGCCGAGCGCCTCCACGATCGCATCGCGCAGATCGCTCATGCCGAGCCCGTGCTCGGCCGACACCGGCACCGCCGCGCCAAGGCCCAGCTCGAAGGCGTCGTAAAGGCCCGCCTCGGCGCTGCGCGATTCGGCCTTGTTGGCGACCAGAACGACCGGCCGGTCGGCACGGCGCAGGATGTCGGCGAAGATGCGGTCGGCGGCGGTCAGTTCGGCGCGGGCGTCAATCAGGAACAGCGCCAGATCGGCTTCCGCAACGGCCGTTTCGGTCTGGGCGCGCATACGGCCGGGCAGACTGTCGGCCTCGCCTTCCTCGAGCCCGGCGGTGTCGATGACGTCAAAGCGCAGATCGGCAAGCGTGGCCTCGTGGCGCCGCCGGTCGCGGGTGACGCCGGGCTGATCGTGCACGATCGCCAGCTTGCGGCCGACCAGCCGGTTGAACAGCGTCGACTTGCCGACATTGGGGCGGCCGACGATCGCGACCGTGAACGCCATCAGCCTTCGGCGACCGCGCCGCTCGCCCGGATCAGTTCGAGCATGATGCGGGCGCGCTCGGCAAGGCCGGACGGCGCGACCGGATCGGCGCGGATCTCGTCGAACAGGCGCTGGGCGTCGGCGGTCCGCCCGTTCTGAAACGCGGCAAGGCCAAGTGCTTCGCGGGCCGAATGGCGCAGCGGATTGTCGCCGGCGGCCAGTTGCTCGGCGCGGGCGGCGACATCTTCATAGGAGCCGTGGTCGACAAGGATGTAGGCCGCGCGCAGGCGTGCCATGTCGCGCAGGGCGACCGGAACTGACCGGTCGCCGGCGATCTCGTCGAAATCGGCCACCGCGCCATCGGCATCGCCGGCATTGAACCGCACCGTCGCCGCGCGCATACGCGCCAGGACCGGGTACTGGCCGAAGCCTTCGGCCTGAAGGGCGTCCAGTTCGGCGAGCGCGGCATCGGCATCGCCGCCATTGGCAAGGTTCAGCGCTTCCAGGAACCGGTCGCCGGATGCCGATGCCTGACTGTTGGAATACCATTCCCAGCCGCGATAGCCGGCCGTCGCCAGCACGGCAGCCACCGCCACGCCGATGATGATCAGACCGAACCGGTCCCAAAACTGCTTGAGCCGGTCCGAGCGGAGCTCTTCTTCTACCTCGCGGATGAAACCGTCGTCTGACATGTCGATCCCGTTGCGCCTGTTGGTCGGCGCGGTCTAAGCGCAAATTGCGCCAAAAGTTAAGTGCCGGATGATGGGCTATACGATGGGCGGCACCCCGAACAGCCACAAATGGCCCTGAAAGACCAGCCAAAGATAGGCCGCGATGCCGATCGCAACGGCGATCAGATCATATTGAACCCCGGGATTGTCATAGACCGGATCGCCCCGCCGCTTGAACGAAATGCGGTCAGCGACGGCCCAGGCCAGAAAGCTGCCGAACAGCAAAAGCGCGGCCGCCTCGCCATTGGCCAGAAGGTGGCCGAGCGCCCAGATCTTCACCGCCAGGATCATCGGATGCTTGACCGCGCGCTTGATGTAGCCGGCGGGCAGCGGATAGGCGGCGAAGATGACAAGGGCCACCAGCATCAACAGCGCGTTCAGATGTGTCAGCCAGATCGGCGGCACCCACAGGGTCGGTGCCTCCCAGCGCGCCTGGCCGTAGCCCCAGATCAAAAGCACGAACCCGGCCAGCGCGATCAGCGAGTAGATGCCCTTCCAGGGGCCTTCGCCATAGCGCGCGATCACGCCGTCACGCACGCCGGGCGCAACGATGCGCACCGAATGAATGCCAAGAAACACGATGATGCCGAGCAGCAGCCAGATCATGATCGAACCCCGAAATGCTTGCGCCTTTTGGCGACGCTTCCTACCGTGCCGCTATGACACCGGACGACGAGGTTGCAAAGGCACGTCTTGCCGCACTGCGTGCCGAAATCGAGACGATGCTGACAGCCGCGCGGGACGCCAGCGCGCCGGTGCCGCTCGACCAGGCGACGATCGGCCGCGTCAGCCGCATCGATGCGATGCAACAGCGCGAGATGGCCGTCGCCGCCCGCAAGGCACGGCAGCGCGATCTGGTGCGGATCGAGATGGCCGAGCGGCGCCTTGCAAGCGGCGACTACGGCTGTTGCGTCGACTGCGGCGAGGCGATCGCGCCCAAACGCCTTGCGATCGACCCGATGGCGGAGCGTTGCGTCAACTGCGCGCGCTGAGCTGCGGCCAAGGTTTTCCGGTCGGACACCCTTTTCGATCTTGACATCGTCAAATTGAGGGCCACTTGCTGGGCGAAACGCGATCGTTCAGGAGCCATCGTCACATGTCGCATCACGTTGTCCTCACCGGCACGACCGGTTTCATCGCCAAGCACATCCTGGTGGCCCTTCTCAATGGCGGCCACCGCGTCACGGCAACGCTGCGATCGATGAAGCGGGCCGACGAGGTGCGCGACGCGGTGCGCCCGCATCTGGAGGACGCCGGCGTCCTCGACAGCCATTTGCAGTTCGCCGAACTCGACCTGACCAGGGATGAAGGCTGGGACGCGGCGATGGCCGGCGCGGACGTGCTGATGCATACGGCTTCGCCGTTTCCTATGGCCCAACCCAAGGATGAAAACGAGGTGATCGGGCCCGCCGTGGACGGAACGCTGCGCGCGCTCAAGGCGGCGGCACAGGCCGGCATCAAGCGCGTCATCCTGACCTCGTCGATGGTGTCGGTGATGGAGAAGGACGCGCCCGACAACGGCACCGCCTTCACCGCCGCCGACTGGAGCGACCTTGGCTGGTCGCGCATCAACCCGTACGCCAAGTCCAAGACGATGGCCGAACAGGCCGCGTGGGCGTTCATCAAGAGCGACGCGCCCGACATGGACATGACCACGATCAATCCCGGCCTCGTCGTCGGCCCGGCTCTGGACGGCCACTACGGCACGTCGTTGCGCGTGGTCGAGCGGGTGCTGGCGGCCAAGGATCCGATGCTGCCGTATTTCGGCCTGCCCGCCGTCGACGTGCGGGACGTTGCGGCAATGCATGTGGAGGCGATGGCAAAGCCGCAGACCGCCGGCAAGCGGCTGCTGGCTGTGTCACAGTTCATCTGGTTTCCCGAGATCGCAGACATCATCGCCAAGGCCTATCCGGCGCGCAAGGTGACGACGCGCCGGGCGCCCAACTTCGTCATCCGGCTGCTCGGCCTGTTCGACGCCGAGGTCAGGGCGATCGTGCCGCAGCTTGGCGTGCGCAGGACGGTCGATGCGAGCGGCACAACCGAGGCGCTTGGCATGACGTTCCGGCCCGTCGACGCTGCCATTCGCGACTCCGCCAAGAGCATCCTGGCACACAACCCGGTGTAGCCGGGCGCAGCCGGCTCACCGCACAGCAAGGGCGCGAACACGGCCTGCGGCGCGGCGACGAAAGTCGGCGTCACATGCGTGACATACGACTCTGTTTTGGGCTTATAGTGCAACGATGCAGGCCACGCCCATGACCGAACCCAAACGGTTTCGCACGCTGTTCCTCTCCGATATCCACTTGGGCACGCGTGGCTGCCAGGCGGAGATGCTCATCGATTTCCTGCGCGAGCACGATGCCGAGCGCATCTACCTGGTCGGCGACATCTTCGACGGCTGGCGGCTGAAAAAGGGCTGGTACTGGCCGCAAGCGCACAACGACGTGGTGCAGAAGCTGCTGCGCAAGGCGGGCAAGGGCACCGAGATCATCTACATTCCCGGCAATCATGACGAGGTGATGCGCTCTTATCTGGGATCGCATTTCGGCGGCATCGACGTGCGCGACCGCGACGTCCACGTCACGGCGGATGGCACGCGCTTTCTGGTCGTCCATGGCGACCAGTTCGACATGGTCGTGCTCAACGCCAAATGGCTGGCCCATGTGGGCGATCGCGCCTATGCGTCGGCGCTGTGGATCAATGGCTGGCTCAACCAGATCAGGCGCCTTTGGGACGGGCAGTACTGGTCGCTGTCGCGCTGGCTGAAGCTCAAGGTCAAGAAGGCGGTCAACTTCATCGGCGCCTATGAAGACGCGCTGTTGAGCGAGGCGCGCCGCTCCGATGTGGACGGCGTGATCTGCGGCCACATCCACCACGCCACGATCAAGGAACAATCGGGCATCACCTATGTGAACACCGGTGATTGGGTGGAAAGCTGCACGGCGATCGCCGAAACCGACGATGGCCAGTTGCATCTGATCGATTGGGCCGAAATCATGCGCGCACGCCGCAAGTCCGGCGTCGTGGACCTCAAGGCCGCAAAACCGGAAAAGGCCAAGACCCGCGCCGCTTGACCGCGCTCCATGCGCGTGCCCAACCCGGAACCGAAAACACAGATCGAAAGACCCTCCGAAGCGATATGGGCTCCCCTTCCGCAAATCCAACGGTCCGCCGGCAAGTCGACGCCGCGGTCCAGCAAAACCGTGCCGCCAGCCGCACCGGCCTTCTCGAACGCTTGTTCGCGCAGACCTTCACCGGGCTCGTCTACCCGCAGATCTGGGAAGACCCGGTGGTGGACATGACCGCGCTCGACATCACGGCGGACGACCACATCGTCGCCATCGCCTCGGGCGGCTGCAACGTGATGTCCTACCTGACGGCGGGGCCGGCCGCGATCGATGCGGTCGATCTGTCGCCGGCGCATGTCGCGCTCAACCGGCTCAAATACGCCGCCGCGCGCCATCTGCCCGATCATGCGGCGCTGTTCGATTTCTTTGGCCGGGCCGATGTCGCCGGCAATGCAGCCCTGTTCGACACCCATCTTGCGCCACATCTCGACGTCGAGACGGTCGACTACTGGAACCGCCGCATGGGCCTTGGCGGGCGGCGCATCCAGATGTTCGAGCGCGGGTTTTACCGCTATGGGGCGCTGGGCCTGTTCATCGGCGCGGCGCACCGCATCGCGCGGCTCTACGGGCTGCGGCTGACCGAGTTCGTCGCGTGCCGCTCGCTGGACGAACAGCGCCAATACTTCGAGGACAAGGTACGGCCGGCCATCGACGGCCGGCTGATCAAGTGGCTGACTCGGCAGCGCGCGTCGCTGTTCGGCCTGGGCATCCCGCCGCAGCAGTACGAAGCGCTGGCCGGCGCGGCCGGCGGCGACATGCATGCGGTGTTGACCGAGCGCACACGCGCGCTGATGTGCGATTTCCCGCTGAGCGAGAACTATTTCGCCTGGGCCGCGTTCAACCGGGGCTACGATCCGAGCGGGCAAGGCCCGCTGCCGCCCTATCTTGAGGCCGGAAACTTCGACGCGCTGCATGCCAACGCCCACAAGGCGCGCATCCACAACCGCATCCTGACCGCATTTCTTGCCGACCAACCGGCGGCATCGAAGGATTGCTACGTGTTGCTGGACGCGCAGGACTGGATGAACGACCGGCAGTTGAGCGATCTTTGGGCGCAGATCACGCGCACCGCCAAACCGGGCGCGCGGGTGATCTTCCGCACGGCGGGCATCGACACCATCCTGCCGGGCCGCATCTCGCAGAGCACGCTGGCGCGATGGACCTACCATGCCCAGCGCTCGCAGGCGCTGCACGCCCGGGACAGGTCGGCGATCTATGGCGGCTTTCACCTTTACACGCTCAGGGACTGACCGATGAGCGAGGTGACGCAAAGCCATTCCCGCCTCATGGATGCCGTCTACCGGCGCCAGCGCCACATCTACGATCTGACGCGCAAATACTACCTGCTCGGGCGGGACCGGCTGATCGCCGATCTGGACGTGCCCGATGGCGGTACGATCCTGGAGGTTGCCTGCGGCACCGGGCGCAACCTGGTGCTGGCGGCACGCACCTATCCCGACGCCCGGCTCTACGGGTTCGACATTTCCGCCGAGATGCTCAAATCGGCGGATGCAGCCCTCGCCCGCAAATCGCTGTCACCGCAGGTGGCGCTGGCGCAGGGCGACGCGGCCGACTTCGATCCGGCGCAGCTGTTCGGCGTGAAGCGTTTCGACCGCATCTTCATCTCCTATTCGGTGTCGATGATCCCGGTCTGGCGTCAGGCGATCGCGCACGCGGCAACCCAGCTTGCACCGGGCGGGCAGTTGCATGTCGTCGATTTCGGGCAGCAGCAGCGCCTGCCGGGCTGGTTCCGGTCGGCACTGCATGGCTGGCTGGACAAGTTCCACGTCGCGCCGCGCGCGGACCTTGAGGCCGAGATGCACGCGGCCGCCGAACGGATCGGCGGCCGGTTGCGCTTTGAAAGCCTCTATCGCGACTATGCGCATTACGGCGTGATCGAAACGCCCGCCTGAACGGGCGCTGCGCCGGAAAACGCCGCTCCGGTCAGACTCCCGGCCCGATGGTCTCGACCTCGGGCTGCTTGCCGCCGGCGTGGATTTCCAGCCATTCGCGGTCGATGTCCGGAAGGTCCCGGTCGTCGATGGCCGCCTCGAACGATTGCAGGCGTTTGTAGATCGACAGCAACTCGACGATCGTCGTCCATGAGTTGACCAGATACTGGAACGAGTTGGAGACCTGGTTGAACGCGGTCAGGATCTGCTGGAGAATGCCGAAGGTGAAGCCGACGGCCGCACCGGCGATGATCGTCGGGATCAGCAGGATGTAGACGAAGATGTTGTCCGCCTGCAGGTACATGAAGCGGAACACGTTGAAATACATGTATTCCAGATAGAGCCGGAAATAGTTGCGGCGGACATCGCCGAACAGTTCGCGCACCGTCATCGGCTCGGCGCGTTCGGGCCGGTCCTCGCCATAGACCAGTTCCTTGCGGTAGGCGGCCTCGACGCGCTGGTTCTTGAACTCAAGGCCCGGCAGGCGGATGCCGGCGAGCGCCAGAATGCCGGTTCCGAACACCGACCAGAGGATGGCGGCCGTGAACAGCGGCGCGGGGATTTCACCAACGATCGGCAGTTCGGTGACATATTGCGACAGGCCCCAAAGCACCGGCAGGAACGCGATCAGCGTCATCACAGCGTCGACGGCGGAAACGCCCAGCCCTTCCATGATGCCGGCAAAGCGCATCGTGTCTTCCTGCACGCGCTGGGAGGCGCCCTCGATGTGCCGCACCTGCTTCCAGCGTGCCATGTAGTAGTCGTTCATCGCGGTGCGCCATCGGAAGATCCAGTGGCTGACGAAGAAGCGGAACACCACGATGATCGCGATGAACAGGAACGCCAGTTGGGCGAAGATGAAGATCAGGCTGAACAGGTCCTGCGCCGTGATCGTCGATTCCTCGCCCAGCGCCTCCTGCACGCCATCGAAGAACGGGCGGCGCCAGTTGTTGATGGCGACCGAGACCTGCACGTTGAAATAGGTGACGAACAGGATCAGCGACGAGCCCAGGATCGACCAGTACTGCCAGGGATGGGGCGCGTAGCGGAACCAGAAGGCGGCAAACAGCGCCGTCATGACCGCGTAGTAGATGTAGAACCACAGGAATTCGGGTGTCGTGAAGTGGCCCAGTCCGATCACCGGTTCGGCGCCTTCGGGCGTTGCGCCGAGCCCCAGCGCGGCGCCCCAGCCGCTTGCGCCGGCATACCACAGCGCGGTGCCAATCGCGGCCCAGACCACAAATGAGATGAAAAACAGCTTGGGCAGTGGGAAATAGGATTTGAACACGAAAAACCGCCTTCGGATCTCGAAAAAAACGAGGGTTGACCCTCAAGTTGTAGGCAAAAAACGTCGATTGAACAGTGCCGGCGTTCACATCGGCGTCACTTCACCGTGTGAAACTGAAACGGTGTTTGGCGCGCCATTGGCGCGACCGGCTCAATAGTCACGCTCGAAGAAGACACCGATCGAGGTGTCGCCCTGCGCGTCCAGACTGCCGCGCGCGGTGAAGTCGTCGGTGATGTCCAGGTTGATCGTCGTTTCCACGCCGCCGGGCTGCGTCTCAAGCTGCAGATAGATGTTGTCGGAGATGTAGCGGCCGGCGCGCACGCCGAGCCCGCCATCATCGCGCTCGACGAGATCAAGGTCGTCGACGCCGAAGGCTCGACGCAGGCCGCCGCCGACATCCGAACTGCCGCCGGCAAGCGTTGCCGCCGCCGTCGCAAGGCGGGCGATCTGCAGGGGCGACAGGCTGGAAATGTCCGCGCCGAACAGGATGCGCGCCAGGATTTCGTCCTCGGGCAGTTCGGGGTCCGACGACAGCACCAGGTCGGGTGCGTTGGCCGGCCCGCGCAGCGTGATGATCGCGGTCAGGTCGTCGGCGCGCGTGGTCGCGGTCAGGTCGATCAGGGCACCCAGATCGCCGGTCAGCGTGACGGTGCCGCTGGTGAAGTCAAAGCGCTGGTTGAGCACGACCAGCCGGCCGCGAATGAGATTGAACGCGCCCGAGGTGACCGGCGCGGTCACCGGGCCGATCACACGCAGCCGGCCGCCCAACTCGGCGTCCAGACCGCGGCCGCGCACGAAGACCTGATTGGGCGCGCTGATGGCAACATCGAGCCTGAGCGGCCGGTTCGGCGCACCGCCCGAGGCGCGCGGCAGGCTGGCCGCGAGACGCTGCAGGGTGCGCAGCGTGCCGGCGCCGGCGCCGACATGGTCGACTTCGAGAAGGTCGCCGCCGCTGCCCAGCGTTTCGGGCACCGTGATGTCGATCCGGGCGAGAAACACCTCGCCGGCCAGAAGCAGCCCGCCATCGCCCGCGCCCGTCAGCGACAGCGTTCCGTTGGCGGTCGTCGAGACAACGCTGCCATCGGTGTATCGGGCGTCCGACAGTTGCACCTGAACGTCGATCGGCTGGCCCGGGCCAAGGCCCACCGTGCCGCTGGCCGAGACCCGTCCGCCCAGAGCCAGATCGGCCGAGGCGTTGCGGATCGCCAGCCGGTCGCCCTCAAGGCCGGCGATCACATTGACCGCCTCCAAGCGGATGTTGGACACCGGATCGGTGATCGTGCCGCCCGAAATCGACACCAGGCCGGCAATGGCGGGGTTTGCGGTCGCGCCCGTCACGGTCGCCTGAAAGCGCATGGTACCGCTGGCGCGAATGCCGCGTGCGGCGAGCGTCGGGCTGGCCGTCGCCAGCGACAGCGGCGCCGTTCCCGAAGCGGTGATCGACAGGCCGCCGGCGCCGAGCGGCACCCGGCCGGAGGCGGACACGTCGAGCCCCTGCGCATTGGTCGCGCGCAGCGCGGTCAGCACGAGCGCCTCGCCGGCGAACGTGCCGCTGGCCCGCGCGGCGACCGGCGTCACGCCGGCCTCGCCCAGCGCGGCGACGCTCAGCCCTTGGCCGTTGAGATCGAAGGCGACGCGCGGATCGGCCGCCGCGCCGGTCGCCCGCACGGTTCCGCTGATCGTGCCCTGCGCGCCCAATCCCGGCTGGACGGCGTTGGCGAGGCCGGCCGGCAGTGCGCTGATCTGCGCATTCACATCGATCGTCTCGCCGACGCGCCCGGATGCGGTGATCCGGCCGCCTTCGACGGCCAGCGACAGCGTGTCGATCACGGTCTCGCCATCGCGCTGGATGATGGTCGCCGGCGCGACAAGCCGGGCATCACCATAGGGCGTATCGACCGCCAGCGCCGCCAGCCGCAGCGTGCGCAGCGCCTCGGCGACGGTCAGCGTTCCACCGGCATCGACCGCGTATCCACCTTCGATGTCGGCCTGCGCGGAGACATCGAACGCACCATCTGCGCCGGCGGGGGCGACCCGCGCGCGCAGGGAACGCACGACCGTCGTGCCGACGCTGACCCCTTGCGCATCGAGCGCGGCAAACCCGTCCGGCCGGCCAAAGACATCGATGATGTCGGCGCGGATGTCGGCGCTGTCGATCCGCGTGCCCTCGACGGCAAGGCCGCTCGCCTCGGCATCGACAGCGACATCCTGCCGGCCACCGTCATCGGAAAGGGCAATGCGTGCGTCGACGCGCCCGGTCGCATCCATCAGTGCAAGCGCCGCCAGCGCGCCGATGTCGTCGGCGTTCAGGTCGAGCTGGCCGGTCGCAAGGCCCGTTTCGGCAACGCGCAGATCGCCCGCAAGACGGGCATCGCCCGCGGCAAGCACCAGATCGGCAAGGTCGAACGCGCCGCCGCGCCGCGCCAGGCGGGCGTTCAGCGCGAATGCTTCGCCGGCGAGATCGCCGCTGCCTTCGAGCGTGCCGGCCAGTTCGTCATCCACCGCGGTGCCGGCAAAGCCGATGTCGAGATCGGCAACCGGCTGACCGGACAGCCGGCCGGTGGGCATCATCACCGACGCGGTGATCGCGAACGGGTCGGGCGGCAGATCGGGATCGGCGTCTTCGGCGGGCGCGGCGCGCGTGATGGCGAACTGGGCGCCGATGCTGCCGGACGCATTGGGATCGACGACGACGAGATCGGCCAGCGACATCGCGGCCTGCAAGTCAGCGGCATCGCTCGCCAAGAAACCGTTGACGGCAAAGGCGGCCTGATCGTTCTCGCCCTCGAACCGGTCGAAGAACAGGCCCTGGGTGGTGCGGGCAACGCCGCCGGTCAGCGCCAGATCGCCTGCCAGCAGCCGCGCGATCACATCATCGCCGGCCGCAAATCCGGTCAGTGCGCCATCGATGTCGAAATCGAACGCGCCGCCGATCGGGCGCACCGTGCCGGCGAGCGCCAGCCGCGCGGCGCCCGTCAGGTCGCGCCCGGCAACGCCGGAGAGCGGCGATACATCGGTCGATTCAAACCGCATGTCACCGGAGAAGGCCGCGCCCTCGATGCGGCCGCTGCCGGTGACCGTGCCGCTCGCGGTGCGAAGATCGAGCGCATCGACCCGCAAGGGCGAACCGGTGCGCCAGGCGCCATCCAGATCGAGCGTCAGCCGATCGCCGATGGCGCGGTCGCTGGCCGCGTCCGTCGATTGCAGTCCAGAGGCGCGCACGGCAATGTCGTAGGTGACCGCGCGCGTTTCGGGATCGATCAGGTCCCGCAAGGCGCCGCCACCCGTGATCGCCAACCGGCCGATGCGTGAATCGGGCGCGCGCAGATCGTCGATGGCCGCATCCAGCGTCCAACCCGTGCCGCCGAAATCGAGCGACAGGCTGGCGCCTGCGATCGACGTCGCATCGGCGCCGGGGACGGCCAGCGGCGCGCCGGACGGCGTCGCGATCTGCGCCTGCACGTCCAGCGATTGGGGAAAGCCGTCGGGGAGCAACTGGCCGGAGGCGCGCGCCTGCAGCGCGCCGCCATCGACGGTGAACCGCTCGATGACGCGGCCGCCGTCGTCGCGCAGCAGAACCTGGCCGGCCAGTTCGGACCGGTCGCCGAAGAACGGGCGGTAGAGCGGCGGCAGGATGTCGGCCAGCGCGCCCTGAAGGTCAAAGGCCAGCGACGTGCCGCCGGCCAGAAGGCCGCGCCGGGTTTGCAGCCCGCCATCGAGAATGCGTGCGCCGTCGACGTCAAAGCCCAGATCGATCGAGAGCGCGTCCCTCTCGCCGCCGCCGCTGATGGTCAGCGCGACCGGCGGACGATCACCGATGTTGAGAAGGTTGGCAACGACGCCATCGGCGGGTTCGCGCAAGCGGGCATCGACGGCAATCGCCTGATCGTCGACATCGAGCGCGAAGGCGAGCGCGCCGCCCGGCCCGTCGAGCCGCTGGATGTCCAGTTCGGTCGAAAGATCGCCGTCCTCCAGCGCCAGCCGGCCGGTCATCGACAGGACCGAGGCGAGCCCGAACACGGGTTCGCCGAACGTGGCGCGCGGCAGGTCGAGCGCTGCGATGTTGACCGCCACCGGCAGTTCGGGAATGGCGAAACTGCGCGCCTCGGGCGTGGGCAGGCTTTCATCGGCAAGCGGCGGGCGGCTGAAGGTCAGCGACTGGGCCGCAAGTTCGGTGATCTGCAGCCGGCCGCGCAACAGCGCGGCACGCTGCCAGACAAGGCGCGGCTCTTCGATCGACAGCCACACGCCGTCATCGTCGGACACGGTGATCCGGTCGAACCGCACATTGCGCGACAGCGTCCCGCGCAGTCCGATCAGCCGGATCTGCATGGTGGGCGAAGAGATGCGCTCTTCGACGAAACGCACAAAGCGCGAGCTTTCCGCTTCCTCAGCGGCGGTCGCATCGGCGTCCTGCGCCATCAGCGGCGGCGCGCCCACACCCAGTCCGGCCAGCACGAGGGCGGCGATGAGCAGAACGATGCGCATCATGTCAGAACGCCTCCCCGATGCCGGCATAGATGGCAATCACCGGGTCGCCCGACCGCGGGTTGAGCGGGGTTGCCACATCGAGCCGCAGCGGACCAAGCCCGGTCTGGTAGCGCACGCCCAGGCCGGCGCCGACCAGCGGCGCCTGGCCGAAGTCGGGCACCGAACCGGTGCCGACCAGCGCGGCATCGGCAAACCCGACCACGCCGATCGTCTCGGTGATCGCCTGGCGCAGTTCGAGCGAGCCTTCGATCAGTGACTTGCCGCCGGTCTCGGTGTCGCCCTCGGCGCCGATCGAGCGATGACGGTAGCCGCGCACCGACGAGCCGCCGCCGGTGAAGTAGAGCCTGTCCGGCGGCAGGTCGACCGCCGAAGGGCCGACCAGAGAGCCCAGCTTGACGCGACCGGCAACGACCGTGCGCTCGTCCTCGCCAAACGCGCGATATGCGCGCCCCTCCAGATCCATCTGCACCGCCGGGTTGCCGCGT
Organism: uncultured Oceaniradius sp.; assembly: GCA_964606055.1. Classification (GTDB taxonomy): domain Bacteria; phylum Pseudomonadota; class Alphaproteobacteria; order Rhizobiales; family Rhizobiaceae; genus Roseitalea. Next base: position 10,148 of record CAZSFA010000017.1, on the reverse strand, counting down.
ACCCATTCGTAGAACGGCGTGACCCGGGCGGAGGCCAGATAGCCGCGCGTCGCGTCGAGCGGCTCGTCGCGGGTGTCGAGCGTTGCGCCAAGTTCGACGCCGACGATCCCGAGGCGGCGGGTGCCGTTGGCGTCATCGAACTCGGCATAGGAGCCAAGCAGCCCGCCGTCGAAGGTCAGCGTATCGGAAAAGTAGTGCGTTGCGCCGACCGAGGCGGTCAGGCCGGTGCGGGTGTAGCTGTCCAGAACCTCACGCTCGGCGATCGTGCGCAGCGTGATGTCGGTGTCGGGCGTGAACCGTCCGGGCAGGCCGAGCGTTGCGCCGAAGCGGTAGTTGTAGTCGCTGGCATTGAAGTCGCGGACATCGGAGACACCGCCCTCGATGCGCAGGCGCTCGGCGCGGCCCCACAGGTTGCGGTGCAGCCAGAACGCACTCGCGCCGAACCCGTCAATGGTCGAGAAGCTCGCGCCGGCGCCGATGCGGCGCAGCGGGCGCTCCTGCACCATGATCGACACGGGCAGGCTGCCATCTGAGCCGACCGCTTCGCCCTCGCGGATCGCCGCCGTGCTGAACACGCCCAATCGCTGCAGTCGCCGGCGCGCGCGGTCGATGTCGTCGGGATCATACTCGGTGCCGGCGATCAGGCCGGTCTGGCGCGCGACGAACGAGGGGATCATCCGCTCGGTGCCATCGACCGTCACATTGCCGAAGACCGCGTGCGGGCCGGGCTCGACGCCGAGGCGGGCATGCAGCAGCCCCTGCGGGTGGTTGGCGGTGATGCGCCGCGGCGTGCCCTCGGCGAGCGGATGGCCCTGTTGCCGCCACGCCTCGATCGCAAGGCTTTCGGCTTGCCGCACGACGCCGGCCCGCGCCGGCGCGCCGCTGACAAAGCCGATCTCGGCGGGGTCTTCGACCTGATCACGCGGATCGTCGGTGGGGGGGGCGCGGTTGGCGATGGCAACATCGCCGAACGCAAATGGCCCGCTCGGCTCGACGCGGATGACGAACAGCGTGCCATCGGCAAACTCGTGGCCGAGCGGCAGATCGACGACCTGACGGCCATCGGCCCGGATCGAGATTTCGCCGCCGTAGCGCGCTTCGTTGTAGAGCGCTGCCAGCATGCGCCGGTAGTCCGCCTTGGCGCGCGACAACAGGCCGGCAGAGCCGGCGGCCGGTTCGTTGCGCCCGGACCAAAGGGCCGATGCGCCGCGCACCGTGTCGGCCAGCGCCTCATCGCCACCGACCAGTTCGAAATCGACGCGATAGGGCTTGGGATCGATCAGTTGGGTTTCGGCCGTGTCGGGCTCGCAATTGCCAATCAGGCACAGGCCGAACAGCTGGAACGCCTGCGCCGAGGGTACCGACAGCAGCATGACGGCCAGCGCAAGGCCGACCCGGCGCGCGGCCAGGCTGCCCAATCGGTGCGCCCCAAAACGGTCGATGGCCTTCAAACTCAACACCCCAAACGGCACCGATCGCCGGCTGCAACGCGTCCCCCGCCGCACCTTCCGGCCAAACAGGGGCGAAAGCAAGAATTGCGGGCGCACTTGGCATGCGCGCGCCCGGGCCGCAAGGCGACAGGGTTCGCTCCTGCGACCGGCACGCTGCGGCAAGGCCATGGCCCCGGATCGAACCTATCAACAGGGGCTTAACGGGATGTTGCGCATTTGAGCGAACCGGGTGCCGGACCCGCCAACGGCGTCAGCGCGGCACCAGCGCCCGCATGCGGTTGTTGCGGGCATTGTGTTCGACTTCTGCAAGGCCGAGCAGTTCGAGAACGGGCGGCACATAGTTGGCGAAGCGGCCGCGATACCCCTTGCGCAGGCCGTAGAACCCGCCGACCGGATTGGCTTGGTCGCGCGCCCACGCCTCGACGGTGTCGTCTCTGACCGGCTTGCCCTCATCGGCATTGCCGAGCAGCATCCAGTCGCCATGCGCGACCAGCATGGCGTGCAGGTCGTCGACGCAGCGCAACCGGTAGGACAGTTGCGTCTTGCCGACCTGCACGACCAGAGCGGGCGGATCGCGGCTTTCATCGCGCCAGGCACTGTATTCGGACGAAAGCGGTGGCGTCTTGAGGATCCAGGGATCGGCGGGCGTTCCGGTGCCATAGGTGACCATGTTCATGCCGCCATTTCCCCTTCTTCCGCGTGGTGCTTGGCCGCCGCCACGAACCGCTCGAAGAACGGTGTCAGGTCGGGCATCGAGCGGGTGATCGGCCCGGCGAGCAGGCCGGTGAAGTCCTCGCGCATGGACAATTGCGTGCCTTCGGGGGTCCGGGCAAGCTCGAACCGGCGCGTGCCCGAGAACAGCCCCAGCGGCATGCCGCTGTGCCAGACCATGCGGCGCGGCGGATCGAACACGGTCACCGCGATCGCAAAGGCGCGGTCGCCGGTCGCCTCCGACCAGAGCTTGAAGCGGGCGCCCGCAGCGATGGACCCTTCGATGCGGGTGATGCCGGTGTCGGTCGCCGTCAGGGCGGCCGGATCGGTCAGAAATGCCCAGACCGCGTCGGGCGGCGCACCGATGGTGCGCTGGGCGCTGTAGCTGCGCATGATGGTCGTCCTCGCTGGCTGTTGCGTTGCCCCCTTGCCATACGTGCCCTTATGTGACGTCTTATGTCATGTTTGAAATCGATGGCGAGATCGCATGCGCGCATCGCGGCTGCTGCAAATCCTGCTGCTTCTGCAGAATCGCGGGCGCCTGACCAGCGCCCGGCTTGCCGAGGAACTCGAGGTCAGCCGCCGCACGATCCTGCGCGATGTCGACGCGCTGACCGAGGCGGGCCTGCCGATCATCGTCCATCAGGGCAATCAGGGCGGCATTGAACTGGGGTTCGACTACCGCACGCGTCTGACGGGGCTCGCGGCCGACGAGGCTCTGGCCTTGGGCGTCGTGCTCGGTCAGGATCGCGGCATGCTCGACGCGCTGGGCATGCGCCATCAGGGGCGCCGCGCGGTGTCGAAACTGCTCGAAAGCCTGCCCGACGGCGTGCGCGAACGGGCGCAGGCGGGCATGCGGCAATTCCGGGCCGAGCCCATGGCCGACGACGGCGACCCGCGTGTGCCCGCGCTGGCAAAGGCTGTGCTGGGGCGCAATGTGGTGACCATCGCCGCGCGCAGCGCCGACCCGCAACGCATTCACCCGGCGGCGCTGGTTCTGGGGGCCGTTGGCTGGATGGTGGACGACGCGCGCAGCGGCCGGGCGATCGCGCTCGCCGATTGCGGCGACATCAACATATCCGCCCTGCGGTTCGACGGACCGGGCCGGTGATTTGACCTGCCGCAACCGAACCGGTCGCGATCTCTGATACGGGTTCGGTGATTGTCGCCCGCCGTTCTTCGTTCATCCCCAACTGCCCGTTTCCCATGAGCCTTGGCCTTCAAGCATTTTTCGCCGCACTGCCGATCCTTGCGGCCGGCATCTTGCTGGTCGGTTTCCGCGTTCCGGCGCGGCTGAGCATGCCGGCGGTCTATGCGATCGCGGCGCTTCTGGCGCTGTTTGTGTGGCAGGTGCCGGCGGCGCGGGTCGCGGCCGCATCGCTGCAGGGCCTCGTGATCGCGTTCGACATCCTGCTGATCGTGTTCGGCGCGATCCTGCTTCTGAACACGCTCAAGCATTCGGGGGCGCTGGCCGTCATCAAGGACAGCTTTTCGCGCATCAGCCCCGATCCGCGCATCCAGATCGTGATCATCGTGTGGACCTTCGGCTGCTTCATCGAAGGGGCGGCCGGCTTCGGCACCGCCGCCGCGCTGCTTGCGCCGCTGATGGTCGCGCTCGGCTTTCCCGCGATGGCGGCGGTGATGCTCGGCATGACGCTGCAATCGACGCCGGTGACGTTCGGCGCGGCGGGCACGCCGGTGCTGGTCGGGCTCGCCGGCGGGCTGGAGGGGCCGCAGCTTGACGCCGTGCTCGCCGCCCAAGGCATCACCCAGGCCGACTATCTGCAATCGGTGACCAATCAGGTCGTGGTGTTTCACGGCATCGTGGGCACGTTCATCCCGCTGATCATGGTGCTGATGACCGTCCGGTTCTTCGGCCGCGAACGCTCGTGGCGCGCGGGCTGGGCGGTTGCGCCGTTCGCGCTTCTGGGCGGCATCGCGTTCACCGTGCCCTACGCGCTGATCGGCATGGTGATGGGCCCCGAGTTCCCCTCCATGATCGGCGGGCTGATCGGGCTGGCCATTTTGGTGACGGCGGCGCGCGCCGGGTTCCTGATGCCACGCGATCACTGGTCGTTTCCCCCGCCGAGCGAGTGGCCGGCCGAATGGCTCGGCACGATCGAGATCGCGGTCGACCGGGCCAGCGAAGCGGCGCGCAACATGGCGCTTTGGCGCGCCTGGACGCCCTATGTGCTGATCGCCGTGCTGCTGGTCGCGACGCGGCTGCGCACTTTGCCCTTTGGAGATTGGCTGCGCAGTTTCAGCGTCTCGTTCGAGAACATTTTCGGCACCGGCATATCGGCGTCGAGCGCGCCATTCTATCTGCCCGCGACGATCTTCATCGCCACGGTCGCGATCACCATCATCCTGCACCGTATGCCGATGGACGCGGTCACGCGCGCGGTGGGCGAAAGCACCAAGACGCTGCTCGGCGCCGGCTTCGTGCTGGTCTTCACCGTGCCGATGGTGCGCATCTATGTGAACTCGGAGGTCAATGCGCTGGACTTGGCATCGATGCCGCTGGCGCTCGCGGACTGGGTCGCGCAGAGCGTGGGCGGCATCTGGCCGCTGTTTGCGCCGTCGATCGGCGCGCTGGGCGCGTTCATCGCCGGCTCCAACACGATCAGCAACCTGATGTTCGGCGCGTTCCAGTTCGGCGTCGCGCAGCAATTGGGATTGTCGACGGTGACCATCGTCGCGCTGCAGGCGGTGGGCGCGGCGGCCGGCAACATGATCGCCGTGCACAATGTGGTCGCCGCTTCGGCAACGGTGGGCTTTCTGGGCCGCGAAGGCGCGATCCTGCGCAAGACGCTGCTGCCGACGCTCTACTACGTCATCGCCGTGGGGCTGATGGGGCTGTTCGTCACCCGTCTGGGATGATCGCGCCGGCCAGATCGCGCAACCGTGCCGACAGCCAGTCGAGCAGTGGATGGCGCTCGTTGCGGGCATGGCGGATCATCGCGACCTCGAAGCGCCGCAGCGGCAGCGGCGGCTCGAACTGCCGCAGGCCGAACCGTTCGGCATGGGCGCGCACCAGCCGGGCGGGCAGCGTGGCGACCAGATCGCTGAGCTGGACGGCGGCCAATGCCGGCATGAACATGGGCAGCGCGGCAACCACGCTGCGTGACCGGCCCATGCCCGCCAGCGTCTCATCGACGATGCCGCCCAGATCGCCCGACGGCGAGACGATCAGATGGTCGCAGGCCAGATAGGTCTCGAGGTCGAGCTGGTCGCCAACACGTTCATGTCCGGCGCGCGCAACCACCCGGTAGCCCTCATCGAACAGCGTTTGGGCCGTGAACGCGCGGGGCAGGCTCCAGATGAAGCCGAGCGCCATGTCGACGCTGCGGTCCTCAAGCGCCGCCAGGGCCTGTTGCCGGCCGAGTGCATGAACGACCAGCCGCATGTCGGGCGCGGTTTGGCGCAGATCGGCGATCAGCGGCGGCACCAGCGAAGCGATCTCATTGTCATAGGCGGCGATGCGGATCGTCGTCCGCGACGATCGCGGATCGAACGGCGAGGGCGGGTCGAGTGCCTCGCCGATCGTGTCGACCACCTGGCGAATGGACGGTTCGAGCGCCAATGCCGCCGCCGTCGGCTCCATGCCGTGCGGCCGCCGTACGAACAGCCGGTCGCCGAACACATCGCGCAAGCGCCCCAGCGCATGACTGACCGCCGACTGCGTCAGACCGAGTTCGGCGGCCACCGCCACCGCCTTGCGGTGCCGCATCAGGCCCAGAAAGATCAGGAGGACGGTGAAGTCGAGCCTTCTGATTTTAGTAACGTCGATATCCGTCATCAATCGATTTCATTTTCTTTCATATAGCGCGACGCCTATCTGAGGCCCGGTCAAACAGCAAGGGGGTCGCGCCATGCGGATCGCAATCATCGGGGCCGGCCATGTCGGGCAGGCTTTGGCCAAGGGCTGGGCGCGTGCCGGCCATGCCATCACCTTGGGCGTGCGCCAACCGGACGCCGTGTCCGCATCGCAGGACGCAACGGGTGCCAGCCGGGCGCTGCCGGCCGATGCCGCCGCCCAAGCCGATGTCGTCGTGCTGGCCTTGCCCTGGGCGGCTGCCGAAAGCGCGATTGCCGCGCTGGGCGATCTCTCCGGCAAGATCGTCATCGATTGCATGAACCCGGTTGCCCGCACCGCCGATGGTGTCGGCCTTGCGCTGGGGCACACCACGTCCGGCGGCGAACAGGTCGCGCGCCGGGCGCCCGGTGCCCATGTCGTCAAGACACTCAACCAGGTCGGCGCCGAGATCCTGGCCGACGCATCCGCCCTGCCGCATCCGCCGGCCATGTTCCTTGCCGGCGATGACGAGACCGCCAAGGGCACGGTCGGTGCACTGCTCACCGATCTTGGTTTTACCCCGCTTGATGCCGGCGATCTGACCAAGGCGCGGCTGCTGGAGCCGCTCGCGCTGGTCTGGATCAACCAGGCGATGATGCGCGGCAAGGGCCGCAACTGGGCGCTGGCGGCGGTGAGCGCGCGATGAGCGACCCCGTCACAATCATTGCGCGGCGGCGCGTCAAGCCGGGCTCGGAAGCAGCCTATGAAGCGTGGCTGGAGACGTTGACGACCGATGCCAGGGCCCTGCCGGGCTATCTGGGCGCCGACTTCCATCGCCCGGTCGCCGGCTCCACCGAGTACCGCAGCGTCTTCCGCTTCGACAGCATCGAAAACCTGGAAGCGTTCGAGCAGTCCGACTTGCGCGCCGACGCCCTTCGCGCCGTCGCGCCGCTGGTCGAGGCCGACGCGGTATGGGACCGGATGACCGGGCTGGAGTTCTGGTTCGATCCGCCCGCCGGCACCGTCATCGCGCAGCCCTCGCAGCATCGCATGGCGCTGCTGCTGATCGCGGTCGTCTTCGTGCTGGTGCTGGCGCTCAACCTGCTTCTCGCGCCGCTGATCGGCAACTGGCCGCTGGCGCTGCGCCTGCTCGTCACCGTCATCGCGCAGGTCGGGCTGATGACCTACCTGATCATGCCACCGCTGACGCGCGCGCTTGCGCGCTGGATCTACCCCTCCACCCGAACCACACGCTGAAAGGACCCGCCATGACCGCGGCCATCGACACGCATACGCAAAAATCCATCCTGATGATCGTCGCCAATCCGGGCACATCGCCGACGACCGGCTGGCCGGTCGGCTTCTGGTGGGCCGAACTGACACACCCCTACTGGACGTTCACCGAGGCCGGCTACAGCGTCGACATCGTTTCGCCCAAGGGCGGCGATCTGGCCGCCGACGGCTTCTCGGACCCCGAGGACGACAGCCAATACTCGGCGCACGACATCGTCTCGCTCGGCTTCAAGCATTCGCCGACCCATGCCGCGCTGATCAAGGGCACCAGATCGATCGCCGACGTCGATCTTGATGGCTATGACGCGATCTTTCTCGCCGGCGGGCAGTCGCCCATGGTGACGATGATCGACGACACCGCGCTGCACGGTTTCGTCGCCCGGGCCCATGAGGCAGGCAAGGTGGTGGCGATCGTCTGCCACGGCACCTGCGTCCTTCTGAAAACGCGGCTTTCCAACGGCGACCTTCTGGTCAAGGGCAAGACATGGACCGGCTTTGCCGACGCCGAAGAGCGCTATGCGGACGACTTCGTGGGCCAGAAGATCCAGCCCTTCTGGATCGAGGAGGAAGCGCGCAAGCTCGAGGACACGAACTTCGTGGTGAACGCGATGTTCAAGCCGTTCGCGATCCGCGACGGCAATCTGATCACCGGCCAGCAGCAGTTCTCGGGCGCGGCGGCAGCGGAACTGGTGGTCGATACGCTCGGCCGTTGAGCGGATCGATCTAGAGGGATCTCGCCCCCTCGCCCACCAGGCTGAAGGGCGCCCAGTAACGCGGGTGCAGATGCCGCTCGGTGCTGGTCGGATCGTCGATGATCGCCAGCATCGAGCGGCGCAGCGCCTCGGCCCGGCCGATCGCCGGGTCGTCTTCCAGAACGGCGAAGGCCGTCGTCGTCAGCCGCACGGCGGCGAACGAGTTGACAGGCCAGTGCGAGACCAGAACGCTGCGCGCGCCGGCATAGAAGAAGGCGCGGGCGAGACCGGACAGCGTTTCGCCGTCCGCGCCGTCGCCGGCGGCGGTGTTGCAGGCCGACAGCAGGACCCAGTCGGCGTTCAGATCGAGCGCGGCAACTTCGCTGGCTGTCAGCAAACCGTCATCGGCGACGCTGCCGATGGCGGGCGGTGTCAGCACCAGCGCCGGTTCGAGCGCGCCCGCTTCGCCGGCAACAAGGCCGTGCGTGGCAAACGAGATCACGCGGTAATCGGCAAGTTCGCCGCGCGCGTTCGCTTGCTTGATGGCGGCTTCGGTCGCGGCCTCGTCCATCAGCAGCGTGCCGCCGCCCAGGCTGTCGGCGACCCGTTCGAGTTCGCAGCGTGTGTCGGGCAACCGCGTCAGCGCGCGCACCGCCTCGACATCGGCGACCGGCACGCTGTCGGAACCGGGTGTGCCGAACAGGCCGGCCGTGGAGCCGCCCGCCGCGCGCAGGGCGAACGCCTGTTCGAGGCCGGCATCGAGCGTTGCCACCAGTTGCGGCATGTCGCGCGCGCAGACGATGGCATCACCCTCGCCGATCACCGGATCGCCAATCCCGAGAAAGGCGCGGGCGCCCGGTTGCGCGTCGCGCGCTTGCCCCCGCAGCGCACGCAATGCGGCCACCGAGGGGAGCGTGGTGACGGCATGGTCGCGGATCAGCCATTGCGCGCCGCGCAGTGCATCGCGGCCGGCCAGACCCGGATCGGGCGGCGCGGTGACCAGCATCTGAAGCGGCAGGCCGGCCAGCGCGCTGTCGGAGGCCACGACGATCAGGTGGTCTGCGCCATCGAGCGCATCGGCGAGCCGGCCCAACGTGCGTTGATGGATCGAATGGGCAAGTTCGAGGTCGAAGCCTGCCGGACGACCGCGATCGCGGTTCATCGGCACCGCGCCGCGCGCATCTTGCACCACCGGCGCGCAGTCGGACCCGTCGCCGGCAATCGCGCATGTCAACCGCACGGCATCGGCCGCGAGCCCGTCATAACCGGTCTCGAGCCGGGCGGCGTGGACGGTTCCGTCCGGCAGCACGGCAAAGATGACGCCGTGCGAGGCTTCATCGAACGGGCGCTGCGGCCCCGGCGCGATCAGCACCAGCGCCTCGCCGTCCGCGAGCAACGCAGCCACGTCCTGGGCGGCAACCGGGTCGGCGCCGGCCAGATCGGCGACATCGGGAAAGCGCCTGCCGATCTCGGCATGCCAGGCGACGATGTCGGCTTCCAGCGCGTCGCGCGTGGCGCGCAAGTCGCTTGCCTCTTCGGCCGCACCGCGCGCCGAGGCGTCGAGGATGGTGTCGTTGAGCGCCTCGATCCGCGCGGCGGCATCCTGCTGGGCACGCAGCAAGCGGGCGAGCTCCGGCTCGCCGGCGGCGATGCGGTTCGTCATGGCGGAAATCGCCTCGTCCGTGCTGCCGCCGAGCGCCCATTGCACGGTCTTGAACGCATACTCCGCCTGATCCGGCCCAAGCTGCACGGCATTGGCGGCGGCGGCCACGAACACGGCCGACGACCGCCGCATCAGGTCGCGATCGCGGGCGGCGGTGTAGGCCTGGACCGCCTGCGCAAACCGCCCGGCTGCGCGTTCATGATCGCCAAGACGTTCCAGCATCAGGGCTTCATCGTCATAGGCCGAGCCGGTGCTGGGGTGGTGGGTGCCGAGCACGCGTTCATAGAGCGCCGTTGTCTGCTGGTAGAGCGACAGCGCCTCGACGAAGCCAAGCGCGCCGCCAAGCTGAACCAGTTGCCCGGCGAGATTGGACTGGGCGATGGCCACGTCGAGATGATCGGGGCCCAGAACGGTGCGGTCGATCCGCAAGGCCCGGCGGAACAGTTCGGACGCCTCTTGCGACTGGCCGAGCGCGGCCAGCGTCAGAGCCAGATTGTTCATGCTGCGCGAGGCGCTCTGGCTCTCCTCGCCCTCGTCGCGGA
>CAZSFA010000016.1:0-30584 GCA_964606055.1 uncultured Oceaniradius sp. | reverse complement strand
CGCGATGCTTGGGCAGAAGGTCGTTGACGCGTCTGCCGTTGATGGCGATGTCGCCATCGGAAATGGCCTCAAGGCCGGCGAGCGCGCGCAGCAGCGTGGACTTGCCGCATCCGGACGGACCGACGAGCACAACGAACTCGCCTTCGGCCACATCGACGTCGATGCCGTGAAGCACCTCCACCGCGCCAAAGGACTTTCTGATGTTGGAAAGACGTACAGAGCCCATGTTCGGTTTCCTAGGTTTGCGCGCTGCGCGCCGGCAGCGCCATATCCAGAGCCGCGGCGACGTCAGCATCGGGTGAGTTGGCGTTGCGTGGGATCTTGATGCAACCCGCCTCTTGCCGGGCAGGCTCGCCCATCAGGCCATAGAGTTGCGAACGCGGACCGCGGTCGACGAACTCGACGATCGGCACACGCTGGCGGGCCGCCGCGAGCGCCAGCGCCCAAGGCTGTTCGCACGTGTTGTGCAGGATCACCGGAACGTTCGCCGCCTCGGCCATGGCGATGATGCGCAACGCCTCGGTGATGCCGCCGGCCCACGCCACGTCGGGCTGCAGGATATCGACAAGACCCTCGTTGATCAGGACCTCGCAGTCAAAGCGGTTGAAGCAGAAATTGCCCAGCGCCAGCCGCACCTTGTTGCCCGCCTTCGCGCGTATCCGTCGCAGCCCTTCGATGTCGTAGGGCGGCAGCGGGTCCTCGATCCAGAAAATGTCGAGCGCCTTGGCCGCATCGGCAAAGCGCAGCGTGTAGTCGGCGTCCCACGCCATGAACGCATCGAGCATGATCCGGCGGTCCGCGCCGGCCAGGTCCCTGAACCGCCGCATCAGCGCGACGTTCTCGGTCAGACCCTCGGCCCCGTCGGTGCTGCCCGCCGGCATGGCCGCCTTCAGGCCCCACCAGCCCTGCCCGGCCTGCCGTTCGGGGTCGGAGGTGGTCGCATAGGCATGGATCTCGTTGCGCCGTGTGCCGCCCAGCAGATCGACCAGCGCCGTGCCCGTCTGGCGCACGCGCGCGTCCCAAAGCGCGATGTCGATGGCGGCGATCGCCATCATCGCAAAGCCGGAGCGATCATTGGGCAGGAGCGAGAAGAACATCTGGTCCCACAGCACCGATATCTCGTCCAGCGACCGGCCGACGACCATGCGCGCCAGATGCTCGCGGGCGATCAAAGCCGACACTTCACCGCCATTGGTGCACGACCAGCCGATGGCGCCGTCGGTCGTCTCGATGCGGACGAACGTCTTCTTGGTCGGCCACATCCAGCTCGCGCGTTTTTGTGCGTATTCGGGCCAGCGGGACATGGGCGACGCAACCCGGCTGGTTTGCAGTTTTTGCCTTGAGAACCCGACATCGAGCGCCAGCACATCGACCGATTTGATCGTCATCCCTTGACGGCTCCCTGAAGCAGACCGCGCGTGAAGTATCGTTGACCGAAGAAGAAGACGACGAGGATCGGCAGCGCGACCAGCGTCGCGGCGGCGCCCACGCGATTGAAGTCGAGTGTGAAGTAATCGACATAACTGGCGAGCCCGATCGTGACAGTCTGCCGGTCAAGCGATTCGATCAGGATGGAGGCGAACGCGAACTCCGACCACGCCCCCACGAAGTGCCACATGGCCGCCGTGATCAGGGCCGGCGTCGCCAGCGGCAAAACGACGATGATCATCGACTGCAACCGGCTCGCGCCGTCGATCATCGCAGACTCCTCCAGTTCGAACGGGATTTCGCGCAAGCCGCTGGCGATGATCCACGTCGCGAACGGAAGACCGAACGCCGAATAGAGCAGCGTCAGGCCGATCAGCGAATCCTGCAGCCCCACCGCGTTCATCAGGCGGTAGGTCGGCAGCAGCAGCGCCGCGCCCTGGAACATCCGGCTGATCAGCAGCCCGGACAGGATGATGTCGCGCCCGGGAAAGGAGAGCCGGGCAAACGCATAGCCCGCAAGCGTTCCGAAAAAGACGACGATGACGGTCGATGAAATCGCCACGATGAAGCTGTTGGAGATCAGCGTCGGCCAGTCGAGAAGCTGGGCGGCCTGCGTATCGTCGGCAAACAGGTCGCGATAGGCGGCAAGCGTCGGCTCGGACGGCCAGAACGTTACAGGCAGGCGCGTCAGTTCCTCGGCCGACTTGAAGCTGGCCAGAAACAGCCAGAAGATCGGGAACAGGACGTAGATGGCGATGATGACGCCGATCACGGCCATGGCCGTCCAGTAGAGCGGTCGTGCCTGGTTCATGTCGAGGACCCCGAGGCCCAGGAGCGGCGGGTGACGAACAGGTAAAGCCCGACGATCGCCAGCAGCATGATCAGGTTGACCACCGACATCGCCGCGCCGACGCCCCAGTTGAAGAACTGAAAACTCTGCTGATAGATGTAGGTCGCCATGATCTGACTCGAGTTGGCCGGACCGCCGCCCGTCATCACCCAGGGCAGCGTGAACTCGGCAGTGATCCAGATCATCGAGATCACGGTCACAGCCGTCAGCGAGAACGCGATGTGCGGGATCACGATGAACCGGAAGCGTTGAAAGGCGTTGGCGCCGTCGATCTTGCCAGCCTCGAAATGCTCCTGCGGAACGGACCGGATGGCAGCGCACAGAATGAGCGCGACGAGCGGCATCTTGCGCCAGACGACCACGGCGACCAGCGTCCACATGACGAGGTCCGGATTGCCCAGAAATGACACCGGCTGATCGGTCAGGCCGGCCTCGCTCAGCGATTGGCCCAAAATGCCGACCTGGCCGTGCAGCATCCAGCGCCATGCCATTGCGGTCACGACGTCAGGCAGGATCCACGGCAGCAGGATCAGGGCCCGCAGCGCCATGGTCAGCGGCGAGTCGACCGCAAGATAGGCGCCGATGGCCAATCCGAGCAGCACGCAGAAGAACGTGCCGCCGATGATCCAGATCGCGGTGTTGATGAGCACCTGCGAAAACAGCGGATCGCCAAAAAGGGCTCGAAAATTGATGAGCGTGCCGAAGCCCAGGTCCTGCCCCATGACGAACCGGGTGAAGCTGAGCGTGAACACATCGTAGGTCGGCCCGACGATGAACGCCAGGACAGCCGCAACGACGGGCAGTATCATCCAATAGGCAAGCCACCTGTCGGCGCGATGGCGCATGCGGCAGTCCCTTCATGTACTGGTTTGCGGGAGGACGTGGATCGGCGCGGCTCGCCGGCGCGCCCGCATGCAGGCACCGCACCGGACGGCGTCATGCACGCCGCTTGCGGCTGGCCCGACCAATCCTCGGGCCAGCCGCCGGGCGCGTTCAGCCGCGCAGAACGTCGATCTGCTGCTGGGCGCCCTGGGTTGCGGCGTCCAGCGCCTCCTGAGCGCTCTGCTGACCCAGGACAACCTGCTGGACCGCGTTGCCCAGGGCACTTTCGACGACCGATACGCCGATGAAGCGCGGCATCGGCTCGGCGCCCTTGAACAGCGTGCCCGCCTCGTAGGCCTCGACCCATCCGGGCCATTTCTCGCGCAGCGTTGGCTGCGTCCAGGCCGCCTTGCCGGCGGGAACCCGGGCAAACTCGGGATCACCGCCCCATAGCGCCAGCTGCTCGTCCTGCGACCAGAAGTCGAGATAGGAGATCGCCGCTTCCGGGTTCTCGCTGCGCGCCGACACCATCAAGATGGCCGTCGGGTCCATGATCGCGTTGACCGGCGCGAACTCGCCACTTGCCGCATCGGGCCGCGGGAAGGGCGTGCCCTGCCAGTTCAGGTCGTCCGGCGTCCCCCAAGGGGTGTTCAGCCAGGACAGGCCGATCCACATGGCGGCGCGGCGCTGGGCGAACAAGGTTGCCGTGTCGCGGAAGTTGGTCTCGGTCATCGCGCTGCCGGTCGGGGTGGACCCGTCGGCGATCAGATCGGCGTACAGTTGCAACGCATCGACCATGCCCGGCCCGTTCAGGGTGACCGTGTTGGTCGCCTCATCGAAGATGCGTCCGCCATTGGCATAGGCGATGCCTTCGAAGATGTTGATGTCGACGGGGGCGGTGGTTGCCGGGAACGCAATGCCCGGGCGATCCGGCTTGGTCATCGCGGCGGCGTATTCGCGCAGTTCAGACCATGTCGCCGGCGGGCGATCAAAGCCGGCCTCGTTGAGCGCGTCCATGTCGACCGCAAGGAAGCTGGCCATGTCGACATAGGTGGGCAGCCCGTAAAGCTGGCCCTCGTGCATGCCGGACTGCAGCACTTCGGGCACGATCCGGTCCTTCCATCCGGCCATCTTGTCGCCGGCGATCGGGTCGAGCGGCTGGATCATGCCAAAGCCGGCAAACTCGGGAATGTCCTGGCCAAATGCGATGACGACATCGGACAGATTGCGGGTCTGGAAACCGGCAAGGATCTTTTGCCGGCGAATCTGCCCGTAGAAGTAGGAATAGTTCAGTTCGATGTCGGCATGAGCGGCTGCAAAAGCATCGTTGCGGCCCGGCCACATCTCCACCTCGGTGGGCGTGCCGCCGAACTTCCAGACGCTGACGGGACCTGACGCAGCGTGCACCGCGGGCATCGGCAGTGCGCCTGACGCGGCGACAGCGGCGCTGCCGGCAAGAAAAGTTCGGCGCGATGTTGTGAGTTTCATAGTGCTCCTCCCATGCGTAATTGCCAACTCACACCATGATGATATACGAATGTCAAGCAAATGATGCTCGTATGTCATTGTCCGATCGGGCATTGTGGACATGGGGGCGATTTGGCGTGCACAGGCCTTGCGAACCTTGTGCGCGGTTCACACACTGGCGATGCGGCGCGATGCACGCACACGTGCGAAGGGCAACAGGGCGAACAGGTTGGGTCAGCGGCCAAAGACACTCAAGGACGTTTCCAAGGCATCCGGCCTGTCGCTGATCACGGTGTCGCGCGCATTGCGGCAGCCCGAAACCGTGCAACCGGGGACTCGCGAGCGCGTGCACCGTGCGATCGAGGAAATCGGTTACGTGCCCAACCTGACCGCGCGTTCGCTGGTCTCGAGCCGGTCGAACATGGTCGGGGTGGTGGTGCCGATCCTGTCCAGTTCGCTGTTTGCCGAACTGGCCCAGGGCATTGCCGGCGTCCTGCACGGCGAGGGCTTGCAGATGCTGCTCGGCGTCAGCGAGCGCTCGATGATGCTGGAGAACGAAGCGGTCAGGACCTTCATCGGCCGCCAGGCCGATGCGATCATCGTGACGGGCTTCACCCATTCCCAAGCCTGCCGCGCCCATCTGCAGAGCTTTGCCGGCCCCGTCGTTGAGACCTGGAACCTGCGCGACAACGCCATCGACATGGCGATCGGCTACGACAACCGCCTGGCCGCAGCGGAGATGACCCGCTACCTGATCGGGCGTGGCTATGAGCGCATCGCGCTGGTCGGCGGCGCCACCGAAGACAATGATCAGGCCGAGGATCGCTTTGCCGGTTTCATGAACACGATGGCCAAGGCTGGCCGCAGCGTGCCGCCAGAGCATGTCATCTGGGTACCCAACCCGACGACGATGGAGAGCGGGCGCGACGCGATCGGGCAACTGTTGCGCCTTGATCCGGCGCCGGACGCGGTGTTCTTCCAGGCCGAGATTCCGGCCCATGGCGCGGTGATGGAATGCCTCTCCACCGGCGTTGCGATTCCCGAACGGATCGCCATCGCCGGCTTCGGCGACCTCAAACTGTCGGCGATGCTGCCGGTGCCGCTGACGACCATCCAGATCCGATCGCAGCAGATCGGCGAGCGCGCAGCGCAGATGGTGATCGGGCGCCTCAAGGGCGACGACACGCCCCAGCGGTTCGACGTTGGGTACGAGTTGATCGCGCGGCAAAGCGCATGACCGGCAAGAGGGACCATCCATGACCGGCAGAACGCGCGTCACCGGCCTCACCTGGGACCATCCGCGCGCCTATCGCGGGCTTGAATCGGAGACGCATCGCTTCAACCGGGCGCAGGATCGCATCGAGCTTGTGTGGGAGCGCCACAGCCTGCGCGGCTTCGAGCAGACGCCGATCACCGAGACGACGGCGCGCTATGATCTTGTCATCCTTGATCATCCGTTCATGGGCGATGCGGCAGCGTCCGGCGCGCTGGCCGACCTGTCACGGCACCCCGATCTGGCAAGCCTTGCCGAAGACAGTGTCTACATCGGACCATCTGCGCGCAGCTATGCCTATGGCGGCGGCGTCTGGGCGCTGCCGATCGATGCGGCCTGCCAGACGGCGGTCTTCCGCCCCGACATGCTGGCCCGACCGCCAGACACCCTGCCCGAAATCCTCGATCTGGCACGGCGCCACACGATCGCGATGGCCATGGCGTGCCCTCACGCCTTCATGAACTACCTGACGATCGCCGGCCTGCTCGGTGCGGACATCGCGGGCACCGGCGACCGGCTGTTGCCGGACGACATTGCGCACCAAGCGCTGGACATGTTCTGCACGCTGTCCGCGTCGCTGCCGCCCGAGGCGTTCGGGTGGTCGTCCATCGATACGCTGGAGGCAATGGCGACCCGCGACGACATCGCCTATTGCCCGATGGTCTTCTGCTTCAACTCCTATGCGCAAGCGCAACCACCCGGCCGGGCCTGCCTGCGATACGCGGCATTGCCGGAACTCAAGGCCGGCCACGGCTCACGCGGCGCGGTTGCCGGGGGCGCAGGGCTGGCCGTGGCCGCGCGGTCGCCGGTCATCGACGATGCGCTCGTTGTCGTAGCTCACCTCGCCTCTGCGGAGGCCCAGATACGGATGGCGTGTGATGGCGGCCAGCCCGCGCGCATTGAAGCCTGGCAAGACACCGACGCCGATCACGCCAATGGCGGCTTCTTTTCGGACTGCGCCTCTACGATGCGACAGGCGATCGTGCGCCCGCGCCATGCCGGCTACATGGCGCTGCAGGATGGCGCGGGCGATCTGCTTCGTGACCATGCGATCAATCGCAACCGGTCGTCAGCCGATGTGATCGACGCGATCGAGTCCCTGTTCCGGTCCACTCGCGATGCCGCACGATGAGCCGAGGCCCGAGGGGGGCCTGGTGAACGGACATCCCCAAAGCTGAACCGTGAGCGACGGGATCGCCGGGTCATTTCCCGGCGACCTGTTCAACCGATGTCCGGCGCCTTGCGGCCGCGCGTCAGCTGCGAAATCGTCACCGCGAGAATAAGGGCGCCTCCATTGAACACGTTGGTCACCCAAAGCGGAATGCCCAGCATGGTCAGCCCGGTGATGCCCGTGCCCAGGAAGTAGACGGCGACGATCGTGCCCCTCGGGTTGAACCGTCCCGGCGTGATCGTGGTGGATCCCAGAAAGGCGGCGGCAAACGCCGGCAGCAGGAAGTTCAGGCCGGAGTACGGATCGGCCGACCCCAACACGCCGGCATAAAGAACGCCGGCCGAGGCCGCCACGACAGCCGATGTCACCAATGCGCCCACGCGGATGCGTTCGACGGGCAAGCCGTTGAGACGGGCGACCTCCCGCCCGCGCCCCACGAACAAAAGACGCCGGCCGATGGGCGTGTAGTCGAAGATGTACCACATCACGATGGCCGCGATCAGGGCGTAGTAGAAGGCGTAGGGCACGCCGAGGAACCGGCCGCCCACGACGGCCATGATCAGCGCGGAATCGATGCCGCCAATCGTGCTGGAGTTGGTGATGAGTTGGACGAGCCCGCTCATCAGCGAGGTCGTGCCGAGCGTCACCACCAGCGAGGGGATGCGGAAATAGACGATGAACAACGAATGGAACAGACCGACAAGCACGCCCATGCCCAGCGCGATCGCGATGCACATGCCGATAGGCACGCCATGCCACACGTTCAGAACGCCGATGATGCATGATGAGAACGTCATGGTCGCGCCGACCGACAGGTCATAGTCGCCAGACGTCAGCGGAACGATGATCGCCAGAGCCAAAAGGGCGGCCGGCGCATAGGAGGCAAACAGGATCGAGAAATTGCCCCAGCTGAGGAACGATTGCGGCATGGCAAGGCCGAAGCCGGCAATGAGCAGCGCCCACACGAGGATGAGGGCATACTTTTCCATCATTCTGCGGCGCTGAACCATCATGGTGTCAGCGGTTGCCGTCGATGTCTGGGAAGCATCAGTCATGAGAAAGCGTTTCCTGAAATGGGGCGGCCGATCCTAATGGGTGTTGGCCGCGAGGCCCGGCCGTCGATCCGCATTGGGATCGCCGTCAAGTGAGGTGTAGCACGCCGCCACAATCTGCTCCTTGGAGAGCATGTCTCGTGTCAGTTCGGCAACGACCCGGCCCTTGGCAAACACGAGAACCCGGTCACAAATCTCGTCGAGCTGATCGGCATCCGAACTGGCGCAGACGATGGACATGCCGCTCGCGGCAGCTTCGCCGAGCGCATTGAAGATGTTGGCGCGGGTGCCGACATCAACGCCCTGTGTCGGCTCATCGAGCAGGAGCAGGCGCGGCTCGCGATGCATCCACTTGGCGATCAAGACCTTTTGCGCGTTGCCGCCCGACAGTTCCGAGAGCAGCATGTCCGGGTCGTTTGGGCGAACCTCGAACGTGCGGCCCAGTGCTTCGGCATCGGCACGCATCCGGCCGGCCCGCAGTGTGCCCGAGGCGACATAGTCTTTCATGCCGGGCAGAAGCATGTTCTCGAAGATCGTGAGTGACCCGACACCGCTCTGTTCGTTGCGATCGCCCGGCAGCAGGGCGAACCCGTCCTTGATGGCTTGGCCGGGCGTCATCGCGTTCAGATCGCGGCTGATCCCGTCATCGATCTGCAGGCGTCCGTGCGAAGCCTGCGTGGCGCCGAACAGAAGGTAGGGAACGCGCTCATAGCCCGAGCCGATCAAGCCGGTCAGCCCCAACACCTCACCCTTGCCGACCGCAAGATCGAAGGGCGCGATGCCGTTGCCGGCAAGCCCGCTGACCTTGATATGGGCGGGCGTTGAAATGGCCTGTTCCTGTTCGTGTCGCGGCTTGGGCATGATGGTGCGCCCGATGATCATCTCGATCATGGTGTCGCGCGTGGCGTCCCGCGTCGCCGTCGTGCCCGACAGTTTGCCGTCCCGAAGCACGGTGACGGCATCGGTGATGTCCATCACCTCGTCGATGTCGTGCGAGATGAATATGACGCTCGATCCATGATCGGCGATCTGCCGCATCAGCGAAAATAGCTTCGTCACGCCTTCGCTCGGCAGGAACGGCGTTGGCTCGTCAAGCAGCACCAGACCTGGTTGCTGGGTGACTTCGCACTCCTCCCGGATTTCCTCAAAGGCACGCACGATGGCAAGAAGGGCCCGGTTGACGGCGCTGAGTTCGGCCACCTGCCGCCGGTGATCAATCTCAAGGCCATAACGGTCGAGGACGCTCTGCGTCGCCCGCTCCTCCGCCGCCCAGTCAATGCGCCAACGATTGGCGACAGCGATGCTCGACAACCGCAGGTTTTCCAGCACCGTCATTGACGGAACAAGGCCGAGATTCTGATGAACAAAGCTCATGCCCAGCCGGCGAAAGTCACTGGGCTTCAGGGGCAGACCGACCGGCGCGCCATTGAAGTGCATGGTGCCGCCGGGCTCGGGCGTGTGAACGCCGGCAAGCACCTTGATGAGCGTCGATTTCCCGGACCCATTGGTGCCCAGAAGGCCGTGCACTTCACCGGGCTGGACAGTGAGCGACACATCGTCGAGCGCGCGCGTCGCCTGAAAGGACTTGGATATGCCTTTCAGCTGCAGTGTCGGCGGCCGCTCCCTGGCGGCCACCGTGCTGGTTTGAGAGCGAGAACTCATCCCCGGTCTTGTCAGTTCAGACCCCACAGTTCGGCAAAACCCGTGACGTATGCATCGCCGTAACCGGTGTCGAACTGTGCCGGAGTGCCGGCCGTGGCCGCATTGCTCTCATCGAAGATGTAGAACGGCACATTCAGTCGATCCGGCACGTCCAGGTCGCACAGGTCCCGCGCATGGCCGTCAATCGTCGCATAGGCAATCCAGTCCAGGCTCTCGCCGATGTTCATGGTCACCGCGCCTTGCTGGATGAAGTCGAGCACGAAGGGCGTCCCGTTGAACGTCGCCACTTTGACATCGCCCAGGTTCCCGGTCAGGCGAAGGGCGGGCACCACGAACTGAGACATGGAGTCGTAGATCGGGATGATCACGTCGATTTCCGGGTTGGCCAGAAGCGCCGATTGCACGGCGGACTGGATCTTGGTGCCCCATTCGGCGACACCGACATTGACCTCCTGAACGATCTCGCAGTTCGGGCAGTTCTCGGCCAGTTCGGTCTCGATGCCGTCAACCAGCGGAATGGTCGGCGGCACTTCTCTGGAGACAATGGTCAGGATCTTGGCTTCGCCATCGGTGTTGACCGCAGTCCAGTTGGCCAGAATCTTGCCGATCTCATTGAACCCGATCGGCAGGTGGCTCGACAGCAGCGGGTGCGGCTCGAACGACGGATCGTAGAAATGCGACGTCATCACCTTGACGCCGGCATCGGTGGCCGCCTGCACCTGGGGCTCCACCGTGTCGGGCGAGATGCCCGCAATCAGGTTGATGATGTCGAAGTCTTCGCGGATGGCGAAGTCAAATCCTTGAACCCATTGACTGGGTTGCCCCTGGTTTTCCCACTCGACGACTTCCAGTCCAATCTCATCGCCAACCGCTTTCATGCGGTCGATGATGCCCTTGAGAAACGGATTGGCGCTGGTGTTCGGAATCGACAGCATCTTGCTGCCGGCCACACAGGCGCGAATGTCGAAGGGTTCGCCGGGCGGCGTGAAAACAGGCAATTCGGCGTAGACGGCAAGGCGCTCGGCGGCACGGGCCAGACCTTCATCAGCGTCCTGGGCAATGGCTGCGGGTGCAGCGAGCGACATGATCGCGGCGGCACCTGCAATGGTGTTTATCATCTTCATCGATATCAATCCTCTCCTCCGGATCCCTCTTCAGCAAGCGTCATGTGATCTTGAATGCGCATTCAAAGTATTGTTTGATTGCGTGGCGCTGTCAATCGCATGCCCGCATTCAGTTGGAATTTTCGGCGGCAGCGTCTATGGAAATCGCGACCATGGCGGTTTGGTCAGGCTCAATCGGGCCAACTGGGATATGGCGATGCAGAAGCGAGGAGTGGGTGGAGCTGCGGCGCGGCGCGCGAACCGTGTAACCTCGTATGACGTGGCCCGTTTGGCCGGCGTCTCGCAACCGACCGTTTCACGGGCGTTCAAACCCGGGGCAAGCATTGCCAAGGAGAAGCGCGACCGAGTGATGGTTGCGGCAAAGCAACTGCGCTACGTGCCCAACCTTCTCGCCAGCAACCTGACAACCGCGCGCACCAATACCATCTCCGTGATCATCGGCGACATGAACAATCCGTTCTACGCGGAGAGTTTGATGGCGTTCATCGCCCAGCTTCAAGAGCGGGATCGAAGGATCTTCGTTTTCTCCGTCCCCCAGGGTGGCGACCCCGACGATGCCCTGTTGCAGGCGCTGCGCTACCAGAGCGATGGCATCGTCGTGACGTCGGCGCATTTGTCGTCGGAGATCATTGCTTTGGGAGAAACGCTCGAGGTGCCGATCGTCATGTTCAACCGGACCATCGACGGCTCGCCCCTTCCCAGCGTGCATTGCGACAACCGGGCCGGCGCGCAATTGCTGGCCGATCGGATGGTCGGAGCGGGCGCAAGGAGCTTTCTGGTTGTGCGCGGCGACCCCCAGGGCTCGACAAGCCGGCGGCGCGTGGAGGGTTTCTGTACGGCGCTCGATTCGCACGGCATTCCGCGCCGTCAGATTGACGAGATCGACGGCGGCTCAACCCACGGCAAGGCCTATGCTGCCATTTCCGACTACTTCGGGGTCCATGGCGGGGCGTGGCCGGATGCGATCTTTGCCGCGAACGACATCATGGCCATTGGTTGCGCCGATGCGGTTCGCCATCGGTTCGGTCGCGCAATCCCGGACGATGTGATGTTGGCCGGTTTCGACGGCATTCGGGAGGGGCAGCACGGCAGTTATCGGCTGACGACGATGCGGCAACCCATAGATGACATGGTGCGAACCGCGCTGGACCAGGTTCTGGCCGGGATGTCCGATGAAGGCACCGTCGAACCGGTTTTGCTGCCGGGCACGCTGATGCCCGGCGTTACGGTACCCGGTGCCGAATAGGGCCAAGCCGCCGAACCGGTCTCCAGATCACTCGGCCGCCTGACTGAAGCCGGGGATGGTGCCGAAGTCGAATTCAGGGGCCGGCCCGCGGTCGGCGCGCATGTCGGTGCGACGCGCATCCGTCGCCGCCTCATCAACGGCATCATCGTCGGCAAACACAACCCCGTAATCCCGTTCGGCCTTGGAGCGGGAGACAATGCCGTTGGCCACATCCTGAAGGATCTGGGCGACCGGGCGATCAAGCGGGTCACCCCAACCGCCGGAACCCGCGGTGATGAAGATGACCCTGTCGCCGGGCTCGACCTTCAGATTGTCGATCTTGGACGGTATGCGCTCGCGCGTGTCGGAACCTGCCCTTTGCAGCCATTTTGACGATGTTCCACCATGCAAGCCGCCATTGATGCCCCACGGGGCAACGGTTTCGCGGTCATCGTGGATCGACACGGAACCCGGTTCGAGTACCCGATAGATCTTCTCGATCCCCGCGCCGCCGCGATGCAGGCCGGCGCCGCCTCCATCCTGAACGGGGCGGTAGCTCTCCACCACGACCGGGTAGTAGTTTTCGATGTACTCGATCGGCGTGGCGCTGAACAAGGGCCACCAGGCATGGCCGTCGAACCCATCGCCAAGCGGCCGCCCGGGAACGCCCCCAAACAACAGCTCCATGAGCTGGAAGTAGCGGTCGTCCTTGTCGCGTCCGGTGAAGATGAAATGCGGGCTGGTGCCGTAACCGGCGGCCATCGACAGGTGGGGTGCCTTCTGGCCGAGCGCCCCGGCCTGGCAGTCGAAAAAGCGTGTGTGGGTGTTCAGGCGGTTTGACAGCGCCGCCGGGAAACGCGGATTGAGCAGGCTGCCCTCCGGCAGGACGATCTCAAACAGATCGTAGAAGCCTTCGTTGAACATGACTTTCGGGTCGAAGGCCATGATCATGTAAACGCCGAAAAACAGCTTACACAGCCCTTCGTGGATGTGGAAGTTGATCGGTCCTTCCGCCTGATCGGCGGTGCCGGTCCAGTCGACCACGGCAACATCGCCGCGACGGTGGATCGACAGATGCATCTTGAAGGGACCATTGCCGAGACCGTCATCGTCGACGTAGTCGGTGAACGTGACCGGCTCTTCGGGGATGTATTTTCGGATCAGCTGGCGCATGGCCTCGCGCGTGCGGCTCATCAGCATGTCGCACGATTGCAGATAGGTCTCGCGGCCGAACCGATCGCACACTTCCTCGACGCGCTTTGCGGCGGTGCGGCAGCCGGCGATCAGCGCCATCAGATCGGCACGGTTCATATCCGGCGTGCGGCTGTTGTTGAGCATGATCTTCAGAACGCCCTCGTTGAGCACGCCCTTTTCGTAGATCTTGACCGGCGGAACCCGCAGCCCTTCCTCCCAGATCGAGTGCGCGTCAGCGGGCATCGAACCGGGCACCTTGCCGCCAACGTCCACCATGTGGCCGAACATGGAACTGTAGCCAACATGCACGCCCTGGTGAAAAATCGGCAGCATCACGCACCAGTCATTGTTGTGCGAGATGGACCCTTTGCATGCGTAAGGATCGTTCCAGACGAAGATGTCGCCCTCGTGGATGTTCTGCCCGTACTCTTCGACAATGCCCGGAATGTAGCTGCCGAACTGGCCAACCACCATCTGCCCGTCCGTGTTGCAGATCATCGGGAAAGCGTCGTGCTGTTCGCGAATGACAGGCGAAAGCGCCACGCGCACAACGACGCTATCCATCTCCGAACGCGCATTGATCAAGGCATTTTCGATCAGGTCAAGCGTGATTGGATCAACCGTTGCACTCATCGTCCTACTCCCCCTCGCCATTGGGCCAGATCAACAGGTTGCCGCCATCATCGACCAGCGCATGGTGGTCGGGCAGCAGCACCGTTGTCGTGTCGTACTGGCGAATGATGGCTGGCCCTTCCACCCGCGCACCGACAGCCAGCTTGTCGCGATCGATATGGCGGGTTTCCAGCCATTCACCATGAAAGTACGCTTTGGACGTTTCCATCACGGCGTCCTCAAAGCTGGTCGCACCATCCGCTGCAACGCCAAGGCTGACGGGCGGCGTCGCACCGGTCGCCACCACGCGCAACGCGACCAGTTCGATCGGCAAGTCGAAACGCACGCCATACAAACGCTCGTGCGTTTCATGGAAGCTGGCGAAAACCTGATCAAAGTCCGCGCCACCGGAGAGCACCGCATCGGGAACGGCAATCGTCACCTCGAAACCCTGTTGCTCATAGCGCAGATCCATGGAGGCGACGATTCCGCGATCGTCCTGTTCAACCGCCTGTTCATCCAGCCAGTCGATGGCTTTTTGGCGCAGACCGCTGAACTTGTCGCGAAGCGCGCCGTCGTCGGAGCCGGCGATGGAATGAATGAGCGTCTGGACAAACTCGTTCTTGAACTCGGCCTCAAGGAACCCGAGCGCGGACAACACCCCCGGGCTCGAAGGCACCACGACGGGATAGCACCCGAGCAACGCGGCCAGAGCGTTCGCGTGCAGGGGACCGGCGCCTCCGAAGGCGACCATGCCGAAATCCCGCGGGTCGAGACCACGCTGCACGGTGATGACGCGCAAGGCGCCCAGCATCACCTCGTTGGCGATGTCCAGGATGCCTTGCGCGGCGGCCTCGGGAGAAAGGCCGATCTTGTCGCCGAGCGCGGCAACGGCGGCACGCGCGCCATCGACATCAAGTGCCATGTCGCCGCCAAGGAGCTTGGAAGGCAAATAGCCAAGCACGACGTTGGCGTCGCTCACCGTGGGCTCGGTACCACCGCGCCGGTAGGCCACCGGTCCCGGTTGAGCACCCGCGCTGCGCGGACCGACACGCAGGGAGGACGTCAACTCCGCGACTTCGGCGATGGAGCCTCCGCCGGCGCCCACCGATCGCACGTCAAGCGTCGGAACCTTGGCCGGGAAATAGCCGACATCGGTTGTTCGCGTGATCGTCGGCTCGCCATCGAGAATGACCGAGACATCGGTCGACGTGCCGCCCATGTCGAAGGCCAACAGCTTGCTGATTCCGGTTCGCCGCGCGATCATCGCGGTGGCGGTGACACCACCAGCCGGCCCGGACAACACGGTGTGAACCGGACGCTCGGCGGCGCTTGCAGCGCTCATCAGCCCACCGTCCGATCGCACGATGTGAAGCGGCGAACGCACACCCGCCTCGCCCAGCCGGTCTTCGATCTGGCCGAGGTAGCGTGCCATGATCGGCCGGACATAGTCGTTCATCACAGTGGTGATCGCACGGTCGTATTCGCGGAACTCGGGAAGGATGTCGGACGACAGCGAGACCTTGATGTCGGGAAAGCGCTCGGCAACCAGTTCGCGCAGCCGCACCTCATGGGCAGGATTGGCGTAGGAGTGCATCAACGAGATCGTCAGCGCTTCGATGCCGGACGAACACAGCGCGTCGATCTGCTCAATGGCCTGCTCTTCGTCGAGCGTTTCGATCACCGAGCCCCGCGCGTCCATGCGCTCGGCGATCCCGCGCGTGTCTCGCAGCCTGGCAAGGGGCTCGGGCTTCTCCATCACGATCCAGCCGAACAGGGGACCCGGCGTCCAGGACTTGGCCAGATGCAGCGTGTGCTCAAACCCGCGGGTGACGAGCAATCCCACCCGTGCACCCTTGCCTTCGAGCACGGCATTGGTCGCAACGGTGGTGCCATGCAGGACCAGTGAAATCGCGCTTGGCTCGATTCCCGCTTTTTCACAGATCAGGTTGACGCCAGCGGCAACGCCGACCGACTGGTTCTCCGGGGTCGAAGGCGTCTTGGCGCGGAACGTCGCCCCGGTCGCATCATCCTGAAGCAGCAAGTCCGTGAAGGTGCCTCCGACATCGATGCCAAGTCTCATGCCTTCTTGCCTCCCGAGAGCGCTCCGCCCTTTCGAATGACGGCGGTGTATTGAATGCGCATTCAAATAATAATAGAATGAGTCGACGATCAAGGAAAAAGTGCGCGTTTCAATGAGCATTTATCGACGGACGACAGTGCCCCAGCGACCCTGAGGGCGCAACCAACCAGATGCGAACGTCACGTTCGGTCTTCACGAAAACGCTTTGCAGAACGAGAGGGCGGCGGTGAGCGCTCGTACACTCTACGACAAGATCTGGGATCGTCACGCGGTGCGCACCTACGGCGACGGCGAGACGCTTTTGTACATCGACAGACACCTTGTGCAGGAGGTCTCCAGCCCACAATCCTTCGCCGCGATCGACGCCGCGGATGCCTCCGTGAGACGCCCTGGCGCGCACCTTGCGGTGGCCGACCACGCGGTACCGACCAAGCGCGACACGGTGACCTTTGCCGAAGGGCTGGCACGCCGACAGGTCGAACGTCTGATCGAGAATTCGGACCGTCATGATCTGACATACATCCCGACCGACGACGACCGGCACGGCATTGTTCACGTGATCGGTCCGGAACTGGGTTTCACCCTGCCGGGGACGACACTGGTGTGCGGAGACAGTCACACCTGCACCCATGGTGCGTTCGGATGCATCGCGTTCGGAATCGGCGCCAGCGAGTGCATCAGCGTGTTCCGCACGCAATGCCTGCGTCAGACACGGCAAAAGACCATGCGGGTAACACTCGACGGAGCCTTGGCGCCCGGCGTAACGGCAAAGGATGTCATTTTGGCGCTGATCGCCGAGCATGGCACGGGTGCTGGCGTGGGTCATGCGCTGGAGTTTGCCGGCCCGGCGGTGCGTGCCATGTCGATGGAAGAGCGCATGACCCTGTGCAACATGTCCATCGAAATCGGCAGCCGCGTCGGGCTGATCGCGCCCGACGAGACCACGTTCAACCATCTGCGGGGCCGTCCCCTCGCGCCGCAAGGCGAGATGTGGGATGTCGCAATGCGCGATTGGCGGAACCTGCGATCCGATCCCGACGCCCGGTTTGACCGGGAGATCCACTTTGACGTGTCAGCCATCGCGCCCCAGGTTTCCTGGGGCACGAGCCCCGAACTGACCGCCCCCGTGACAGGCGCAGTGCCCGATCCCGGCATGGCTCCATCCGCCGACCAGCGGCGCCTGATCGAAAAAAGCCTGACCTACATGGCGCTTGAGCCTGGAACCCCGCTCGCGGACATCAAGATCGACCGCGTCTTCATTGGCTCCTGCACCAATGGTCGCCTCGATGATCTGCGTGCCGCGGCAAACATCGTCCGCAACCGGAAGGTTGCCGACGGCGTTTCCGCCATGGTCGTGCCCGGCTCCATGGCCGTGCGGCGAACGGCCGAGCGGGAGGGGCTTGATCAGGTCTTCATCGATGCAGGGTTCGAGTGGCGTCAGTCCGGCTGCTCCATGTGCGTCGGCATGAATGAGGACCGGCTGACCGAAGGCGAACGCTGCGCATCCACCTCGAACCGCAATTTCGAGGGGCGCCAGGGCAAGGGCGGCCGAACACATCTCATGAGCCCGCAGATGGCCGCCGCCGCCGCGATCACCGGCCGGATTGCCGATGTGCGAGAGCTTCTGGCATCATGACCGGCCATATCCAGTCGGTCGCGGCACCCCTGCCGGAAGACAATGTTGATACCGATGTGATCTTTCCCGCCCGGTTCCTGCTTCTGCTCGAACGCAACGGTCTGGGTCGCTACGCATTTTTCGAGCGCCGCAACGGTACGACCGGTTTCGTGCTCGATGACCCCACCTACTCGAACGCCAGCGTATTGGTCACCGGACGCAACTTCGGCACCGGTTCAAGCCGCGAACAGGCGGTCTGGGCGCTGGCCGATCATGGCATTCGCTGCATTGTGGCGGCCAGTTTCGGCGAGATCTTCAAGGCCAACTGTTTCCGCAACGGGCTCCTTCCGATTGAACTGGAGCCGGAACCGCTGGCCCGCGTCATGTCCGCGGCCAACGCGGCACAAACCGTCAGTGTCGACATCGCAAACGGGACAATCGGGCTTCCCGGCGGTGTGGAAATCGCGTTCGCGCTGTCGGACCATCGCAAGAAGGCGCTCATCGCCGGCCTCGATGAGTTGGGCGCCATTCTGGCCAACGACATGAACGCCATTGCCGATTACGAGCGCTGGCAGGCGGCCGAAATGCCTTGGGCGACCATCCCGCAGGATCAAATGGCGGAGTTGAGGGCCGATGTGAGCCGGCAGGGTCGCAATGACGACGCACACGATGAGGAGACACCCCGTGCAAAAACCAGATGACGATCTCGCCGCCAACTACCAACAGGCCTTTGGCCGGCGTCTGGGATTTGGCAAGCGGCCAGCGCTGATCCTGATCGATCTGGTGAGGGCGTATTTCGATTCCGATTGCGAACTGTTCGCCGACGTACAGCCCACGCTTGAGTCGGCGTTGCGGCTGCGCGACGCCGCCAGGTCCGCCGGCATCCCCGTCATCTATACCAATGTGGTCTACGAACCCGATGGCGCGAACGGCGGGCGGTTCTTCCAGAAATCCAAACCGCTGCACAACTTCATTGCCGGAAACCCGATGGGTGCCTGGGCGGACGGCCTGGAAGTCGGTGAAGGCGAGATGGTCATCTCAAAGCAATATGCGAGCGCGTTTTTCGGCACGTCACTGGCCGCCACCCTAACTAGCGGCGGCATCGATACCCTCATTCACACGGGCGTCTCGACCAGCGGATGCGTGCGCGCCACCTGCGTGGACTGCTGCTCGTACGGATTCATTCCGATCATCGCGCGCGAAGCGGTCGGCGATCGCCATCCCGCACCGCATGAGGCGAACCTGTTCGACATGGACATGAAATATGGCGATGTCGTCAGCGAGGCCGAGATCCTGACCTACTTCGAAACGGTGGCTGCCTGATCATGGAACGCAAGAGCCTGAGAGCCACACTGGAAGCCGGCACGTTCGTTGCAGCGCCCGGCATTCACGACATGATTTCCGCCGTTGTCGCCAACAAGGTTGGCTTCGACTTCGTCTATTCATCCGGGTTTTGGGGAACGGCCTCGGCGTACGGTCTGCCCGATGCCGGCATCGTCTCATACACGCAAATGCTGGATCGCCTGTCCATCCTGTGCCGCACCGTGAATGCGGGTGTGATCGCCGATGCCGACACCGGGTATGGCGGTCTTCTCAACGTCGATCACACGGTGCGCGGCTACGAGGAGGCCGGCGCGGTCGCAATCCAGTTGGAAGACCAGCAGTTCCCGAAAAAATGTGGTCACACGCCCAACAAGCGTGTCGTCCCGGTCGAGCAGATGGTCGCCAAGATCAAGGTGGCCTGCGCGGCGCGCCAGGACCCGGCTGAAACGCTCATCATCGCCAGGACCGATGCCCGGCAGGTCGAAGGGTTCGACAAGGCCGTCGAACGCGGTCTGCGGTTTCGCGATGCCGGCGCCGATGTGGTGTTTGTCGAAGCGCTCGAAAGCCGCGAAGAGATGGAAATCGCCTGTCAGCGGATCGATGCACCGATGATGGCCAACATGGCAGACGGCGGAAAGACGCCGATTCGCCCCGCAAGCGAGTTGGAGGCAATGGGTTACGACATGGCCATCTTCCCGTCGATCACCGGGTTGTCGGCCGCCGCGGCGGTGGAAAACGCCCTTCGCGTGCTGAAGACGGAAGGCACGTCCAACTCGCCGAACCTGCCGCTGATGGACTTTGCCCAGTTCAACCAGTTGATCGGCTTTCAGGAGGTCTGGGACTTCGAGGCCAAATGGGCCGATCTGGACGCGGGCGGGAACTGAAGATGGCGATCACGGCATGCATCGGCACCGGTCTTGTTGGCGCGGCATGGGCGGCGCTCTTTGCCCGCGCGGGCCACCAAGTGCGCCTCTACGATGCCGACCACGCCCAACTGCATGAAAGGGCGCTGCCGTTGATCCGGCAGACGGTTACCGAGCTTGGCGAGGCCGTAGGGTCTTCCGAACCGATCGAGGCCATGATGGCGCGGGTCACCGTGGCATCGAGCATTGCCGAAGCTGTCGTCGACGCAACGCACGTGCAGGAGAGCGTTCGCGAGGACCTCGCCATCAAGCAAGGTGTCGTCGCCGAGATCGCCGCCGCTTCGCCCGATTCGGTCATAGCCTCGTCCACGTCCGCGCTGCGCGGTTCACAGTTTCTTGCGAACATCGCCAGTCCGGAGCGGGCGCTCGTTGCGCACCCCGTCAACCCGCCCTCGCACATCAGGCTCGTCGAGTTGTGCTCGACAGGGCAAACCTCCGAAGACGTGATCGCGCGCACGCGCAACTTCATGTCCGGTCTCGGAATGGCGCCGGTGGTGCTCAATCGCGAGATCGACGGGTACCTGCTCAACCGGCTGCAATACACGCTGGTCGCCGAAGCGATGCATCTGGTCGCGGAAGGCTATGCCAGTCCGCAGGACATCGACAGCGTCGTGACCGAAGGACTGGCACCGCGTTGGGCGTTCATCGGGCCGTTCATGACGGCGCACCTGAATGCGCGCGATGGCTTTCAGGGATTTGTCGATCAGTTGGAGCCCATGATGCGGCAAATCGGTCACGACGCGCAGACCGACTTTCCGTGGACGGCCGATCATGCGGCACACATACACGACAGCATGGCTGCGCAGACGCCTGTGACCGACATCCCCGACGCGCAACGCCGGCGCAACGCCAACATCTTGCGTCTGCATGCCTTGCGGGATGCCGGGAAACGGGAAGACTGAGACCGGGGTTCAACGGACCTTCGACGAAGCGCTCATGCAGACCAGCGCGCTCATCTGAAGGCTCGGACTGTCTGATCGAACCACGGCGCAACGTCACAAAACCGATCGCTTGAACGGTGGTTTCGGAGCATCGGACGTGCGCTGCCGATCCCGACGATCTGAACTGCCGAGTGCAGCCACATTGAAAACCTGCATGGACAGGCCGACAGCGAATTGGCCCAGATACCCGCAGTCGGTTGACAATACATAGGATTCCTATGTAATTGACGGCTCGGATGGGAGAGCCAGATGTCGGCGGAGTTTCACATCGCGACGGGACTTGCCAAGATCGGCACCTACTTGCGCTCGGAGGGCTGGCGTCAGGCCGACAGCGCGTCGCTCACCCCGACCCAGTCGCAGATTCTGGTACAACTCACGCAACGCGGGCCCGCTCGCATCACCGCGCTGGCCGATGAGCTTGGCGTCACGCAGCCGACGGCGAGCGATGCGGCAACGGCGCTCATCCGCAAGGGCCATCTGCAGCGCCGACCGGACCCCGCCGACGCGCGCGCTTCGCTGCTGCATCCAACGCAAAGCGGGACAAGCATTGCGGACCAAATGGCCCTCTGGCCCGACGCGCTGCTGGCCGCCGCCGATGCCTTGGAGCCCTTGGAGCGGGCGGTCTTCCTGAAGGCGCTGACCAAGATTATCCGCACGCTTCAGGTGCAGCGTGCGATCCCGGTCCAGCGCATGTGCGCCACTTGCACCTTCTTCCGGCCGAGTGTCCATGACGATCCGGCCGCTCCTCATCATTGTGCTTTCGTGGATGCCGCCTTCGGAGACGCTGACTTGCGTCTGGATTGCGGCGACCATGAAGCGGCTCCGGCACCGCAGGCCGCCACCAGCTGGCGGGCATTTGCAAACGCCGGGGCCAAACAGGCGGACGCCCCGACCGCTGCAACGGGCGAGGCGTCCTGATGTCCAACCCACCTCTGGAAAAGACAGGAGACCGATAGACCATGACACAGAAAGCGACCTTCTACCACGCGGGATGCGCGGTCTGCGTGGCCGCCGAAGACAAGATCACGGAGATCATCGACCGCGATCGCGTCGACCTTGAGATCGTGCATCTGGGCGATGCGCCGGGCAGGATCGACGAAGCCAGTGCCGCCGGTGTCACCTCCGTTCCCGCGCTCGTAATCGGTGGTTCGGCGCTGCACATCAATCACGGCGCCGACCTGTCGGCCCTGCGCTGAGCGGGGCCCGTCTTGCAAACCAGTCAAGCCCCCCGGCTTGAGGTGGCTCGGTGGTTGAACACCGCCGAGCCGCTGAGCCTGGATGCGTTTCGAGGGCGGATCCTCGTCATCGAGGCCTTCCAGATGCTGTGTCCCGGCTGCGTCAGCCATGGCCTGCCGCAGGCGTCACGGGTTCGGGAGGTATTCGACCCAAACGATGTGGCGGTCATCGGACTGCACAGCGTGTTCGAGCATCACGACGCGCAGACGCCGACGTCGCTGGCCGCGTTCCTGCACGAATACCGCATTGGGTTTCCCGTCGCGGTCGACGCGCCCGGCGTCGCCCGCGGCCTGCCCAAGACGATGGCGGCCTATGGGATGCGGGGCACGCCGACACTGGTTCTGATTGACAGGCATGGGCGACGGCGTGCGCAGCATATCGGGCAGGTTTCCGATCTGCGGCTTGGGGTCGAAATCATGGCACTGGTCGCGGAAGCAGGCGGCGTGTCGTCCGTGACGGGCACTGAACGCGATCGGCCCGCCACGGGCTGCGATGCGAACGCATGCCGCACCGAACCGGGCACGCGAGGCCCAACGGAATGAAGTCCGCCATTGCCATCCGTCACGTTGGTTTCGAGGATCTGGGCGCTTTTGCGCCGGCCATCGGTGAGGCCGGTTGCGCGCTGCGCCATCTCGATGTCGGGGGAGGATGACCTCAGGACGTTGGATCCGGTGACGACCAATCTTCTGATCGTGCTCGGCGGGCCGATCGGCGCCTGTGAGGACGAGGCCTATCCGTTTGTGTAAGACGGTACAAGAGCGACGAGTTCGCCTGGCCTATGAGGCCGGTTGCCGCGCCTTTGGCGAGAACAAGCTCCAGGAGGCGCGCGCCAAAGCCGAAGCGATGGCGGACCTCGAAATCCAATGGTCGGTGATCGGCCACCTTCAGACCAACAAGACCAAATACGTGGCTCGCTTCGCCGCCGAGTTCCAGGCGCTGGACAGTCTGCGGGTTGCTGCGGCGCTTGATCGCCGACTGCAAATCGAAGGCCGAGCTTTGGATGTGTTCTTGCAGATCAACAGTTCCGGCGAAGCCTCCAAGTACGGCCTTGCACCCGAAGACGCGCCTGCTTTCGTGAAGGAGTTGCCGGCCTTCTCCTCGCTCAAGATTCGTGGGCTCATGACGCTCGCCGTCTTCTCCGCCGATGTGACGCGTGTCCGCCGGTGCTTCTGGTTGATGCACGCTATGCGGGAGCGCCTGCGCCAAAAAGCGCCTGACGGGCTGCGCTTCGACGAACTCTCCATGGGCATGTCGGGTGACTACGAGATCGCCATTGAAGAAGGCGCAACCGTGGTGCGTGTCGGTCAGGCGATCTTCGGTGCCCGCCCGCTGCCCGACAGCCACTACTGGCCGGGCGAGGCAGGCACCCCATCATGAGCGTGATCTCGATCCAGAGCCAGGTGGTCCATGGCTGCGTCGGCAACAGCGCCGCCGTGTTGCCGATGCAGTTGCATGGGCTGACGGTCGCCGCGGTGCCCACCACGCTCCTGTCCAACCACCCGCACTATCCGACGATGCGCGGTCAGGTGCTCGACCCGGACCTGCTTGCCGATCTCTTGCGCGGTGTCGTGGAACGCGGCCTTGTCGAGACCGCAAAGGCGATCGTCACCGGCTTCCTGGGCTCGCCCGCGAACGGCGAGGTGGTTGCGGACTTCGTTGCCCGTGCCAAGAAGCGCAATCGAGACCTTGTCTACATTCTCGATCCGGTCGCCGGCGACGAGGACATCGGTGCGTTTGCCGCTGCGGGCCTGCTGGATGTCTTTCGCCATAAGTTGATGCCACTGGCGGACATTGTGACCCCCAATCGATGGGAACTGCACCAACTCACCGCGTCTGACGAACGCGGCGACGATCTTGCGGCGGCGCGGCAGCTGATGCAGCAAGGCCCCCGCTGCGTCATCGTTACCGGCGGGACAACCGTCGGCGACGAACTGACGACGCTGGTTGTCGAACCGTCCGAGGCATGGGCGATCCGTTGTCCGAGGATCGATGTGCGCGCCGCCGGCACCGGCGACCTGTTTACGGGCCTGTTCACCGCACGTCTGGTGTCGGGCGAGGGTGCCGTCGATGCCGCACGTCATGCGGTTTCGGCCTGTTTCGGCATCATCGAGGCGACCCCTCCGGCACCCTGGTCGGAACTGCCGATCACCGCCTGCATCGGACAGTTGTTTGCACCCAAACACCCGTTTGCAGCCGTCAAAATGGGCGAACCTGTCCCCACCCGTCACGAAGAGTTGTCGTCTTGAAACGCTACACCATCGCCTTGACCCGACATGGCCGCCATTGGTGCGAAATCACGGTCGAGGGCCGGCAGCCCGATGATGCTCTTGCGGACACGATCGGCCGGTTCCCGGCCGACGAGGGCTTCGCGCTCTCCATCTGCGAGGAAACCGAGCATTCCCGTATCGTCGAGGTCGGCGCCACCGCGCGTCTCCTGAGTGTGACCTATGAAAAGACGCCCGTCGATGTGGCGGCTGCGATCAAGAGCGATGGGCACAGCCAATCCGACCCGTGAACGACTCTTCGGGCTTCACACCAACGGTTGGCACGCAAAGCAGCAGGAGTTGCAATCGTGTTCCGGCGTATGGCGGTGGCGTCAGGCGAGCAGGAAACCGTTTCCGGTTTGGCCGAGCGACGGGTGCCGGGCCGCCAGAACCAGCCAGCATTGGGCAAGATCAGCAACACCAGACTCGGCCAGCGCCGCACGTCAAGAGCGCCACGCAATCTTGCAATCAAGCCGGCGCAAGCGATAGTCCGTTCGGGATGGACCTGCGACAGCTCTCCTACTTTCTGAAGACCGCGCGTGCCGGTTCCATCACGCGGGCGGCCGGCGAACTCAATGTTGCACAACCCACGCTGACCAAGAGCATCCAGATGCTGGAGCGACAGCTCGGCGTCACCTTGTTTGAACGCATGCCGCGCGGCGTCCGGTTGACCCCCTACGGCGAGAGGCTGTTGCGCCATGCCCAATCGGTGGAGGTCCAGGTCGACTCGGCGGTGACCGACGTTGCAGCGCTAAGGGAAGGGACGGCGGGCGAGGTGCGCATCGGTGCCGGACCCGCATGGCTTCGCAGGATTCTGCCCGATGCATTGGCGGAAGCAATCGCTGAAAGACCCAATCTTCGAGTGTCGGTGAGCGGCGGCTTCGACGAAGGCCTGTTGCGCGATCTTGTCGGTGGCAGACTTGATTTCGTGTTGGCCGAGATCCCGCTCGCGGAGGGCGACCCGGAGTTTGTCGTGGAGCACCTGACCGACGACGACCTGGTCGTGATTTGCAGACAGGGCCATCCACTGTCCATGGTCAGCAATGTGGCACTCGACGCATTGATCGACCAGTGGTGGGTGCTGCCGCCCAGCGCGACGCTGGCGCGCCGCAAACTCGATGCCATCCTGCTCTCTCAGGGCCTACCCGGCCTCAAGCGCATCACGGAGTCCGATTCGCTCGCCTTCATGACCGCGATGGTCTCGGCATCGGATGCCCTGACTTACGTCACCCGCTCGGTCCTGCGAACAAGCCTTGGCGACCAACTGCAAACCGTCGATGTCCCCGCTGCCGAGAAAACGCGACGTGCCGGGCTCATCTTTCGAAAATCCGGACCGGTGTCACCAGCCGCCGCCTTTATGATCGACAAGTTGCGCATTGCCGCCAGCAGGGATCCAAGGAACTGAGATCTCGGGATCCCATAGATTTCATCTATGGATTATGAAACTTAAAATATTTGTGGAATGCCAGTGATCCTGATTTCCTTGCTCGTCATGAGCACCGCCACGTCCTGTGGCCGGGACTTTCGGGAGGAAAGCATGAGACATTCAGGCCCATTTGGGCGCGCACCGATACGCACCCTCGCTGCTTCGGTCGCCCTGCTCGCAGCAACGACCATCGCAATGCCGGTCAGCGCGCAAGACAGTCAGGCGCCGATCACGATCGTGATCAACCAGTCGCCGTGGTTCCCCGGCTTTCAGGCCGTGGTGGAGAAGTACCAGGAGGAGAGCGGCAACCAGGTCGATCTGGACATCAACCCGTTTGCGGGCAGCCTCGAGAAACAGCGCACGGCGGTGCGCACGGATGAAAGCCCGTTCGACATCCTGATCATGAACGCGGGTTTCTTCATCGAGTTCTACACCGGCGACTTCATCGAGCCGCTGACCAACATCGACGCCGATTTCACGCTGAACCCGGACATCTATACCTTCGATGACTCGGTCTACTGGGACCCCGAGACAAAGCGCATCGACCCCGAGAACGGTCAGTTGCACTCCGTGCCCATCAACCCGTTCATCCCGATCCTGCACTACCGGATGGATCTGTATGACGAGAACGGCCTTGAGGTCCCAACGACCTGGGACGAGCTCTATGCGAATGCTCAGGTCCTCAACGACCCGCCGGCGATGTACGGCATCTCACAACGTGGTCAGCGCGGCGCGTTCGACGTCACCTTCGATGTCTTCCCTTACATGCTGAGCCACGGCGGCGGCATCTTCCGTGACCAGAAGGCGGGTGACTTCACGGTCACGATCAACAGCCCCGAAACGTTGGCAGGAATGCAGACGTATCTCAAACTCGCCACCGAAGTGGGGCATCCGTCCACCGCCGGTCAGACCCAGACGAACGTGATACAGAACATGGCAACCGGCCGGGCGGGGCACATTCAGGGCGTGCCGGCCCCGGCCCTCTTCGATGACCCCACGCAATCAGCCGTCGTGGGTCTTGTCGGCTATGCGGCGCCCCCCGGGACGGACGACCATCCGTCATCTCCAGGTCTGGGTCACTGGCTTGGAGGCATCCCCAAAAACATCCCCGATGACCGCAAACAGGCGGCACTGGCGTTCCTGGAGTGGTTCCAGACCGAAGAAGCGCAGCGCGCCTACGCAGAGGCCGGCTCTCCGCCCGTATCACGCGCGGTTCTGACATCGGAGATGGCTGACCAGGAAGAATACCGCTACATGAAGGCGCTGGCCGATGCGCTGCCGACAGCCCAACTGACTTTTGTCATCCCCGAAGCCGCAGAAGTGCTGGCCGTGACCGAACTTCGGTTCAACCAGGCCATTGGTGGCGAGATCGAGTTGGAGGAGGCGCTCAACATGGCCGCCGAGGAAATTGCGGCTGTGATGACCGCTGCCGGCTACGACGCGCCCACGCTGGACCCCCTTCCGTAGTCTGCGTTCCAGAGACGCCGGCCGTGATCACCAGGTCATGGCCGGCTTCACCCTGCTTCAGGTGCGTTTGCGATGAGATCCGACACGTTCTGGCGATTTGCGACTCTCTCGCCCGCGCTGATATTGTTCTTTGTTCTGACGTTGATCCCGCTTGCCAATCTGCTGGCGCTCAGCTTTCACGACGTCGAATGGTCCAATCGCACGGCGATCTGGACGTTTGTGGGCGGCGACAACTACCGCGCCCTTCTGGACGACACACTGTTTCGCGCCGGCATCTGGAACACGATCATCTTCGCGGTCGTCGCCGTCGCCATTCAGATGGTCATCGGTTTCTGGATGGCGTTGCTGACAGTTTCGATTACCCGTGGGCGCGTCGTCTACCGCACCATTTTCCTGCTTCCCATTCTCGTACCCGGCATTGTCATCGGTGCGATCTGGAAGCTGATGTATTCGTTTGATTTCGGTGTCATCAACCAGATCACCGGCCTCGTTGGCATCCCGCCGCAGGACTGGCTGGGCAATGCCAATCTGGCGCTGGCCTCGGTGATCGTCGTCGACATCTGGCACTGGACCCCGTTCTGCTACCTCCTGATGCTGGCTGCGCTCGAAAGCCTGCCTGAAGACGTGTTCGAGGCTGCGCGAATGGATGGTGCGACCGGCTTCAGCCTGCTGCGCTATGTCACCATCCCGCTGATGCTGCCGGCGATCATCGTGACCTTCATCTTCCGGCTCATCCTCGCGTTCAAGGTGTTCGATCAGATCTATCTGTTGACCGGCGGCGGGCCCGGCACCTCCACCGAGGTGATCTCGTTCACGATCTACAGGCGCTTTTTTACCGAAGACCGTCCCGGCTACGGATCGGCTCTTTCGATTGCGACCTTCATGGCAATCGCCGCGATGATCTTCATCGCCCTGCGCATCTCCCGCCGCAAGGGAGACACGCAGTGATCGACCGCGATGCCCGCCATTCGGTGATCAACCATCTCTGCCTCGCAGCGATTGCAGTGATCGTGCTGTTTCCGTTCCTCTGGATCGTGTCAGCCAGTCTGAAGAACCAGATCGACCTGCTGCTCGGCCACGTCCTCTTCACGCCAACCTGGCGCAACTTCGAGGGCGTGCTGTTCGGCGGCTCCTCGGACTACATCCGCAACTTCTCGAACTCGATGATCATCGGCATTACGAGCACTCTGCTCGTTCTGGTCATCGCAACACTTGCAGCCTACTCGATGGAGCGGATGAACTGGCCAGCCTGGGTGCTTCACTCATTGCTGCTCTGGTCGGTCATATTCCACATGGTGCCGCCGATCACGCTGGCCGGGGCCTGGTTCACCATGTTCCGCTCGGTCGGGCTGGACAACACCTATGTGGGTTTGATCCTGGCCCATACGACGCTCAACCTGCCGATGGCGCTGTGGATGATGGGCGTCTTTGTGCGCGATGTCCCAAAGGAACTGGTGGAGGCAGCCACGATCGACGGGGCCAAGACGCCGCAAGTGCTGCGCCATGTGGTTGTGCCGATCGTCAAACCGGGCCTTGCGGCCACCGCCATCATCAGTTTCGTCTTTTCCTGGAACGAGTTTCCAGTGGCTCTGACGCTGACCCAGCGGCAGACCGCCACCGTGCCGCTCGGTATCGGCAAATATGCCCAGGAGAACACGATTGCCTTCACGGAAATGGCAGCGGCATCGGTGCTGTCCATCCTGCCGGGCGTCGTCCTGCTGCTCGTAGCCCAGAATTTCATTGTCCGTGGCCTGACGTCGGGCGCGGTCAAATGAGTGATTGGAGACCATCATGAAAACGGTGTTTGTGCTTTTTGACTCGCTGAACCGACACTTGCTGTCGCCTTATGGGGGCTCGCGCATTCCCACGCCGAACTTCGATCGCCTGGCAGAACGTTCGGTCACCTTCGACAACCACTATGTCGGCTCGATGCCGTGCATGCCCGCGCGCCGCGACATCCAGACGGGGCGGATGAGTTTTCTGCACCGCTCGTGGGGGCCGCTGGAACCGTTTGACAATTCCTTTCCCGAGATATTGGCCGATCAAGGCATCTACAGCCATCTGGTTACCGACCATTTCCACTACTTCGAAGATGGCGGCGCGACCTATCACAACCGCTACAACAGCTACGAGTTCGTGCGTGGCCAGGAGGGCGACGCATGGAAGGCCATGGTCCAGCCCCATTGGGAACGGCTGCGCGAGAAATACCACGCCCAACAGTTCTCCCAGGACCGCAGTTCCTATTTCGCACACAACATGGTCAACCGGGAGTTCATCAAGCAGGAAGACGAGTTTCCCTCGGTGCAGGTGTTTGCAGCGGGCCTTGAGTTCCTCAACATGAATGCCGAGGCCGACGACTGGTTCGTGCAGATCGAAACGTTCGATCCGCACGAGCCGTTCCATGCACCAAGCCGATTCAAGACTGCGTTCGACACGGGCTGGAAAGGCCCGGTGCTCGACTGGCCTCGCTATGGCCGCGTCGATGAACTGCCCGAGGAATGCGAAGAACTGCGCGCCAACTACTACGCCATGGTTGCGCTTTGCGACGACCTGCTGGGGCGGCTTCTTGATGATTTCGATCGTCACGGACTTTGGGACGATACCGCGCTGGTCGTGACGACCGATCACGGTTTCCTGCTCGGCGAGCATGATTTCTGGGCCAAGAACCGCATGAACATCTACGAGGAAGTGGCTCACATCCCGATGTTCCTGCATGATCCAAGGCGCCGTGGCAAAGCCGGAACGCGCTGCGGTGCGATTACCCAGACAGCCGATCTGTGCGCCACATTCCTCGACCTGCACGACGCACCGGCGCCCGCCGAAATGCGGGCCCATTCTCTTCTCCCGCTGATTGACGGCGAACCGGGCCGGCGCAACGCCGCGCTGTTTGGTTACTTTGGCGGTGCGGTCAACGTTGTCGACGGCGAACATACCTACCACCGGTATCCGCCGGATCTGTCGACGCAATCGGTCTACCAGTACACCCTGATGCCGACCCACATCTTCGATCTGTTCTCGGTCGACGAACTCTCCCAAGCCGAGCTTGACCGCAGCCTGCCGTTCACCAAGGGCACCCCGGTGCTCAAGGTTCCGGTCACCGAGCGCACGCCCATGTACAACACCTATGGTCCCGGTGCCCTGCTCGAGAACGAAACACGGCTGTACGACCTGAGAACCGACCCCGGCCAGCAATCGCCACTGGACGACGCGGAAGCCGAAGCACGAATCGTCGCGCATATGGTGCAACTGATGGCCGAACTCGACGCGCCGGACGAGGCTTTCGAGCGGCTCGGCCTCACTCGCCCCCTTCTGGCGGCAGAGTAGGTTTCGTGCCCAACGGCGGCATGGCGGGCTATCTGGCGCCACGCGTAGGCAATCTGAGACAAATCGCATCGGTCCGGCGCATCCAGCTGGACGACGGGCCGG
>CAZSFA010000015.1:0-30912 GCA_964606055.1 uncultured Oceaniradius sp. | reverse complement strand
TGAACAGGCCGACCGGAGCGCGATTGAACGCGTCGACATAGTTGTTCAGCGAGATGTCGCCGACCGGCAGGAAGGCCCGCAGCGATGAGGTGTCCGACAAGAGCTGCTGGTCGGGCTTGAGCGACGACATGACCATGAAGATCAGCGGAAACAGGAAGATGACGGCGACCAGCGCCAGCACCAGATAGCGTGCTGCCAGTCGCAGTCCACGGTTCTCGGCGGTAACGGCTGCCATCTCAGCGCTCCCTTGTCAGCCAGCGTTGCAGCAGCGAGATCGACAACACGATCAGGAACAGGATCACAGAGATCACCGAACCGCCGGAAATGTCCTGGCGCCCGTAGCCCCGCTCGACCGCCTGGAAGACGAGCACCTGCGTCGAGTCGAGCGGGCCGCCATTGGTCATCACGTCGACCTGCGCGAACAGCGCGAATGCCTGCATGGTGATGACGATCAGGATCAGCACAGCCGTGTTACGCAGTCCCGGCCAGGTGACGTAGCGGAACGCCTGCCATTTCGACGCGCCTTCGATGTCGGCGGCTTCATACAGCGTGGGCGAGATCGTCTGCAGGCCGGCCAGCCAGATGACCATGTGGAAGCCGACACCCTGCCAGATCGACATCGCCATGATCGAACCGAGCGCCGTTTCGGGATTGCCAAGCCAGTCGACGGGCTGGAACAGGCCGAATGTAAGTCCCGACAGCATGTTGTTCAAAAGCCCGTCATTGCCGTCATAGATGAA
The DNA here is from genome assembly GCA_964606055.1 of uncultured Oceaniradius sp. Taxonomy (GTDB): domain Bacteria; phylum Pseudomonadota; class Alphaproteobacteria; order Rhizobiales; family Rhizobiaceae; genus Roseitalea. The sequence continues at coordinate 30,172 of CAZSFA010000015.1, read as the reverse complement.
CCGCCACAAAAGCGAGACGACGACGATCGAGACGACCACCGGCATGAAATAGATCGCGCGGAAGATGTTCACCCCGCGCAGCTTCTGGTTGATCAAAAGCGCAAGGATCAGCGCGAACCCGGCCTGGACGGGCGCGACCACGACCACGAATGTCAGCGTGTTGACGAGCGCCTTCATGAAGACGACGTCGCGGGCGACCACGACACGCGCGTTCTCGCCCGACTGCCATCGGAACCATTCGCGCATACCGCGATACTGGGGAAACGCGTCGCTGCGGGTGATCGTGCGCACACGCGGATAGGCGATTGCGCCATCGTCGTCCCGCACAATCGCGCCTGCTGCGTCCCGTTCGGGCTCAAGCGTGATCACCGCAAGCCCGAGAAGATCGCGGTAGTTGGCAAGGCCGACATATTCGGTCGGATTGGGTGAGATCAGCCGTTGGTTGGTCAGCGACAAGGCGAATGCGAAGAAGAACGGCAGCACGATGAACATCGCGATCAGCCCGAACCCGGGAAGTGCGAATGCCCATCCGGCACGATTGGATTTGGTCAAGCGTGACGCCATGCCGTCCCCTCCGTATCCGACCGCGCGCCATCAATCGGGGCGCGCGGCGGGATCATTGCAACGTGGTGATCAGTGGCCGTAGCCGCCGTTGGCCTGGATGTCGTCGTCGATCTCGTCGACGGCCGCATCAAGCGTGTCGGCGACATCGGCGCCATTGGCGATATCGGCCAGCGCCTTTTCGAACACCTTGGCGGCGACCACGTAGCCGGGGCTGACCGGGCGCACCAGCGCCTGGCGCTCGGAGAGCCCGTAGAACACTTCAAGAGGGCCGCCTTCGGCATAGTTCTGCGTCTGCTGGGCGGCCGTGGACGTGACCGGGATCAGGCCCGTGCCGTCGGAGAAGGCGGCGAACCAGGAATCCTGCAGGGCGAACTCGATGAAGGCGCGTGCGCCGTCGGGATGCTCGGACGAACCGGAGACGCCGAACTGCCATGACGCGGCGCCGATCCTGGAGCCGTTGCCAAAGTCCGGTGCCGGCAGGAACAGCGCATCATCGCCAAAGGCCTCGACGACCGGCAGCGCGGCCCAGTTGCCGTTCCATTGCAAGGCATAGCTGCCGTTGACGAAACCGGTCTCGCGGTCTGCCGGATCCTGGCTGGTGCCGGGCGCCAGATTGCGCTCGAACACCGACTGCCACCATTCGCCGAAGGCAATCGCCGCGTCGCTGTTGAGAGCGTTGTCGGCGGTCAGATAGGTCGAGCGGTCGACGATGTCGCCGCCGAACGACTGGAGAAGCGGGCTGAACGCATAGGGGTACCATTCGCCTGTCCAGGCCATGCCCAGATCGAACGCATAGTCGAACTCGCCGCCCTCGTTGATCGCGACGAGCGCCGCGTCGAACTCTTCGAGCGTCCACGGCTCATCAAGCGTTGGAATGCGGATGTCGTATTGTTCGAGAACCGAGCGGCGCGCAAAGATCGCCTTGGCCGCATCCCACAGGCCGACCGAGTAGATCTCGCCGTTCCAGCGGCCGATCGTGCCGGGCAGGAAGCCTTCCAGCCTGGCCTCGTCGATGCCCAGTGGCTGCATGTAACCGGCCCAGGCCCAGTTGGGCATCACCGGCCCGTCGACGTCGATAATGTCCGGCAGGTTGCCGGCAAGTGCTGCTGCGATGATCGAGTCGTTGTAGCTCTCCTGCGGGAAGCTCTCCATGACGACCTCCCAATCGTCCTGGCTGGCGTTGAACTCGGCCACCAGTCGCTTGACCGTCGCTTCTTCCTCATTGTCGCTGCCGGCGCCGTGGTACCAAAGGCTCAGTTCGGTCTGCGCAAACGCGGCCGGCGCGATCGCAACGCCAGTCATCACCGTGGCTGCAGCAAGCGCTCTTGTCACCCAGGTTGTCGTCTTCATGGTCGTACTCCTCCTCATGGGTCAGTGTGTGGTCTGGTTGCGGTCAAGAACCGACTCGCGCCACACGACCGGGCCGGAAATCCGTTCGGAACCGGCCGGTCGGGCGCGTTCTGGGTCGGGTCGCAATTGTGCGAGCAGGCGGTGCGCGGCTTCCTCGCCCATGGCGTGATAGGGCAGCACCACGGTGGTCAGCGGCGGGTAGAGCGTTTCCGATATCAGCCGGTAGTCGTCGTAGCCGGCAACCGAGATCTCGTGCGGCACGGCAATGCCGCGCGAGCGCAAGATGCCGTAGAGTTGCAGCGCCATCCGGTCGTTGCCGCAGCAAAGAACCGTCGGCGAACTGTCGAGCGACAGCAAGCGGTCGACGGCCTCGCTGATCAGCACCGCCTCCTGAGGCCCGGCATGGTGCAGGCCGGCGGCGATGACCAGATCGGGATCATAGGCGATGCCGGCCGATGCCAATCCGTCGCGATAGCCTTCCAGCCGCAACTCCTGCGCGACGAGCGTTTCGGGCAGTGTCAGAAACCCGATGCGCCGATGGCCGGCCGCGATCAGCCGCGCAACGAGCGCCTGCTGGCCGGCGCGATCATCGGGAAGCACGCTCGGCGTTCCCGCATCGTCAAAACAGTTGACGAGCAGCAGCGGGCCGTCAGCGCCCAGTTCGGGCAGTGCGACATGCTGATGGAAGGCCGCCACATAGACAAGCGCCTCGACGCGGTGTTGGGCAAATGTCTCGGCCAGATCGGCCGCCTTGGCCGGGTCGCCGCCGGTGTCGGTGATCAGCGGTGTCAGGCCGGCATCGGTCAAAACGCGCTGCATGCTCTGGACGATCAGCAGTTCGGGCAGACCCGACGCTTCGGGCGTTGTCGCCGAGGTGGAGATCGCACCTGTCATCAGGCCGACGAGCCCGGTCTTGTTGGAGCGCATCGAGCGTGCGGCGCTGGAGGGGACATAGGAGAGGGCGGCGATCGCCTCGCTGACGATCTGGCGCGTGCGGTCCTTGACCGGCGCGTCGCCGTTGATGACACGGCTGACGGTTTTGGGCGACACGCCGGCCCGGCGCGCCACGTCGTAAATCGTCGCCATGGTTCCTCCCGAACAGCATCGACGTTCTATGACACCGATGTCATGACATCGGTGTCATTAGCACAATGATGGAAGACTGCACAAGAAGGTGCTTTCAATTTCGCGTTCTGTTGTGGGTTTCCTGGTCGCGCCCGGCTGGCCTCAAGCCGGCGCCGTTGCAGCCCTCAACTGCACCTCGACGCGGGTGCCGGGCGCGCCGAACCGCTCGGCAATCGCCACGCTGCCGTGAAAGAGGGCAGCGATCTCGTTGACGATCGCAAGGCCAAGACCGTTGTTGCCGGACCCTGACGCGGCGGTTCTCGGACCCATGCCGGTGACATAGCGTTGCATGACCGCGCTGCGCATCTGGGTGGGGATACCGCAGCCATCGTCCTCGACGGCGACGATCGCCGCGTCGCCCTGGGCGCGCACCCGGACGATGATCACACGTCCGTCGCGGGCATGGCGGATCGCATTGTCGATCAGGTTGGAGATCATCTCGCGCAGCAGGACTTCATCGCCCACGCACCAGACAGCGCCGGCCCGCTCGAACCCCAGTTCAAACCCCGCATGGGCGGCCGGAACGACCATCGTTTCGGCGACCGAGGAGGCGATGGCGCCAAGATCGACCGGTTGGCCGATATCGGCCTTCGATGAGCTCTCATCGACACGCGCAAGCAGCAGCAATTGGGCCAGCGTCCGCTCGGCGTCCTCGACCGCCTGATCGCAATCGGCGATGGCCTGCCGTGCCCCATCGAGCGTTTCGGCCTGGCTGGCAATGCTCAGCTGCGTCCGGATGATCGTCAGCGGCGTGCGCAATTGGTGGCTGGCATTGCCGGTGAAGTGCTTGAGCGCGCCCAGCGCGCTGCCGAGCCGGCTCATGAAGCCGTTGATCCGATCGACCAGGCCGCCGACCTCGGTCGGCACGTGATGCTCGATCGGTCGCAGGTCCGCCGGACTGCGTCGGCCGATGGCCGCTTCCAGCCGTCCAAGCGGGCGGAGCGACCTGGTCACCGCGATCCAGACGATGATCGCTGCCGCGAAGATCAACAGGAACTGCCGCATGGCCGTCCGCACCAGAATGCTCTGCGCCATGGCCTGGCGCGCATTGGTCGTCTCGGCGATGGTCACGCGGAAGCCGATCGACCGGTCTCCGGTGGAAACCGCACCGCGATAGGAGGCCAGCCGGATCGGCGCGCCTCGGAACGTGCCATCGGCGAATGCGAACGGCTCCTCGTGGCCGGCAACGGCGTCGGGCACATCGAGCCGGTCATAGCCGGTGATCAGCGTGCCGTCGCCGTGGTCGATCCGGTAGAAGATGCGGTCCTGCGCGGCCGAGGTCAGCATTTCGAGGGCGACATAGGGAATGTCGACGTCGAGCCTGTCATCGTCGTCCACCACCACGCGCTCGGCAATAGCCAGCGCCGAGCCCGAGAGCACGCGGTCGAACACCTCGTTGGCCGTTTCGCGCGCGGTCCGATAGGCGTCGAGCAGCGCGATGACGCCGATCGCGCACAACGGCACGAGCAGGAACATGAGCAGCCGCCGGCGGAGCGAATAGCGCGGGGTCATCGCTCCTCACCCATCAGGAAGTAGCCAAGCCCGCGCGCGGCACGGATCGCAACGCCATGCGGCGCCAGCCGTTTGCGCAATCGGCTGATCGTCTGCTCGACCGCGTTTTCCGACGTGTCGCTGTCAAAGGTCGACAATGATTCAACGATCTGCGCCTTGGGCACAACCGTCGACTTGGACATCAGCATCAGTTGCAGCACCGCCAGTTCGCGCCGGGATATCTCGATCGGCCGGCCGTTGCCGGTCAGGCTGTTGGTGGTCACATCGAGCGTCAAGCCGGCGAACTCGATCGTCGGGCGCGCCCGGCCGGCGCCGCGCCGGATCAGCGCACGCGCGCGCGCCTCCAGCTCCTCCACCGCAAACGGCTTGGTCAGATAGTCGTCGGCGCCAAGATCCAGTCCGCGCACCCGGTCATCGAGATCGCCGCGCGCCGTGACCACCAGAACCGGCACGTCCTGGTGCCGGTCGCGCAGGCCGCGCAACACCTCCAACCCGTCAATGTCGGGCAGGCTCAGATCAAGGATCACCAGATCGAACGCGGTCGATGCGAGCGCCGCCTGGGCGTCCTGCCCATGGCTGACCGCATCGACGCGGAAGCCCTTGCGCGCCAGCACGTCGGTCATGCCGGCCGCCAGTTTGGCGTTGTCCTCGACCAGCAGAACGCGCATGATCGATCCTCCCGCCACCAGTGGTAGTCGCACTGGAGCGATCTGTGAAGCGATCCGCGTCAACCGCCAGGGAGGATCGAACACGCCGATGAGGGCACGTCTTGCGGCAGTCTGCTGCCTGGTCTTCGCGCAGGCCATGGTCGTTACACCGGCTGTGGCGCAATCGCTGTTCGCCGCGCGCGACGACAGCGTCGCGCCGATCCTGACCATCTACTCATCGCTCGATCTGGCCGCTGCCGAGCCACTCATTGTGGCCTTTCAGGACGAAAACCCGTCGGTGACGGTCCACTACCATGAGCTTCAGACGGTCGACATCCATGAGCGTGTGCTCGAAGAAGGCGACAGCGGCGACCAGACTGCCGACCTGGTGATTTCGTCGGCCATGGACCTTCAGATGAAACTGGCAAATGACGGCTATGCGCGCCGGCTGTCGCTGGCCCATGGGGAGCGCTGGCCGGCCTGGGCGAACTGGCGCGATACCGCCATTGCGCTGACTTACGAACCCTCCGTCATGATCTATCACAAGCCCAGCTTCGCCGATGGCGACGTGCCGCGCACGCGCGCCGCGTTGATGGACATGCTGGAAAGCGAGGAGGATACGATCTACGGTCGGATCGCGACCTATGACATTGAGCGCGCCGGGGTGGGGTTCCTGTTTTTGGCGCGCGACAGCGAACACAACCGAGAGACATGGGCGCTTGTGCGTGCCATGGGCCGCTCCGGCGTCAAGCTCTACTCCAACTCGTCCTCGATCCTGGAACGTGTCGCCGATGGCCGGTTCGCGATCGGCTACAACATCCTCGGCTCGTACGCGACGGCGTGGGCGGCGCGCAACCCGGATCTGGGCATCATCCTTCCGACCGACTACACCATCATCATGTCGCGCATTGCGCTCGTTCCAGAGGCCGCACGCGACCCCGGGCTCGGTACACGGTTCCTCGATTTCCTGATGTCGCAACGCGGCCAGGAACTGATGGCCGCCGAGGCCAATCTCCCCGCGCTGCACCCGCAGGTCACCGGTCCCAACACCGCAAGCGCGCTGCGCGCGCAGGCGGGCGACGCGCTGCGGCCGATCTCGGTCAGCCCGGCGCTTCTGGTCTATCTCGACCAGGTCAAGCGCGCGCGATTCATCAATCACTGGAACGACGCTCTGCGTCTTCGCTGAACCTGTCAGCCAGTTGACAGCTTGGTGTGTTTGATTGCCGGGGCGGCGGGCCGTTGGCGCGCCAGCGATTGTGGGAGGAACACATGCTCAAACACGTCACCGCGGCGCTCAGCGCCGCAGCCTTCGCCGTTGCGGCGATCTCCATGGCTCAGGCCGATGGCCATCAGAAGGTGGATCAGGTTCACTTCCTGATCCCCGGCGGCGCCGGCGGCGGCTGGGACGGAACGGCGCGCGGCACCGGCGAAGCGCTGACCAAGTCCGGCCTTGTCGGCTCTGCCACCTATGAAAACATGTCCGGCGGCGGCGGCGGCAAGGCGATCGCCCATTTGATCGAGACCGGTGACGAGGGGACGCTGATGGTCAACTCGACGCCGATCGTCATCCGGTCCCTGCAGGGCGTCTTCCCGCAGTCATTTCGTGATCTGACGCCGATTGCCGGCACGATCGGCGATTACGCGGCGATGGTCGTCAATACCGACTCCGACATCACCGACTTCCCCGGTCTGGTCGACGCCTACAATGCCGATCCCACCGATGTCGCCATCGGTGGCGGTTCGGTGGCCGGCGGCATGGATCACCTTGTCGCCGCGCTCGTCATGAAGGGCGCCGGCGCCAACCCGACCGAGGTCAAGTACATCCCCTACGATGCGGGCGGCAAGGCGATGGCCGGGCTTTTGTCGGGCGAAATCAAGGCGTTGTCGACCGGCTTCGGCGAAGCGATCGAACTCGCCCGCCAGGGCGAGGTGCGCATCTTGTGCGTGACGTCGACCGACCGTCTCGACGCCTCGCCCGACACGCCGACCTGCGACGAAGCCGGCGCGCCAGGCGCCGAGTTCGTCAACTGGCGTGGCTTCTTCGCAACGCCCGGCCTCGACGACGACAAGGCCGCCGCCTATCAGGCAGCGCTTGAGGCCATGTACGGAACCGATGACTGGGTGACCGTGCGAGACCGCAATGGCTGGGTCGATATCTTCAATCAAGGCAGTGACTTCACGACGTTCCTTGAAGCACAGGAAGAACAGATCGGCGGCCTGATGCGCGAACTCGGCTTCCTCTGACCGTGGTGCGTCGGCCGTCGGCGTTTCGCTGAACGGCCGGCAACGCTGCTCGCGCGGGGCCCGGCGGCCCCGCGCCATTGGAGGGGAGGAAGTCCATGCCGATCGCCAAGGATCGCATCGGCGGCGTTCTGCTGCTGGTGTTCTGCATCGCCTACGCGTTTTTGAGCCAGCAGATCCGCCTGCTGCCGTTCCAGGAAAATGTCGCCTTTCACGCGCGCACCATGCCCGAAGTGCTGTCGGTGCTCGGCATCGCGCTTTCGGTGATCGTCATCGTCTTTCCCGGTTCCCGGGCGCGCCTTGATTTCACGGGCTATGACTGGCTGAAGACCATCTTGTTTCTGGCGCTGATGTCACTTTACGGCCTCACCATCCGGCCGCTCGGCTTCATCGCGTCGACATCGCTGTTTCTGATGATCGGGTTCTGGTTGCTGGGCGAGCGCCGGCCCCTCTACCTCATCCTGGTCGCCGTGCCGCTGGTCGTGCTGTTCTGGACGCTGATGACGCAGGGCCTTGATGTGTTCATCGAGCCGCTGCCCGCATTCATGCGCGGGAGAGGGTGATCCGATGCTTGAAGGCGTTCTGATCGGGCTTTCGACGGCCCTTTCCATCCAAAACCTTCTGTTCGTCATGATGGGTTGTCTGGCCGGCACCTTCATCGGCATGTTGCCCGGGCTCGGCCCGATGTCGGCGATCGCGCTGATGATCCCGATCGCGGCGACGCTCGACCCGTCGGCCGGCATCATCCTGATGGCGGCGGTCTATTATGGCGCGATCTTCGGCGGCTCGACCTCATCGATCCTGATCAACGCGCCCGGCGTCGCCTCCACCGTGGCCACCTCGTTCGACGGCTACCCGATGGCCAAACAGGGCAAGGCCGGAAAGGCTCTGGCCATTGCCGCGTACTCATCGTTTTCGGGCGGCGTGATCGCCGCGCTGTTCCTGCTGCTTGCCGCGCCGTCGCTGGCGGCGGTCTCCCTGTCTTTCCAGTCGACGGACTATTTTGCCCTGATGGTGCTCGGGCTGGTTGCCGTTGCGGCCTTTGCCGGCAAGGGCGACATGGCCAAGGCGCTGCTGATGACCGTGGTCGGGCTGATGCTCTCGACCGTCGGCACAGACCAGACCCAGGGCGTGCCGCGTTTCACGCTGGGCATGATCGATCTGATCGACGGCATCTCGTTCCTGCTGCTGGTGATGGCCACCTTCGCGCTGTCCGAGGCGCTGATGGCGATCCTCAAGCCCAAGGGCGATGCCGACCGGCTCAAGGAAAAGGAAGCGTCGGAGAACCTGGGCTCGATGGCGGTCAGCCGCGACGAGGTCAAGGAAATGGTGCCCGTCATCGGCCGGTCGTCTGTGCTGGGGTTCCTGATCGGCGTCCTGCCTGGCGCCGGCGCGACGATCGCGTCATTTCTTGCCTATGGCACCGAACAGCGTCTGGCCGGCGCCGAGAAAGGCAAGCAGTTCGGCAAGGGTTCCGTACGCGGCCTGTCCGCGCCGGAGACCGCCAACAATGCCGCTGCCACGGGCTCGTTCGTGCCGCTCCTGACGCTCGGCATCCCCGGTTCGGGCACCACCGCGATCATGCTCGGTGCGCTGATCGGCTATGGCATCCAGCCCGGCCCGCGCCTTTACATCGATCAGCCCGAGGTGTTCTGGTCGGTGATCGTTTCGATGTGGATCGGCAACATCGTGCTCTTGATCCTCAACCTGCCGCTGATTCCCTACATCGCGCGGGTGTTGGCGATCCCGTCGCGTTTCCTGCTGCCGCTCATCCTGTTCTTCTCGCTGATCGGTGTCTATTTCGTCTCGTTCAACACCTTCGACATCCAGTTGATGGTCATCTTCGCGATTGCGGCGGTGGTGCTCAGGATACTCGATTTTCCCATGGCGCCGATGATACTGGGGTTCATCCTGGGCGGGATGATGGAGGAGAACCTGCGGCGCGCGCTGCTGATCAACGACGACAGCTGGTCGTTCCTGTGGGAGCGCCCGCTCACGCTGACCATCCTGCTCATTGCCGGGCTGTGCCTTGTCGCGCCGTTCCTGACCGCGCGCATCCGGCAGATGAAGGACCGGGCCTACGCCAAGACGAGCAGTTCGGGCGACTAGGCAATGGCGGACATCAAGTCGGTCCTGCTTGCGCTTGCCATCGGGGCGGCCGGTGCCGGACTGGCGCAATGGCTGTCCTTTCCAGCGCCCTGGCTCACTGGCCCGGCCTTGTGCGTGACGATCGGCGCCTTGTTCGGGCTGCCGCTGCGCATTCCCGATCCGCTGCGCAATGCATGCTTCATCGTGATCGGCATGACCATCGGCACGAGCGTGACACCGCAGATGGTCGCAACCGCCGGTCAATGGCCGCTGTCGATCGCGATCCTGTTCGTCGCCATGCTGGCGATCATGGCGGCCGGCGCGGTCGTGCTCGAACGCGGCTTTGGCTATGACCGCATGACCGCGCTGCTCGGCGCGGCACCGGGCCATCTGAGCTTCGTTCTCGGTCTGACCACCGCCACGCGGGCCGACACGGCGGCGGTGGCCATCATCCAGTCTACCCGCGTTCTGGTGTTGACGTTGGCCGTGCCGTTCCTTGTCGTTGCGATTACTGGCGGCGATCCCGGATCGGGCTTGCCGCAGGGCACCGCCATGACCCTGCCCGTGTTCGCGGTAACGGCCATCGCGGCGATCATCGCCGCCCTGGTCCTGCAGCGGTTGGCCGTGCCGGCCGCCTTTCTGCTCGGCGGGATGCTGGCGTCATCGATTGGCCATCTGACCGGGGTCGGTCCCGGCCTGGTGCCGCTCTGGCTGTCGATGCCCGCCTTCATCATCATGGGCACGTTGATCGGCACGCGATTCGCCGGTGTCGGCATTGGCGCGATCGGCAGGGCGCTGGCCGCCGCTCTTGTCTTCACCATGATTGCCGGTCTCGTCGCCATTGCCGCCGGCGTCGGCGCCGCATTGGTGCTGGGCATTCCGGTGATCCAGATGCTCGTCGCCTACGCGCCGGGCGGGCTGGAGGCCATGGCGGCGATGGCGTTGCTGCTTGGCATAAATCCCGCTTTCATTGCCGCCCATCACGTCTGCCGCCTGTTGCTGCTGACGATGCTGATCCCGCTGGCCATGCGTGGCCTCGGCCAAAACCGGGGGCACATCACCAAATGAGCACAACGCCGCTGACGGGATATCGCGTGCTCGACCTGACCAATGTGCTGGCGGGGCCGTTTTGCTGCCACCAACTGGCGCATTTGGGCGCCGAGGTGATCAAGGTCGAGTTGCCCGGCACGGGCGATCTGGCGCGGCAGCTGGGCGCCGACCCGGCGCTGAATGCGCAACTCATGGGCGTTTCGTTCCTGGCCCAGAACTCCGGCAAGCGCTCGATCACGATCAACCTCAAGTCGGAGGCCGGCCGCGCCGTTTTTGACAAGCTCGTGGCGACCGCCGACGTGCTCGTCGAGAACTATCGGCCCGGCGTGATGGACCGGTTGGGTGTTGGCTATGAGCGGCTCAAGTCGATCCGGCCGGATCTGGTCTACTGCGCGATCTCGGGTTTCGGACAGGACGGGCCGATGCGTAACCTGCCCGCCTATGACCAGATCGTCCAGGGCCTGAGCGGCGTGATGGCGATCACCGGCGCTCCGGAAACCGCGCCCTATCGGGTCGGCTATCCGATGGCCGACACGATCGGCGGTATGACGGCCGCCTTTGCGGTCGCCGCCGCGCTTGCCGACCGGTCCGGGTCGCGTGGCCGCTTCATCGACGTTTCGATGCTCGAGTCGGTCATCGCCACGATGGGCTGGGTCGTCTCCAACCTTCTCATGGCAGACCGGACACCGGCTCCGATGGGCAATGACAACTTCACGGCCAGCCCTTCGGGCACGTTTCGCACCGGCGACGGGCTGATCAACATTGCCGCCAATAAGCAGGAGCAGTTCGAGGCCGTGTGCCGAACGCTGGATTTGCCGGACCTCGTCGCCGATCCGCGCTTTGCCGATCGTCAGCGGCGCCTCGCCAACCGGACAGAGCTGACTGTATTACTGGAGGCGGCGCTGGCGAAAGGCTCAGCCTCGCAGTGGCGCGAACGCCTCAACGCGGCCGGCGTCCCGGCCGGCGAGGTGCTTGGCGTGCCCGAAGCGCTTGCGAACCCGCAGGTCGTCGATCGTGGCATGATCGGCACGTTCGCAACCGAGCCGGACCTCGGGCGCGACGTGCGGCTGGCGCGCACGGGCATCAAGATCGACGGCGAAGCACCTGCGACCGACACGCCGCCGCCGCGCCTTGGCGCCGACACCGATGCGGTTCTGGCCGAACTGGGCTACGATCGCGACGACATCGAACAGTTGAGAAGCGGCGGGGCGCTATGACCGGTTCACCATCGGATGCAGACGACAATGCCGCCCAATGGTGGTCGACGTCGATCATCGACATGAAGCCCGGCGAGATCCGCTATCGCGGCTATCCGATTGAGGACCTGATCGGCGCCATCGGGTTTGCCGAGATGATCTGGCTGATGCTGCGGGGTGATGTGCCGACCAAGGGCGAGGCGCGCCTGTTGGAAGCCGCACTGATGGCAGCGGTCGATCACGGGCCGCAGGCGCCTTCGATCGCCATCGCCCGCATGACGGCGACTTGCGGCGTCGGTTTGAACAACGCGATGGCGTCGGGGCTCAACGCGCTGGGCGATGTTCATGGTGGCGCGGGCGAGCAGGCGGTCGAACTGTACACGGCCATTGCGCAACTGCACGATGAGGGCACGGCGCTTGAACAAGCCATCGATCGGCACCTCGACGCCTTTCAGGCGGAAGGAGGCACCCATGTGCCCGGTTTCGGGCATCGCTTCCATCCGATCGATCCGCGTGCTCCGCGCCTTCTGGCACTCGTCGATGCGGCCGCCCAGGCCGGAACCGTGTCGGGGGCCTATGCCGCCATCGCGCGCGGTGTCGAACGCGCGCTGGCGGGCCGCAAGGGCAAACCGATCCCGATGAACATCGATGGCGCGACCGCCGTCATCTACGCCGAGCTCGGTTTTGCCGCGCCGTTGGCGCGGGGCCTGTTCTGCCTGTCGCGCTCGGTCGGCATTCTCAGCCATGCCTGGGAGGAGATGGGGCAGGGCGCGCGCAACAAGGGACCGCTGCCCCGCGACGTGTTGCCCGCCTACACCGGCCATCCGCCAAGGCCGTTTCTGCGCGGGGACGCAGACCGCTAAACCGGGACTGGTGCGGTGTCCTCGACGATCCTGCCGTCTTCCAGCGTGATGATCCGGTCTGCCAGATCGCTGATGCGGTTGTCATGCGTAACCATCACGGTGGTCGTGCCGCGTTCATGGCCAAGCGTCTTGAGGATCTCGACCACGCGCAGGCCCGACACCTTGTCGAGCGCGGCGGTCGGTTCATCGGCAAAGACAATCTCAGGATTGCCGACGAGCGCGCGTGCAACCGCGACCCGCTGTTTCTGGCCGCCCGACAGGTTGGACGGCATGTGATCGACCCGCTCATCGAGCCCGACCAAGCCAAGCATGTGCGCGGCCGCCTTGTGCTGGAAACGCGCGTCGCCGATACCCTTGACCTGCAGGCCGAGCATCGTGTTGTGCCGCGCCGACAGGCTGTCGTGCAGGTTGTGGGCCTGAAAGATGAAGCCCAGCCTTTGGCGCAGCTTGACCTGCATGTCCTTGCTGGCGCCGCGCAGTTCCTGATCGAGCAAACGCACGCTGCCCGTCTGCACGTCGCGCAGGCAGCCAAACAGCGTCAGAAGCGTCGTCTTGCCCGAGCCCGATGGCCCCATCAGGATCGTCAGCTTGCCGCGTTCGATGCCGAGCGTGACATCGTGGATGGCATGGAAGGCCGCATCGCCATTGCCGAAGGCATGGTTGAGACCGCGCGCAAGGATCGCGAAGCTGCCATCGGGCACCGCGCCTGTCGTGGGGGCCACAGCCGCCTCCATTGCGTCAGCTGTCATCAGAACAGGTCCGCAGGATCGGCCGATGCCAGCCTGCGGGTCGCGATCGCGCCTGACAATGTGCACGCGGCGATCGTGCCCAGAAGCACCATCAGCGCCACATCCCAGTCCATCACCAAGGGCAGGCCGGTCAACTGGTTGAGCGTCGCATAGGCCGCAAGGCTGATCAGCAGGCCCGGAATGAACCCGATGACCGCCAGCACCACCGCTTCCTCGAAGATGATGCTCAAGAAGAACGATTGCGGATAGCCCATCGCCTTGAACGTTGCGTACTCGCGCAGATGGTCCGCGACATCGGTCGACAGCACCTGGTAGACGATGACGATGCCGACGATGGCGCCCATCACCACGCCGAAACCGAAGATGAGCCCCGTCGGGCGCTCCGTCGTCTGGTAGATCTGGTCTTCGGTGGCAGCGGCCGCCACGGTGCGCACGCGCGCAAGATCCTGCGGGATCAACTCGCTCAGATCGGCAACGGCTTGCGCGACCGAAGCCCCGTCACGCAGGCTGACAAGAACATGATCGGGCGCGGACGAGGCACGGCGGGGAAACAGGCGCAGGAATGTCTGATCGGAGGCGGCCATGTTGCCATCGGCGCCGAAGCCGCCACCGGATTCCAGTGTCCCGCGCGCGGTCAGCAGCTGATTGCCCATCCGCAACTCGAGCGGCGTGGTTGGGCTGATGTCCGACAGGTCATAATCTTCCATGCCGCGCGCCCGGGTGTCGATGATGATGGTGTTTTCCACCCGCAGCACATCGCGCTGGCTTTCGACGGGCTCGTTCATGATGCCCTCGGCCTCGGGATCGAACCCGAACACTCTGAACCCCACCGCTCCGCCGTCATCGCGCGTATGGTCGACCGTGCCGATGAACAGCGGCGAAGCGGAGTTGACCGCCGGCACCGACAGGGCCCGGAACAACCATTGGCGCGGCACGGCGCTGCCTTCGGTCAGCGTGTTGGTGTCGATGGACGAAATCATGATGTCGGCGTTGAACATCTCGTAGTCGCGAACGATCGTCGTGTTCAGCGATCCCATGATGCCCAACTGCACGAACACCAGGACGTTGGCGAACGTCACACCGGCAATCGCCGCAAGAAGCCGGCCGCGATTGTGCGTCAGTTGCAGCCAGCCGATCGGAACCCGGCCCAGAACCTGACTGAGCAGCGCCGTCAACCGCTCGGCCCGCTGGTGTCGATGCGCGCAACCACTTCCAGATCGGTGTAGCGCGATGCAATAGCCGATGACCGCTCATCGAGCAGGACGTCGATCGTGACCACCCGCGCGTCGGTGTTGGCGACCGGATCATCTTCCAGGATGGTCTGCCGGCCGACCCGAAGCCCGACTTCCGTGACGATGCCGGACAGCGGTTCGGCAAGGGCGAGGGCTGTGACTTGCACCGGCTGGCCGACCTGCACACTGCCGATCTGTGTCTGGTAGACTTCGACCTCGGCCTTCATCTGGTTGAGATCACCAAGCGTGGCGACACCGTCATTGCCCGGCTTTTCGCCGGCATGCACGTTGATCTCCAGGATCGTGCCCGACGTTGGCGCGCGCACGAAGGCCCGTTCCAGATTGCGCCGCGCACGCTCGAGTTCGGCGCGTGCCGATTCCAGGTTGCGGATCGCCACGATGACATCGGCCTGATCGTCCGGCTCGGCGGACACGTAACGTTGCAACACGGCCGCAAAGCGCTCGACCTCGCGGTCAGCCTGATCCTTTTCGGTCCGGGCGCGATCGAGATTGGCGCGGGTGACGATCCCGCGGTCGAACAGCGCCTGCGCGCGCGCCAGTTCATCATCGGCATTGGCGGCTGTGGCGCGCGCCCGTTCGAGATTGGCTTCTGCCTCGGTGCGCAGGGATTGCGTCAACTCCCGCGTCTGCCGAAGGCTGGCCTCGCGCACGCCGACGCTGGCGCGGGCAGCGTCCAGATCCGCCTCAAGCGTCTGGCGGTTGTCCAATATGGCGACGACGTCGCCCGTTTCGACCAGATCGCCGGGTGATGCTTCCACCGACATGATGGCCGCATCGTTGGCCCCAAACGGGGGCGCGATCGTGACGATATCGCCGGCTGGCAGCAAGCGGCCCAGCGCCACGATATCGGCGGCAGCAAGCTCGAGCCCCTGTTCCTCGACGGCAGCCGCGACCTCGGGCGACACCGCGATTGGCGCGTCACTGCCGCCGCCAGGCGCAAGGCCGGTGACCTGATAGAACCATTGCAGGGTGGGAGGCTGGAAATAGAGCCCCATCACGCCGCCGGTGAACAACACCAGGAAGAACAGCGGAATGTAGATCGCCCGGCCGAGCACGCGCGCTGCAAGGCCGGTGGCGGGGCCGGCCTTGTCGGCCGGTGGCGGTGTTTCAAGGGGCAGTGAATCGGTGCGCCCGCGATCAGTGGTGTCCAACGGTCATCCCTTGGCTTCGCTCCATGCTGCGTTGCGGCATTACCATGCCCGGATGAAGAGTCATATGTCGGGTTCGCGGCAAGACGGTGCGTGCGATTTCACGTTGATGGCGGCAAAGGCGGCGATGCTACTCGGCCGCCGCCAGCTTGGGATCGGCATCGTTGGCCGCGCGGATCGTTGCGCCGTCGACGATGGACGCAGGCGTGGGCGAGGACACCGCGTCCGCCGATGCGGGGTACCTGTAACTGCCGAAAAGACGCGCCTGTGCGATGAAGAACGACGGGACGGCCATGATCATGATCACCGTTCCGAACAGAACGCCAAAGCCGATCGAGACCGCCAGCGGAATGAGGAACTGGGCCTGAACGCTGGTCTCCATGATCAGCGGAAAGATGCCCAGAAAGGTGGTCATCGATGTGAGAAGGATCGGCCGGAAACGGTCCTTGGTGCCCTTGATGACGGCTGCGCGCGTGTCCATGCCGCGCCCCAGATACTCATTGTAGAGATCGATCATCACAAGCGAGTTGTTGATGACGACGCCGGCCAGACCAATGACGCCGAAGATAGACAGAAGGCCGAGCGAAACGCCGAGCAAATAGTGCCCGACGACTGCGCCGACCAGGCCGAGCGGGATCGCGAGCATGACGACGATCGGCTGCACGTAAGATCGGAAGATCAGCGCCAGAAGCGCAAAGATCACAATCATGGCGATGGCGGTCGCCTGGCCAAGCGCCGCCTGCGCCTCGGACTGGGTGCGCTGCTCGCCGCCGAAATCGACGATCAGTCCGCGATAGCGTTCCTCCAGCGCGGGCAACACATCCTGCCGGATCAGGTCGTTGGCCTGCTGCGCCGTTGTTACCGCAACGTCGATATCGGCGGTAACCGAGGTGATGGTGCGTCCGTCGCGCCGCGTGATCTGGGTTGGCGCGACATCCTCCCTGATTTCGGCAACGACCGACAGGGGTATCAGTGCGCCTTGTGCGGTGCGGATGCGCGTGTCCATGAGGTCGTGCAGCGAGTCGCGGTCCGACTGCGGAAAGCGCACACGGACCTGCACGTCATCGCGGCCGCGCTGCACGCGGGTCGCCTCGACGCCGAAGAACCCGTTGCGCATCTGCGTTGCAAGATCGCTCAACGTGACGCCGTAGAGCCGCGCCTCCTCGCGCAGCTCAAAGGTGTATTCGAGCCGCCCGGCCGAGTTGTCGTCCTGAATGCCGAACACGCCGGGTATGGCCCGCAACTGCGCGCGCAAATCGTCGATAACCGGGGTGATGTCCTCGCCATCGGGCAGCGACAGTTCAAGCGCGATCGGATCGCCGGCATCGATCAGCGAGGCCGAAAGCGTCATCGATTTGATGCCGGCGATGTCGCCGACCTCGGCATTCCACGCCGCCTCGAACGCCGATGTCGGCCAATCGCGCAGTTCAGGATCGGTCACCTTGACGACGACATGGCCAACGGCCGCCCCCGATGTCGCAGCCCCCGCGTCAGGGCCGCCGCCCTGGGCGCCGCGTCCGATGATGATGGACACATTCTCGACAATGGGGCCACCGGTGTGGCCCACCGCGTCGGACAGGTTTTCGCCGGCGGCGACGGCCGCCACCCGCAGGCGCTCGGCCACCGCTTGGGTGCGCGTCAGCGTGGTGCCGTCGACCATCTCGATGTTGGCGGTAACGTATTCACCGTCGATCGAGGGGAAGAACTCGAACTTGACATAGCCATGCGCGACCAGCCCGACGGCGAGGATCATCGCCGCCAGCACGCCGGCGATCGGGACGATGAAGCGCCGTGTCGTGAAGCGCAGCGTCCTGTCGAGCGGCACGCGGATGAACCATTGGAGGCCCGCATCGATCCAGCCGCGCAGGGTGTTGATCGGCCACAGCGCCAGCGGTGCGCGATAGTCCGAACCAAGGCGCAGCCGCGACAGGGTGTGTGGCAGGATGACCAGCGCCTGGATGAGCGACAGGACCAGAACGATGATCACGATGCGCGGAATGTCCCCAAGGACGTTGCCGAGCACACCGGGCATGGCGAGCAGCGGAAAGAAGGCGACAATGGTCGTCAGCGCCGAGAAGATGACCGGTACGGCAACGCGCTGAGCGCCTTTGACGGCCGCCTGCATTGGCGGTGCGCCCTGTTCGCCGTTCTTGTAGATATTCTCGCTGACGACGATGGCGTTGTCGACGACAATGCCGATGGCGAGAATGAAGCCGAACAGCGAGATCATGTTGATGGTCAGATCCATCAGGCCCATCACGGTGAAGCTGCCGGCAAAGGCGACGCCGATTCCCACCGCCGACCAGAATGCAAGACGGATGTCCAGAAACAGGGCAAGACACAGGATCACCAGAACCATGCCTGTGAAGGCGTTCTTGACGAGCAGATCCAGCCGGCTTTGCAGAACGATCGCCTCGTTCTGCCACACGGTCAGATTGACGCCTTGGGGCAGGGTCGGCGTGAAGGTGGTCTCGGCATAGGCAAGAGCCGCGTCGACGACCTGCAGCACCTGCTCGTCGCCGACACGAAACACGTTGACTGTCGCGGCCGGCTGGCCGGCGAAGCTGGCGCGCAGATCGGTATCGGCAAACCCGTCGATGACCGTTGCGACATCGCCCAGCCGAACCTGCGCGCCCTCGTCGTTGGACCTGATGATGATGGTCTCGAAGTCGGTGCCGGTGTAGTTGCGGCCCGTGGTGCGCAGCGGGATCGCCAGCGCGTCCGTCTCGACCGACCCGCCGGGCAGTTCAAGCGAGTTCTGTCCGACGATGCGGGCGACTTCGCTCAACGTCATGCCATAGGCGTTGAGCGTGTCACGGTCGATCTCGATCGAAATCTCATAGTCGCGCGTGTTCGCGGTTTCGACGAACGAAACCGCGTCAAGCGCACTCAGCTCATCGCGAAGGCGCTCGGCTTCTTCCTTGAGGACACGCTCGTCGACCGCGCCGTGAATGGCCAGTTCCAGAACCCGCGACCGGTTGTTGCCCTGAACGACGGTCGGTTCGTCTGCATCCTCTGGGAACACGGTGATGCGATCGATCTCGGTCTGCACCTCGCCCAGCTTGGTGACGATGTCCTCGCCCGAATGAAAGGTGATGCTGACCGTGCCGAGGCCCTCGCGCGCGGTTGCGGTGATCTCGTCGATGCCGTCGATGCCGGCCAACTGGTCTTCGATCGGCCGTATGATCGATTGATCGATCTCTCCGGGCGCCGCGCCCTGATAACCGACCGAGACCTCGACCGTATCGAGCGCGAACTCGGGAAACGTCGTCTGAGGCAGTTGCGTCAGGCTGAAAAGGCCGACCAGCAGGACGATGATCAGCGACAGATGCGCCGCAACCGGGTGTTCGGTCATCCATTTGATGATGCCGTTCATGGCGCGGGCTCCGCCGCGGCGGTTCGCGTGGTGCCGATTGACCGGACCGGCTGGCCCGGCGTCACGGCGGCCAGCGTCGTCGTGATCAGGTTGGCCGGCTGCGGCAGGTCGGTGATGCGCACATATGTGGTCTCGCCATCGACGTGGACGGGCTGCACGGGATGAACGCGCAATGTGGCCGCGTCCTCGAGCCAGACCGATGCGCCGTCGCGCACGCTTGTCGAGGGCAGGGCATAGAGGTCGTCATATGTGGCGCCTTTGATCGCGATCCGCGCGAATGCGTTGATCAGGCCCGGCACGGCGCCCGCCGGTGGCAGCGGACCGCCATCGGCGCGGTGCGCACCCTGGGGGTCGTCAATGCGCACCGCGACCGACAGCGTCCGGGTCTGCGCGTCGAGCCGGTTCTCGACACGGTCGACCCTTGCGCCCCAAACGTACTCGACGCCGGCGAATGTCGACGAGATGGTCGCGGCAGGCGCGGCACCCTCAAACAGGCCCGGTATCAGCGCCGCATCGGCCTCGCGCAGCGGCACCAGCACTTCGAGCGCCTCGTGTGAATAGACATCGGCAATCGCCTGGCCGGCACCGACCACGGCGCCGCGATCGGCCTGCTGCGTCAGCACCGTACCGGCGAAGGGCGCACGCACGACGGTGTTGTCGAGCGCGATCTGCGCCGAGAGCCGGCTGGCCTCTAGCGCCTCGATCGACGCGGCCAGTTCGGCGCTTTGGGACAACAACTGATCGAGCTGGTCCTGGGCGATGATGCCATCGGCGCGCAGGCGCTCGGCCCGATCGAGCTGCGTCCGTGTCAGTGTCAGCCGCGCTTGGCTCGACCGGATGTTGGCGTCGATCTGGGCGATCGCGGCGCGGGCATTCCTGTCGTCGAGTGCGACCAGCACATCACCTTGGTCAAATGTGCCGCGTTCGATGATGGCCGGGTGCAGCGTCACGATCCTGCCGGGGCTTTCGGTCGCAACCGTCAGGGAACGGTGGGGGCGGACAAAGCCCTCGCCCTTGATCGGCACGCCGCCGGTGTGTGGCGCCAGGCGTTGCACCTCGACCAGATCGACCTCGCGTTCGACGGGGGCGGCCTCGACCACCGGTCGGGCGGCACCGAGTGCCTGAAAACCGAGATACCCCCCGGCGACGATCGCGATGGCGACGATGATCCAGAACGCTTCGCGTAGCAGGGCCCACATCCGTTGCATGCTGAAAATCCGGTCTGATTGGTCGTTTGGCTTGAAATGTTTCATACATGTGTTTGAATGCGGCGCGAGCACCGCGATGATCATCGCAATTGGACCGCTCGGCGCCGGCCGCACATCAACGATGATCGGCATAGCATAATATTTCAAACAGACGTATTAAAAATAGTTCACGTTTGAACAGGTGGCGAGGGACTTTTGTCGTTCCGTGCCAATCGGTATGGAAGGGCATGAACACAACGACGGAACTGTCCGCTGATCCGCGCACCGATCGTACGCGACAAGCGTTGATCGCTTCGGCCGTGCGCCTGATCGGCGAACGGGGCTATCGCGCGACGACCGTGCGCCAGATCGCCGATCATGCTGAAGCCAACGTCGCGGCCATCAATTACCACTTTGGCGGCAAGGCCGGCCTGCGTCGGGCCACGATCGAGCACGTTGCCGTGCGTATGCGCAAAGCGGGACCTGGCTTCCTCTTGTCCAGCCTGTCCGCCGAGGAGATCACCCGCATGAATCCGGCAGAGGCCCGCGACGTGCTCCGCCGGCTGATGATGTCGGGCATGAAGAGCAATGCCGTCGAGCGTGACCTGTCCGAGGTGCGTGCCTTCATCCAGCGCGAACTGTTCCAGGGCGGCGAGTCCACACGATTGTTCCACGATCTGGTGTTTTCCGATGTCCTCGACATGATGGCGCTGCTGGTCTCGCGGATGCTGGGCACCGATCCGTCCGACAAGCAGACCCGCATGCGGGCGATGATGCTTCTGGCGCAGAGCGTGTTCCTGCGCATGGCAAGGCCGCTGGTGCTGCTGACCATGGATTGGGACGATTATGCCGAAGACGAGCAGGCGCTCGTCGTCGACAGCTTCTGGATGTGGCCGGGCCCTGATCCTTGCAGCGGGCCGGGGCGCTGATCGGACCTCCACGGCAAAAGCGAGGACCCGCCATGCCAAGCACCCTTGCGATTTTCGACATCGCAGATCGCACGACGCACACCGTGCTCGTGACTGATGACCACATCGAAGCGCCCAACTGGACCCGAGATGGCAAGGCGCTGATCGTCAACGGGTCCGGGCGGCTCTTTGCCGTGCCGCTCGACCGGCCGACCCTGCAACCGATCGACACCGGGTTTGCGACCCGGATCAACAACGATCACGGCGTTTCGCCCGATGGCACGCAACTGGTGATCAGCGATGCGACCGAGCACGGCCAAAGCTGCATCTACACGCTGCCCGTTGGCGGAGGCGTGCCGCAAAGGGTGACGGCGAACCTGCCGTCCTATTGGCATGGCTGGTCGCCTGACGGTGCGACCCTTGCCTATGCGGCAAGGCGCGGCGCGACGTTTCAGGTCTTCACCTGCCCGACCCGGGGCGGTGACGAGACGCAGGTGACCGAAGGGTTCGATCATTGCGATGGACCGGACTTCACGCCCGATGGCCGGTGGATCTGGTTCAATGGCGAGCGCAATGGCGCCGTGCAGCTATGGCGCATCCGGCCCGATGGCAGCCAAGCCGAGCAGATGACCGACGATGAGCGCGTCAACTGGTTCCCGCACCCATCGCCTGATGGCCGAACGGTCGTCTATCTCGCCTATGAAAGCGGAACCAGGGGGCATCCGGCCGAGCGATCGGTCGAGTTGCGCATGATGCCGGCCAAGGGTGGATCGCCGGTGGTCCTGATATCGCTGTTTGGCGGGCAGGGCACGATCAACGTGCCCTCATGGGCGCCGGACAGTCGGCGGTTCGCATTCGTGCATTACGGCTAGCCGCCGACTAACTCACAACCTCGTAGATCATGCGCATGCTGGTCAGCGCCAGAAATGCCGCAAAGCAGTATCGCAGCGCCGTCGGCGGGATCGCGTTGGCGATCCGAGCGCCGAGCGGCGCGGTCAGCATCGAGGCCGGCACGATGGCCGCCACACCGGCCAGGTTGACGTAGCCAACCGAAAACGGCGGCAGGTTCTGCGCGCCGAGCCCGAACCAGGCAAAACCGATCGTGCCGGGGATCGCGATGATGAGCCCGATCGCGGCGGCTGTGCCCACCGCGCGCCGGATCGGATAATCGAAATAGGACAGGATCGGCACGGACAGCGTCCCGCCACCGATCCCCATCATCACCGAAAACCCGCCGATCAGCGTGCCCAGGCCCTCGCGCAGCGGCGACACGGGCATGGCGCGATGTCCGGTCGTGCCCGACGGTTTGAAGGCCATGTTGATCGCGACCACGGCCGCAACCACGGCAAAGACGAGTGTGAGGATATGGCCGGCGACATTGCCGCCGATCGCGATGCCGGCAATCACGCCCAGGGTGATGGCCGGCCCCCAACTGCGCAGCAGGGCCATGTCGACATTGCCCTTCTGGCGGTGCGTGCGGGCCGACATGAAGCCGGTGAAGATGATCGTCGCAAGCGAGGTGCCGACCGCCACGTGCATCAGCACGTCGGCATCGACATCAAGGCCGACGAACACGACGAACAGCACCGGCACGATGACGATGCCGCCGCCGACACCGAGCAATCCGGATATGATTCCGGCGACCGCGCCGGTCGCCAAGAGGATGGCGATCAGGCCGATCGCTTCGGGCAGTGCGACATCGGTCATCGGTCAGGTTCGGCCGAGATCAACGACCGATCGCATAGGCGATCCGTCGCGGGTCGGCCGCACCGAACAGCGCCGGGCCGTCCTCGCCGCCCATCTCCATCCTGCCCGCCATCATCACAGCGCCGGCATCGAACTCCCATTCGGGCCAGTCATGCAAGTCATGCCCGCGACGGCCGAGATCGGCGCGGACATCGGCATCGATCCGCGCCTCGACGTCGACGCGGTCGGGAAAAGCGGGATTGGGAAAGAACGAATTGGGGAACGAGAAACTGGCAACCCTGGGCGCTTCGACCGCCTGCTGGGGCAGCATGCCGTGCGTGACCAGGTTCACAAAGCCCTGCAGCATGGCCTGGATGATCATGTCGCCGCCGGGGCAGCCGAAGCTGACGACTTCCTCGCCATCGGCCGACGGCCGCAGCGCGAGCGCCGGCGCGGGCGTGATGCGCGGGCGCTTGCCCGGCGCAAGCGCATTGGCATGATCGACATCAAGCCGGCTTTGCACGCCGCGACACGAGACCATCGCGCCAACGCCTGGCACGATCGGCGAGCCATCCAGTGTGTCCGACGGCATGATGGAGATCGCGTTTCCGGCCGCGTCGACCGCGCAGACATAGGTCGTGTCAAAACGCGGGCGCGCCGCGCCGGGTGTGGACGTGGCGTCCGTTGCAAGCGTCCGTTCGCGGGTGATCCGTCCGGCGAGCCTGCCAAGATGGGCATCCGACAGTAGCGCCGACTGGTCGCTGCGCGCGAACGCGGGGTCGCAATAGTGGGCTTCGCGGTCGGTGAACGCCAGTTTGAGCGCCTCGACCAGCCAATGCAGCGCGTCGGCGGAGCCGGCGCCCGCTGCCTTCACATCGAAATGACGCAAGATGCCAAGCGCCTGAAGCAGCACCGGTCCTTGCGTTGTGAAGTCGCTGGTCGCAACGCGCCAGCCGTCATAGGCCACCTCCGGCGCGGCGGTCAGTTCCGTGCGGAAGGCAGCGAAATCAGCGCGGGTGAGCGTGCCGCCCCGGGCGCTGTTGAACGCGGTCATCGCCTCGGCGATCGGCCCGTCATAAAAGGCCGCGCGAACGCCTTCGATGCGGCTCTGGCGGTCGCCGCCCGTCTCGGCGGCCGCCATGGTTTCGAGCGTTGCGGCCAGATCGGTCTGGCGGATGATCTCGCCCATGCGCGGCGGCCGGCCGTTGGGCCAGTAGACGGCGCGCGAACTGTCCCATTCGGCAAAACTGCGGCCCATGATTTCGAGCGCGATCGCCGTGCGGTGATCGAGCACAAGCCCATCGCGGGCATAGTCGATGAGCGGGGCAACCAGATCGGAAAACGACCAGGTGCCGAAGCGGGCGAGGGCGCCCAGAAGCGCATCGGGCGCGCCGGGAACCACACCTGTTGCCGGACCCAGCGGTATGTCCCCGCCCCATTTGGCAAGGAACCCGTCAAGCGTTGCGTCCGCGCCCCATGGACCGACACCGGGCGATGTCCACATCGTCGACTGGCCGGCCTGCCGCAGGATGATGGGCGCGATGCCGCCCAGATTGCACATGTCGGGTTGGATCACGGCGGAGGCGAAACCGCCCGCAATGCCCGCATCGATCGCCGTGCCGCCCTTTTCGAGCACATTGGCCATCAATTGCGCGACGACCGGATGACCGGCGGACACCATGTAGTGCTGGCCGACCAGCGTTGGCCGATGGGATTCGGGTGGCGGATAGACCGACGGTGTGGGCGCGTCGGGATTGCGCATGCCACCTGCCGCATCGGACGCAGCGGATGCTACATTCATGGCATCGGTCTGATCAAGGCTGGCCATCGGTCATCTCTCTTGATTGGGCGGAGGAAGGTGCTGCGGCATCCGAGGGCAAGACTTCCTCGAACTCGATTGCGGCGCCGCCCGGAACGCGCAGATAGGCGCACCGGCCTTCGGGAAAATCGACAATCTCGCCCATCATCTGGGCGCCTTCGCCACACGCGTCGGCGATTGCCTGATCGAGATCGGCGACGGCAAAGCACAGATGCGCCAAGGGAACGGCGCCCGCCGCCGAAGCGGAAACATCGCCGTTGTCGTCAAAGGCGATCAGTTCGATCGCGCAGCCATCGCCGGCGCGTTCCAGTTGCGCCAGTTTGACGGTCAGTCCATGGCGACGGGTGAGCCGGGCGACCTCGTCGGTCAGATCATCGGCACGCAAGACCGTCTCGAACCCCAGCGCCCGTTCGAAGAACGCCTGCGCCCGATCGATGTCGTTGACGGCCACCGAAGCGTGCAGAAGTGGCGGGCGGCGCATCACGCCGCCCCGGCGATCGGAACGTCGGCATCATCGCGCAGGAACACGGGGATGCGATCGAGCGGCGCGGCGACTGTCACGGTCGCGCCACCCTCATGGGCATCGCCCGTCCAGGCATCGCGCCAGCGGGCTCCGGCCGGCAGGTAGACGGTTCGCTCGCGCGCGCCCAGTTCGAGGATCGGCGCCACCAGCAGGTCCGGGCCGAACATGAAACTGTCCTCGACACCAATGGCCGCCTCATCGCCGGGGAAGTCGACCAGGAGCGGCCGCATCGGCGGCAGGCCGGTCTCGTGCGCGGCGCGCATCTGCTCGGCGATGTAGGGCTTGAGCCGCTCGCGCAGATGCAGATAGCTCGCCAGGATGCCGAACACCTCCTCGCCGAACGACCAGATCTCATTGTCGGCGCCACCGAACAGGAACTCGCGTCCAAGGCGCGGATCGCCATGCGAGTCCTCACGGAACCCGTGCAGTCGGAACACCGGGCAGAACGCGCCATACTGGAACCAGCGCACCATCAGTTCGTGAAAGTCGGGATCGCGGATGTCGCCATGCTTGAACCCGCCGATGTCGGTGGTCCACCAGGCCACACCGCTCATCGCCATGTTGAGGCCGGCACGGATCTGACGGGCAAAATCGGCAAAGGTCGAGTCGACATCGCCCGACCACACGACGACCGGGTGGCGCTGGCTGCCCAGCCACGCCGAACGCGACAGAAGGATGCCGTCCGCAACGCCGTCGGCGGCGAAATGGTCGGCATAGCCCTGCTGGTGCAGCAACGGATAGGCATTGGTGACCGCGCGCCCTTCGCCGGCATGATAGCGCATGTTGTCGGGATGGGTCGGGTAGACCTCGGGCTCGTTCGCATCGAGCCAGAATGCGCGGAAGCCGTGTTGCGCGTAGCCCTCGCGCACCCGCGCCCAATGATAGGCGCGCGCGTCGGGGTTGGTCGCATCGTAGAACGACAGCGGCGTGCGTCCCTCGGTGTTGGCATCGACAAAGATCGATGATGCCTGCACGCCGCGCCGGTGGGTGACCAGATAGCCCATGTCGCGCATCTCGCCGAAGTTCTCGGCATTGGCGTTGACGGTCGGCCAGATCGACACCATCGGCGTGATGCCCATCGCTTCCAGCTCGTCCACCATCGCCTTGGGATCTGGGAAATCCTCGGGGTTGAAGCGCCATTCGCCGCCGCGCGTCCAGTTGAAGAAGTCGATCACAAGGCAGTCGACGGGCAGGTTACGACGCTTGTATTCACGAGCGATTTCAAGTGCTTCGTCCTGCGTCCTGTAGCGAAGCTTGCATTGCCAGAACCCCATGGCCCAGTCCGGCATCATCGGTGGACGCCCGGTCAGGGCGGTGTACTCGCCAAGGATCGGCGCGGGTCCGTCGCCGGCGATGACGACGTAGTCGAGCTGCGCCGTCGCATCCATGATCCAGCGGCTGCGGTTGGCGGCCAGTTCCACCCGTCCGGTGCCGGCATTGTTCCAGATCAGCCCATAGCCGCGCGACGAGATCGTGAACGGGATGACGACCTCGGTGTTCATCTGCAACAGGTCGATCACGCAGCCCTTCTGGTCGAGACGGCCGTGCTGGTGCTGGCCAAGGCCGTAGAAGCGCTCGCCGTCATGGGCCTTGAAGGTGTTCTCGATCCTCCAAAGATCGCCCTGTTCGGCGGTGTGGTGGCGCGCGTTGGGAAACAGGATGTGCGGCATTTCCTCTTCGAGCAGCACATCGCCCGTCTCGATGTCGTGAAAGGCCAGTTCCAGCGTTGGCTCCAGTCCGCGCGGCATGCGGGTGACGGTGGCGCGGATGCGCCCATTGGTGAGCGTGGCCGTTTCGTCGGCAATATCGATCACCGGCGCGCCGGCCGGTGGACTGTCGATGAGACCACTGATCTGGGCTTCGTCGATCCGGGCGTTCTTGGTCGCCCGCACGCGCACCGAGGCGGCGCCAAGTGCCTCCAGCCAAAGCGTTTCTCCGCCCAGGCGGCAGATCAGGCGGTTGTCGGTTGCGTGGAAGGTGGCAGAAGTCATCGGGTCCTCATGCGGAAACGGCGTCGTCGGGTTGTGGGATGTCGGCGGGCGCGATGGGCCCGCCATGGCAGGTCAGAAGGGTCAGTCCCTCCTGCGCGGCGCGGCGCATCAGGGCAAGCCGCGTGGCCGCCGATTGCGACGGGTCCATGTCCCAGTCGGTGGACCAGTCCGGATGGGCGAGGGCGAGGTCACGGACATGCAGCATGTCGCCACAGGCCAGCGCCTGCGCGTCCTCGAACAGCCATGCGGTGTGCCCGGGCGTATGGCCGCGCGCGTCGACCGCGACGGCGGCACCGATGCTCTCGCCGGGCTGCACGCGGTCGATCCTGCCGTCCTGTGCCGCGATTGCCCGTCTGGCGTCGGCAACGATCGGTTGCAGACCATCGGGTCGGTCGGCTTCCAGCCAGAAGGTGATCTCGGCGTCCGGCACGGCGATGCGTGCATTGGGGAAGGCGGCAGCACCGCGCGCGTCGATCAGCCCGCCGCAATGGTCTCCGTGCAAATGGGTCAGATAGACCCGGACGATGTCGGCGGACGCAATGCCCAGCCGTTCAAGTTCCACGGGCAGCGCGCCGAACCCTGCGTCCATCAAGGCGCCGCCGCCGGCATCGACGAGGCACGGCCCATCCGGACTGGTGATGAGATAGGCCCAGACGGGCAGATCGATCGCTTCCGGCAAAGCCGTCTGTCCCAACAGCCTGGCCGCCTCGGCCGGCGCTGCGCGCACGTCCGCATAAAGACGGGGATCGAAGGCGAATGCGCCATCGCGGATCGGCGTCACTGCGTCAGTCATGGCTTCCGCCATGTGCATGCTGCGAGGCGGCGACCCGTGCGGCACGTGCGGTGGCGATCCATGCCGGCGGCGGCGACACTTTCCGCGCCGCGCGGGCGGCATGCGCCAACTCGGCTTCGGCCGCAGGCAGATCCACGCCGGTCAACCGGCCGTCGGCAACGATCCTGCGGCCCGCGACATGGACATCGCGCACGCTGGCGCTGCTCCAGCGCCCAAACGCCAGATCGGCAAGCGTGTGGACATCGTCGTCGAGCCGGTCGCCGCCGATCCGGTCAAGCGACAGCGTGACGCAATCGGCGTCGGCGCCGGCGACCAGTCCCTGGCCGATCTTGCCGTCATGGGCAACGCGGCCATCGGCGAACAAGGCGCGCAAGATGGCCGAACGGTCGATGCCCTGTCGGTCAAAACCGCGCGGGCCGAGCAGCAGTGCCGCAAGCCGGCTTTCGCGCAGCATGTCGGCGTCATCGTCGATGGCCATGCCATCAAGGCCCAGCGCCAGCCGCAATCTGCCCGCATCAAGGAGCGCGCCATTGGCGATACCTGATGCCAGGCGCAGGTTGGAGCTCGTGTTGAGCGCCAGCGTCGCGCCGGCATCCGATAGCGCCGCGATTTCGTCGGGCCGCAGCCAGACACCATGGGCGATCGTCAATCGTTCATTGAGCAATCCCGCCTCGCGCAGGCAGGCATGGGCGCCGCCGGGATGATGATCGTCCATCCACCGGCGCTGCAGGCGGGTTTCCAGCAGATGGATATGAACGCGCCGATCCTGCGCGGTCGCGGCCTCACCGACTTTTTTCAGACCATCCTCGGACAGCCACTGCGGTCCCGGCGGTCCGAACTGCGTGACGATGTCCGGCCCGTCGATCGCATCGGCGATTTCGGCGACTTGGGAGATCTGTTCGTCAACCGGCAGTTGTGCCTGCGCTTGGCGAAGCTGCGCATAGTCGCCCGCCGCAAGCTGCTCGCGCACCGCCGCGCCGCCATCATAGCCCGCCAGATTGCGGTCGATGACGGGAACGACGAACGCCAGCCGCAGCCCGACATCGCGTGCCGCGCGCGCCACGGCCTTGCCTTCGGTCACCAGATCGTGGCTCTGCGGCAGGTGGTTGTGCACCACGGTCGTCACGCCGCTGAGCGCCATCTGGCCGAATGCGACGACCGATGTCAGGTAAGGGTCGGTGGGCGGTGCGCGCCACAAGTCCCAGAGCCAGGCTTCGAGCGCCGCATCGGGAGCGCCCATGGCCAGCGGGCGCAGGCCGCGCCCATGGTCATGGGCGTTGACAAGGCCCGGTATGACAAAGGCGTCGCCCTGGGGGGCTGCGGCCTCCACAGCCGTGATCGTGCCGTTCGCCACGCGCAGCGTACCGCCCCAACGGGGCGGCGCCTGCCATGGCTGCGGCCAGATCGCGGCTGTGGAGATCGTCCCGGTCACAGGCCCAGGAGCCTCGCCAGATTGCCGCCTTCGACCATGGCGCGATGCGCCGGATCATCGATCGACTTCGCGATCTTGAGCCGTTCCATCTCAAAATCGCTGCCGGGCCAGTCGGTGCCCATGATCAGCTTTTCGGGGCCAAGGTCCTTGTAGGCAAGGCGCACCTCGATGAGCTGCGTCGAGGAGGTTTCAAGGTAGATGTTCGGCGTTCGCTTGGCGACCAGCATCGCTTCGCCGACGTTCCAAACCGTGCCCATATGCGCGATCAGCGTTGGAACCATGGGGTAGTGCTTGGCGATCTCCTCGATCCCCAGCGGGTGGATGAAAGCGTCATCGAGCGCATTGAAGAGCACCATCATGCCGCGCTCTGCGCAGACCTCGAACACCGGGTCGAGCAGGCCGTGATCGACGACGTGGTAGCCGTGCAGAACCGGGTGCAGTTTCAGGCCCTTGAAGCCGTGCTTGTCGTGATCGCGGCGGATCTGGTCGGCGGCATCGGGATCGCGCGCATTGACCTGGCCGAAGGCGATGATCCGGTCCGGATACTTCTTGCCGACGCTGGCCGTGTAGTCGTTGTCGATCATCTGGCCGAGCGAGCAACCGACGGCCATGTCGACGCCGGCGGCATCCATGTCGCGCAGCATCATCTCGACCGAATAGGTCTCCGATGT
>CAZSFA010000014.1:22832-30995 GCA_964606055.1 uncultured Oceaniradius sp. | reverse complement strand
AGGACGTGCCGCCGCGCACGATCGACCAGTTGCGCAGGATGTAGTCCTGCATCGAGGCGCGAATCCACCACGTCGCATAGGTTGAAAACCGAACCTCGCGCTCCGGCTCGAACCGCGCGGCCGCTTCAAGCAGGCCGACATACCCCTCCTGGATGAGGTCGCTCATCGGCAGCCCGAACGAGCGGAACTTGGAGGCCATGGAGATGACAAGGCGCATGTGCGCGGTGGTGATCTTGTGCAGGGCTTCCTGATCCTGCGCCTGTTTCCAGCGGACCGCGAGGTCGTGTTCCTCTTCGCGTTCCAGATAGGGCGCATTCATGGCCATGCGGACCATGTCGCGTCGTGCGGGCTCGGACTTCATCGCGCTCTCCCTTGCACGCCGGCCGATACAGGCGGCTTGGAGGAGATACGCGGCACGACAAGACCCGGTTCACCGAAAAATCGGCAATCGTTTGCGACGAGCGCGACCGATCAGCGAACTGTCTCGTGATTCCAACGGCTTGCAAGCACAAAAAAACACCGGCGAAGCAGCTTCGCCGGTGCCGTATGCAATGAACGCCTGTTGTGCAGGGAAGGGGCGGCCGCGATCAGGCCGCTTTTTCTTCCTGCGTGCCGGCTTCGTCATTCTCCGCCTTGGCGGTCCGGCGAGGCCCCATCTTCAAATTGGTCTCGATCAGCCGCACGGCCTCGGTCTCGGAGACCTTCTTGACGGCCGCGATCTCGCGCGCCATGCGGTCCAGCGCGGCTTCGTAAAGCTGGCGCTCGGAATAGGACTGCTCGGGCTGGTTCTCGGCGCGGTAAAGGTCGCGCACCACTTCGGCGATCGAAATCAGATCGCCGGAGTTGATCTTGGCATCATACTCCTGCGCGCGGCGCGACCACATGGTGCGCTTGATCCGCGCGCGGCCCTGCAGAACCTTGAGCGCACGATCGACGAAACCGTTCTCGGCCAGCTTGCGCATGCCAATGGAGAGCGCCTTGGCGACAGGTACTTTCAGGCGCATCTTGTCTTTCTGGAACTCGATGACAAAGAGTTCCAGCGTGTGGCCTGCGACTTCCTGCTCTTCGATGGCCGTAATCTGGCCGACGCCGTGGGCGGGGTACACAATGAATTCGTTTATCTTGAAACCTTGGCGCTGAGACGGTTTTTTGGGCGAAGATGCCATACTCGTTATTCTCCCTGTCCGGCCCCTCGGGACCGATGCACTCATCGGAGTCGGGACAATTTCACGGCCATGCGGCCATGAGAGCGCCCCGAATGTCAAATTGTCGCGCCCTTGGCTGCATGCATTGTTGCTGCGGCGATGGCCTCGAGCACGTCAATTGCGGCCTGGGCCGCCTGCTGTACCGTTCCTGACGTGAAAAGACCGCGCGAAAGACGGTTGTGGAGGACTTCAAGTCACTCCAGACAACCGATTTCACTCGGCCTAATACCTCTTGGGAAAGCGCGGACGCGCGCCAAGCTGCGTGTCAATCAACGGCATCCCAGACCATATAGCACGAAAACGTGATGTTTTCAACGGTTTGGACACAGGATCGCCGTTTCGGGCCGGCCTTGTCGCCGTGTGGTTAAGGCCGCCCATGGTCGCCGGTGTCCGCGATCTCAGCCCCTGCGGCACCGGGCCGCGACCGCGTCAGTCGCCTTCGCCGGGTTCGGCTGAAAAGAACGCATCGAACTTGCCGGGCTTGCCGTCATAGTCGTCGGCGTCGGGCATGGGTTCTTTCTTGATGGTGATATTTGGCCATTTGTCGGCGTATTCGGTGTTCACCTTAAGCCATTTGTCGAGACCCGGCTCGGTATCGGGCTTGATGGCATCGGCGGGGCATTCGGGTTCGCACACACCACAATCGATGCACTCGTCGGGGTGAATGACGAGCATGTTCTCGCCTTCATAGAAGCAATCGACCGGGCAGACCTCGACACAGTCGGTGTATTTGCACCGGATGCAGTTGTCGGTCACGATATAGGTCACGGTGCCACTCCAGGTTACAACGCCGCATTGTTGACTTAATGGGTTTGGTTTTGACCGGCAAGGCTGATGCAGACTGCCGGGCTCCAAAACCCGTATACTTTAGAATGATTCCACTATAGGGGCGCCTATGTCCGGGCAAGCAAGGACGTGCTCAAATCCGACCCATTGGCGCTATCGGCTTTCGTTTTCGGGTCGGATGCGGTCGAGCGCGCGGCGCTGTTTCTTGGTGGGGCGTCCGCTGCCGGCAAGCCGTTCGGCGACGGGCGCGTCGAGCCGCGAGCGCGGCGACTTCGGCGGTGGCGGGCTGAGGTCTTCATAGAGCAGGCGCGCTTCTGGCGCAGGCCCGCGACGGGTGCCGCAATCGAGGATGCGGTAGACCAGAATGCGGCGTGCGATGGCGATCGTCAGCACGTCATCGACCTTGATGGCGCGGCTGGGCTGTGCTGCCTTCTCGGCGTTGACGCGGACCTGGCCCGCGCCGACCATCCGCGCGGCAAGCGAGCGCGATTTGGCAACGCGCGCAAAGAACAGCCATTTGTCCAGCCGCTGGCGATCGGGCGATCCGCCCGCCGCCGTGCCGGCGCCGCCGGTCATTTGTTGAGCTTGTCCTTGAGCGCCTGAAGCTTGGCGAAGGGCGAATCCGGATCGGCCTGCCGTTCGGGCCGCCTTGGCGGGCGGGCGGTGGCGTTCGTCGGGCCGTCGTGCTGGCGCGGCGGGCGGCGCTTGCCCTTGGGCTTGCCGGAGCGCTCATCGTCGCGGCGTTTGCCGCGCTGCGGCCGCTGCGTCTGATCACCGCGTCCATCGGCGGCATCCTGGCGCCGCCGCCGTTGGTCGGGCCGCCGCTCGATGCGGCCCTGACGCCACACCAGGACCGGCGCAGGCGGTTCGGCCGATTCCGCCGGGGCTTCTGATTCGACGGCTTCTGGACCCGGTTCATCCGCCGACCGGCCCGGCTGATCGTCCGCCGCGACGGGGTCCGCCGGTGTCGGCGCGCTCTGGGGTGCCACAGACGGTTCCGGCATTGGTGCGTCGAGCGCGGTGGGCGGTGTCTGGGCGGCGTGGTCGGTTGTCGGTTCGGCCGGATTGGCCGCTGCGTCCGGTGCGATCGGCGTCGTCGCGGGTGCCTCCTGCGACGGCGTCTCTTCGGCGCCTTCGATTGCTTCGTCGGGCCTGGTTGGCTCGTCCGGCGCGGCGTCTTGCGCTGTATCGGCCGGGGTGGCTGGGTCTTCCGCGGGCGCGGGCGCGGGCTTTGGCGCGTGTGCCTCGCGCAAGCTGGCCATTGCCGTCTCGGCGGCGCCGGCCTCGACTTCCTCATGACGGTAGCCGAGCGCCTTGAGCACCTCGGTCATGTCCTGCGCGGTTGCGCCCAGGATCGACAACATGGCCGGCGTGACGACGAACTTGCCGTCGCCATAGGCGCCATCGGGCAGGTCGCTGCCGGGCTTCCAGAAGATGCACGGCCGTATCAGGTCGGCCAGACGTTCCAGGATGTCGACGCGGACCGCGCGCGGGCCAAGATGGCGGTAGCCGGCGAGCTTGAAGAAGGCGCGGTCGAAGCCCTGATCGGTCACCAGCGAGGTGCGCCCGCTGGCCAGAAGCGCGATGACGTCGCCATGGCCGGGCTTGTCGCGTGCGTCGTTCTTGATCGCCCAGAGCAGCGTCAGCAGTCCCGCAGGCGCGGGCTTGATCAACGCCGGCACGAAGATGTGGTAGTATCCAAAGCGCACGCCGTAGCGGCGCAGCGCCGCGCGGCCGTCCTGATCGAGCGACTTGATGTCGCCAGCAATGTCGCGTCGCTGGACGATGCCGCAGTTCTCGATCAGCCGGAAGGCGATGCCGCGCGCGATGCCGGACAGTTCGTCGGCCTGCCGCATGTCGGTCAGCGGTTTGAGATGGGTTTCGATGTGGTGGGCGACGTAGCGGTTGAGCCGCGCGCGCACCTGATCGAGCGCCGGTCCGGTCAGCTGTTCGTCGGCCAGAAGGATGATGCCCGGCGACAACCAGTCCTCGCCGGCCGAAAGGCTTGCCACCGGAGCGCCAAGCCAGCGCAGATACCCGTCCGCGCCAAGCGCGAAGTCGCCGTTTGCGGCCGCGGCGAACCGGGTCGCGCGCGCCTCGAACTCGGCGGCGAGCGCCTTTTGCGCCGCCGTGCGAACCGCCTTGGCGTCCTCGCCTTCGGCGGATTGGTCTGCGGTGAACCGGAACCCATCCAGTTTTCCCACATGGTGGCCTTCAACGACGACGTCGCCGGAGGGTCCGATCTCTGCGTCCATGGTGGCGTTCTCTTTCAGCCGCTTCATGAGCACGGATGTCCTGCGATCAACGAAGCGTTTCGTCAAGCGCTCGTGCAACGCATCGGAGAGTTTGTCTTCGATGGACCGCGTACGCTCCTGCCAATGGGCGGGGTCGGCCAGCCAGTCGGGCCTGTTGGAGACATAGGTCCAGGTGCGGATCTGCGCGATCCGGTGCGACAGCGTGTCGATCTCGCCATCGGTCCGCTCGGCGCGGCGGACCTGGTCGGCCATATAGTCCTCATCGACATGGCCGCGTTCGACCAGATCGCGGAAGATCGCCGAGATGATGTCGGCGTGCTGGGCCGGTGCGATCTTGCGATAGTCCGGCAGCGAGCACACGTCCCACAGGCGCTCGACGGTTCGCGGTCCCGTGGCGCGGCGGGTGACGGCCTCGTCGCGGGCGAGGAACTCAAGGGCGCGCTGGTCGACCGCGGGCAGGGCGCGCGTCAGCCCGGTCACGTCGGGCACGGCATCCAGCGACGCCTTCAAATCCTCGATCGATCCAAAATCAAGCGCACGACTGCGCCACTGCAACATGCGCAGCGGCTCGAAGCTGTGGCTTTCGATGCGTTCGACGAGTTCGTCGTCAAGCGGCGGCACGCGAGCCGACACGCCGAACGTGCCGTCCCTGATGTGCCGGCCGGCGCGGCCTGCGATCTGCGCCATCTCCGGCGGCGTCAACTCGCGGAACGTGTGGCCGTCGAACTTGCGCGTCTGCGCGAAAGCGACGTGATCGACGTCGAGATTGAGGCCCATGCCGATCGCATCGGTGGCGACCAGGTAATCGACGTCGCCGGACTGGAACAGTTCCACTTGCGCATTGCGCGTGCGGGGCGAAAGGGCGCCCATGACGACCGCCGCGCCGCCGCGCTGGCGACGGATCAGTTCGGCAACCGCGTAGACCTCGTCGGCCGAAAAGGCGACGATGGCCGAGCGTTGCGGCAGGCGCGTCAACTTGCGCGGGCCGGCATAGCTCAACTGGCTCATGCGCGGGCGGCCGTTGACCGAAACCGCGGGCAACAGTTCGTGAAGCATCGGCGCGATCGTTGCCGCGCCAAGAAGCAGCGTTTCCTCGCGACCGCGAACATTGAGCAGGCGGTCGGTGAAGATGTGACCGCGCTCCAGATCGCCGGCCAGCTGCACCTCGTCGATGGCGACGAACGCGGCATCGGTCTGGCGCGGCATCGCCTCGACCGTGCAGACCGAAAAGCGCGCACCGGGCGGCGCGATCTTCTCCTCGCCGGTGATCAGCGCGACGTTGCCGACGCCGACCTTGTCCGCCACCCGGCCATAAACCTCGCGCGCGAGCAGGCGGAGCGGCAGTCCGATCACGCCAGAGGAGTGCGCCACCATGCGCTCAATGGCGAGGTGGGTCTTGCCGGTGTTGGTCGGTCCCAGCACCGCTGTCACCGGCCGATCGGCGGGAGCGGCGCGCGCGCCGTTCGCAGGGTTTGGGCTCACATTGCGCATGGAAGGTTCGTGCTCGGTCGGGCTGCCGGTTTATGGGCGGGATCGGAACAGGGCGGTTGGGAGCCGCAGCAAACGACCAACACATGGTCTTCCGGCGCGGCGGACGCAAGCGTTTCGACGATGCGCGTTAACAACCGGAACGAGTCTGGAACGAACGGGCGACGAATCACTGACTCGCATGGGTTGCATATTTGTTCACCGCCAGATGTGGTGTCATGTCATTGGCTCGTCACCATTTGTGGATGGCCTGTGGACAGAAATGGCGCCGTCGGGCGGAAAACGTTAACGCCCGACGATCGACTGGTGGGGCCGAGCCGTTCGCAATGGTTAACGCATTGAATCGCAACGGCTTTGTTAACTATTGGGTAACCATGGCCGTTAACGGGTCGGCGGTTTCCGTTAACCTTCGGAACCGGGCGGGAACGAACCGGCGACGAATCAGCGATGAACAGGTCTTCCGTCTTTGTTCTCACAACATGTCGTGGCTCGACGGGTGTGCCGAATACAACTTTAGCGATTCATCGCCACGCAAACCGGTTTGCGACGACAGCTGGCGTTAACGAATGCAAAGATCCGTCACGTGACCATGTTGACACGTGACTTAATGGTAACGTATAGGATGGCCGTGGATACGATCTTCAAGGCGCTTGCCGACGAGACCCGGCGCAAACTGCTCGACATGCTTCATGAGCGTGACGGGCAGACGCTGTCGGACCTCGAACAGCAACTGGGCATGACCCGGTTCGGGGTGATGAAACACCTCAAGGTGCTCGAAGACGCATCCCTTGTGGTCACGCGGCGATCCGGACGCTTCAAGCACCACTATCTGAACGCGGTTCCGCTCCAGCAGGTCATCGACCGGTGGATCGAGCCGCTGACCCAAAAGCCGATGGCGAGGATGGCCCTCGACCTCAAGGCGCAGCTTGAAGGAACCGGACCGATGCAGACGCAAGCCGAGACCAAACCCGACTTTGTGCTTGAAACGTTCATCAGCACCACGCCGCAGGCCCTGTGGAACGCGCTGACCGATGGCAGCGTTACGCCGCACTATCACTTTGCCCAATGCACCCTGAAGAGCGACCTGACCAAGGGCGGCCGTTTCGACTACTACACGCCCGACGGCACCCTGATGCTCGGCGGCGAGATCCTGGCGATCGACCCGCTGCGGCGGATCGACATGACCTTCGAGCCCGGCTGGGGCGAGAACCTTGGCCCGTCGCGGTGTATTTTCGAGATCGAACAACAGGGCGATGCGTGCAAGTTCACGGTGCTGCACTTTGCAATTCCCGACGGTCAGGATGGCGTGCGCGAAGGCTGGGCGCGTATCGCGTCGGGCCTGAAGACCTGGCTCGAAACCGGCCAGGCAACCCGTTTCACGTCGGCGGCCTGAGCCCCGGATCGATCATGATGACGACCGAACTGTTCTATCTGGCGCTGACCGCGCTGCTGGCGGGCTGCCTGTGGATCCCCTTCATCGTCGGCGTGAACCTTCACGCCGACGAGACAACGACCGACTTCACCCGCGTGCCGGACAGACTGAAGATGCCGCCGTGGGTGCAGCGCGCCGATCGCGCGCACATGAACCTGATCGAGCAGTTCGTGCCGATGGCCGTCCTGGTGCTCGTCGCCCATGCGGCGGGCGTTTCCAACCCGGTGACGGCGTGGACGATGGTCGCCTTCTTCTGGTTCAGGATCGCCCACGCGTTCGGCATGATCACGGCGTGGGCACGCTTTCCGCTCCGCTCGATCGTCTTCACCGGTGGCTGGGTCTGCATCCTGATCTTCGGCTGGCAGGTGTTGAGCGCCTAGCTCCCCGGCGCGGCGGCAAGGGCCGCGTCGATCAATGCGAATGCGTCCGGGCTCGACCAGTGGGCGGGCCCGTTCATGTTGGCGACGACGCAGCCCTGATGATCGACAAGAATCGTCACCGGCAGGCCGAGCGCCAGACCTTCCCGGCGCAGCGTGTTGAACACGCCGATCGTCGGATCGTGGTAGAAGTTGAGGCCATCGACGGCGATCTCGTCGAGAAACGCACGGGGCTTTTCATCCGATCCGCCGTCGACGGAAATCGCGATGACCTCGAAGTCATCGCCGCCGCGCTCATCCTGCAGCGTCTCAAGCCAGGGCATTTCCTCCCGGCACGGCGCGCACCACGTGGCCCAAAGGTTGATCAGGCGCAGGCGCGCACCGGTCTGGGCGAGCGTGATTGCCTCGCCTGCATCGTTGTTGAAGTTGAGACCCGACAGGTTTTCGGGCTCGTCGCGCAGGAGCATGGCGGCGACGTCGCCCTGAAGATGCGGTTCGACGGCCTGGCCGATCGCGGCCGTCGCGGCTGTGCACTGGCTGGCCTCAACCGCCGTCGTGGCCAAGGTGTCGCCGGCATGGACATCGGCCTGCTGGCTTCCGTATATGCGCACGGCGCCGAT